>CAYLYM010000015.1:0-42052 GCA_964387645.1 uncultured Calditrichaceae bacterium | reverse complement strand
GCTTTAAATAAATGTTTATAATCACATAAACTTTTCTGTCATCAATTGATTTAAAAGAAATACCCTGGGATATCAACAAAATGTGAATTCAGATTAAAAAAATCATTTAATATTCAGGCATACATGCCGAAAATTCAACTATGCCGAAATTTTGATCAATCAGTGCTTGAAATTTCAACATATTTTTTTTCAAGCGGAGTAAAAATGGCATATAGTTATTGCAATAAGTATTTGAATATATAGTATTTATGATAATTATCCATTCTTTATAAATGTTATGGCATTAAGATTGCAGAGCAAATAAAATAAAAATTTAAGGGGAAAAATGATAAAAAATTTTCTTTTTAAAAACACCGTTATTCCTAATCTCGCTAAAGGTTTAGATGTTTATGCATTAAGACAAAAGGCAATTGCCAGTAATATTGCCAATGTACAAACCCCGGGATACCGCCGCAAAGAAGTAAAATTTGAGGAAGAACTACAGAATGCCATGGATAATAGGATTTCTGGCAAACGTACGAATAGTAAACATCTTCCTATTGGTGCTAACCGCATCACAGAAGTAGAGCCAGTTGTAGTAGAGGATGTTTCCACCGATTTGGTCAGTGGAATGAATAATGTGGATATTGAAACGGAGATGGTGGATCAGGTCAAAAATGAAATTCGATTTTTGTTCGCCAGTAAATTAATATCTAGAAATTTTGCGGCCATTCGTGCCAGCATAAAAGGAAGGTTTGATATGTAAACACAAGGAGCAGTGAAATATGTCAATTGACAAACTATTCAGTTCATTAAATATTTCAGCAAGTGGTTTGAGAGCCCAACGTAAAAAATTGGATGCAATTTCCAGTAATATTGCTAATATTGAGACAACTCGAACCGAGGAAGGTGGGCCTTACCGTCGAAAAGTGGTAATAATGAAATCCAAAAAAGAAAATGGTTTTGAGATTGTTTTAAGGAAAAAAGTGAATAAACTAACAACTACTAATCCCAGACATTTATCAGCAATGTCTAATGTACAACGTAAGAACTCGCAAGAGATTGCGGTAGAAGCTGAGATACAGGAAGACCGGTCGGGTTTTAAAGTAGTTTATGATCCTGATCATCCAGATGCTGATGAAAATGGATACGTTTATTATCCTGATATTAATCTCGTTTCTGAAATGGTCGAAATGATCAACGCTTCGCGTAGCTACGAAGCAAATTTGACAGCCATAGATGCCGCAAAAAAAATGGCTAAAGCTGCATTAGATATTTAAAGGAGGAGGGCTTGATGAAGATTTATGATTCGACCTTTAAAATATACCAGAATCCTTTAATTCAAAGATCGCACAAAAATTCATCAATTGCCGAGAAAACAAATCAAACTGCACAAAATCAGACTACTCAGAATAAGGTCAACATACCTGAAGATTATCGTCCCGAACTTACTTTAAACAGTGCAGAGAAAAAATTTTTTGAAAAGCTATATCCACAAGATCGGAAAAAGATTAACCGTTATTTGCAAAATCAAAACAAAATCCAGGTAGAGAAAGGACAAATAATTGACGTTCGGGGGTAGGTTATGATTAATAAAGTAGAGAATAGACAAAACCTAATATCTGTGCTCCAGAATAATGAAGGTTCTGAGAAAGTTTCTGATAAATCGTTCAAAGATACTTTGACTAATTTCTTACAGGAAGTAAATCAATTACAAATAGAAGATGCGGAAACGACCGAGGCTTTTCTCAAGGGCGAAATTACAGATCTCCATCAAGTAACGATTGCTGCTCAAAAAGCAAGAATAAGTCTTGAACTACTTCTTGAGATTAGAAATAAATTGGTAGAATCATATCAAGAAATCATGCGCATGCAACTTTGAATTTTATTAACTGAAGGATTAAATAACAAGGATGTCTTCCTATGGCAGGCACTTCAGATCAAATTCGTGACCAGATCAACTTTTTCTTTTCCCGTTTAACGCTTCGACAAAAATTGATATTTTTTACTAGTTTAGCGATCGGTTTAGCTATTCTTCTATTAGTGCTGACCTGGACTTCGCGGCCGAACTATGATATACTTTTTTCAAACCTTTCTCAAAAGGATGCGGGGAAAATCTTAGAAAAGCTAAAAGAACAAAAGATTGACTATAAGTTAGAGAATGGTGGCACTACCATATTCGTTCCATCAGATAAAGTCTATGAATTGCGTCTGGCTTTTGCGCAAGAAGGTATCCCGGAGAGCAGTAGTGTTGGGTATGAAATTTTTGATAAAACCAATTTGGGTATGACCGATTTTATACAGCAGGTGAATTACCGTCGTGCTTTAGAAGGAGAATTGGCGCGGACCATTGAACAGATTGAATCAGTGGAAGGTGCGAGAGTTCATATTGTGATTCCCAGAGAAGCCCTATTTAAGGAAGATCAAGAAGAACCTTCGGCATCGGTAATTTTGCGATTGAAGGGACGCGGTAAACTTTCTCAAAATACCGTGCTGGGTATTAGCCATTTAATCGCCAGTAGCGTGGAGGGATTAGAACCCGAAAACATTACTATAATGGATACACGTGGTAGGATCCTTTCGGAAAAGCAGAGTCCGAATGATTTATTAACGATGAGCGCTTCGCAGTTAGAGCTTACTCGAAAAGCAGAGGATTACCTGGCTCAAAAGGCGCAATCCATGTTGGATCAGGTAATTGGGCCAGGAAATGCAGTCGTGAGAGTAACGGCTGAGCTAAATTTTAGACAGGTGGAAAAAAATATTGAAGAATACGATCCGGATAACACGGCTGTAGTTAGCGAAGAAATCCAGGAAGAAAGCAATCCGGTTGTAGGCACCACGGATACCGGGGCTCTTACTTCCAAACACAGTAGCACTTTAACTAATTATGAAGTGAATAAAACTATTCAGCATATCGTAGAAGGAGTTGGTAATATTGAACGATTATCGGTTGCTGTAATGGTCAATAATAAACGGGAAATAGTTACAGATAAAGATGGCAAAAGAAAGGTCAAATACACGCCACGCTCACCAAAAGAAATGGAAATGTTAACTGAATTGGTAAGAACGGCTGTAGGATTTAAGGAAGAACGGGGTGACCAGGTATCTGTGGTAAATATTGATTTTTCTGTTCCATCTTTAGAAGAAGAACTATTCGAGCCAGAATCACCTAAATTATGGGATAATTGGTATAACCTGATTGAAAAAATATTTTTAATTCTGGCAATCATTGCATCGATGCTCATCATACGTTCACTTTTCAGTCATGTAAAACAAAGGAACGAACAAATTAAAGAGCAAATTCTAGCATTGCAAAAAGCAGGGAAGATACCCCAATTACCCGATGCAGGTGACTCAACATCTGAATTGCAGAGAGGAAAGGATCAGAAACTGGATGAAGAGGTTATAGTAGCCGAAGATTTCTTTAAATCGTTAAGTAGTAAGAATCCACTCACAAAGAATTTAGAGAGTTTTATTAAAGAGAGGCCGGACGAAGCGGCAAAATTACTCAAAGTGTGGTTGACAGAAGACGAAAATATGAGATAGAAGAAGATATGGGAGTCATAGAAAAAATTATAGAATCTAGAAAAGACATTAAGAATCTTAGCGGGTATCGGAAAGCGGCTATTTTTCTTATTTCGCTTTCGGAGGAAGATGCCGCAGAAATATTTAAACGTCTAACTGCTTCTGAGATTGAAAAAATTAGTATGGAGATAGCAGAATTAGATGCCGTACCATCAAAAACGATCAAAGCCGTAATTCAAGAGTTTTATCATCTGCTGAAGGCTCAAGATTATATTGCCAAAGGAGGTATTGAGTTTGCACAAACTGTCTTGGAAAAAGCTTTTGGAATAAACGAAGCCCGTGAACTTATTGAGAAAATAAAATCGGCGACACAAGTGCGTGGCTTTAATACCTTAAAAAGAGCGGATTCCAGCCAATTAGTAAATTTTTTAAATAAGGAACATCCTCAAACAATTGCTTTAATTCTTTCACATTTGACACCCGAGCAGACGGCAGAAGTGCTTGCCGAATTTCCAGAAGATTTACGAAATGATGTAGCCATGCGAATTGCGACGCTGGGCAAAATTTCTCCGCACCTGTTAAAAGAAATTGAAGAAGTAGTAGATTCACTTGCTGAAACGGTTATTTCAGAAGACATGAGTAAAACCGGTGGTGCAAAAGCTCTGGCTGAGATTTTGAATAAAGCGAATAAAATGACCGAACGCAGCATTTTAAATTATCTGGAAGAACGTGATCCCGAATTAGCCTCCCAGATTAAAAGCTTAATGTTCGTATTCGAAGATATTGTCTTAATTGATGACCGGAGTATTCAGAAAATTCTTAAGCGAGTGGATAAGAAAGATCTGGCGCTGGCGCTAAAAGCGGCGGATGATAATATCAAAGAAAAAATATTTAAGAATATGTCTGAACGTGCTGCTCAATTACTTAAAGAAGATCTTGAATTTATGGGTCCAGTTAGACTGAAGGAAGTTGAAGAAGCCCAACGACGTATTATTGAAATTATCAAGCAATTAGAAGATGAAGGCGAAATCTTTATTGCAGGTAGGGGAAAAGAGGATGAGATTATTGTCTAATCGCATTATTAAGATTCAACAGCCAATTAAAAGAATAGTTGTTCTACCAATAGAAAAAGAAGATAATGCTCCTGGAAGTGGTGAATTTCAGGAAGGATTAGGTGAACAATCAGCTCAAGAAATTGAAGAGAAATTGCAAATCTCTCAAAAAGATTTTCAACAGGAAATTCAGTTTGCTTATGAGAAAGGTTTGGAAGAAGGAAAACTAGCGGGTTATCAACAAGCCGAAGCTGATTATAGGGAAAAAATAGATCATTTAAATAAAGTTATTCAAAGCATTGAAAACAATAAGCAACAAGTAATCCAACAAACTGAAAATTTATTATTAGATTTTTCTTTAAAATTAGTAGAACGGGTTGTGCCAGAAATACCACCGTTTGTAAAAAATTTAGTACAAAACTCTATCGAAAAAGTATTACAAATAATCAGTAATGAACCCATTGTTACTTTCTATTTGAATCCCGCTGATGTTCAAGATATTAATGATTTACAAAATGATTTAAATAAACAGTTACCAAGTTTGGAGAAAATTATCATTAAAAAGGATCCCCGGATTCAACGCGGTGGATGCATTGTTGAAACAGAACATGGCAAAATTGATGCAAGAATCGAAACTCAAATAACAAAACTTATTCAAGAACTTCGGAAAGAATTGAAATCACAAGAAAAAGATTAAGTGGCTGAATGAATCTGACACAAAAAATAGAATATTTGAAGAATAAGCTAGAATACATAGAACCAGTAAAACTACATGGAAGAGTTACCGAAGTAGTTGGATTACTTATAGAATCTCTTGGTCCAAAGTCTGCAATAGGTGAGGTTTGTTTAATTTATCCACCTGGTGAAGAAAATGGTTTTCCAGCAGAAGTGGTAGGATTTCGAGGCGATAAAGTGCTTTCTATGTCTTTGGGAGAAATGCGTGGAATTTCCCCGGGGAGTGATATTGTAGCCACGGGAGAACAATTAGCAGTTCAGGTTGGTGATGCTCTACTGGGCCGAATACTTGATGGTTTAGGTCATCCGATCGATAATCTGGGTCCAGTTTTGAACACAAGTAAAAGGTCTGTCTATGCAAAGCCTCCTCATCCATTATGGCGTACCCCAATAGATCAACCTGTCTCTACTGGTATAAGGGCTATTGATGCGCTGACAACCATAGGTAGGGGGCAACGCGTTGGAATTTTTGCCGGAAGTGGTGTCGGAAAAAGTACTTTACTAGGCATGATTGCCCGAAACACCAATGCAGATGTTAATGTCATTGGTTTGATTGGTGAACGAGGTAGGGAAGTCCGGGAGTTCATAGAAAAAGATCTGGGGGAAGAGGGAATGAGACGTTCTGTGGTGGTCGTGGCAACCAGCGATCAGCCTGCACTTATCCGATTAAAAGCTTCACTGGTGGCAACCACGATTGCAGAGTATTTCCGTGATCAAGGTAAAAATGTGATATTGATGATGGATTCGTTAACCAGAGTTGCAATGGCGTTGAGAGAAATTGGTCTTGCTATTGGAGAACCACCAACCACTAGAGGCTATACACCTTCGGTCTTTGCTTTTTTACCCCAATTACTGGAAAGAGCCGGAACAGATAAAAAAGGAAGTATTACAGGTCTTTATACTGTTTTGGTTGAAGGTGATGACATGAATGAACCTATTGCAGATGCTTCACGGGCAATTTTAGACGGGCACATTGTTTTGTCCAGACGGTTAGCCGCTGCTGGACATTATCCTGCTATTGAAGTTCTTGAAAGTATTAGTCGGGTTATGAACAATATTACCGATTCAAAACATCGAGAAGCTGCCACAAAACTACTAGATACACTGGCAACTTACAAAGAAGCGGAAGACCTAATTAATATTGGTGCATATGTGAAGGGAAGCAATCCTAAAGTAGACTATTCAATAAAGAAGATTAATGATATTAGAAATTTTCTTAAACAGAATATTGATGAAAAAAGCAATTTAGAAAGTAGTATTCACCAATTAGTAAAGTTAATGGAAGATTGATTCGATATATAAAATTACAGGGAAGACAAAACATTCAGGGATGAAAAAAAAATGAAGAAATTTGATTTTCGATTACAGAAAGTTCTGGATGTCAAGGAAATGGTTTTAAAAAAGATGAAAAAAGATCTGGCGCTTTTAAAGAAACAGAAAGCAGAATCTGAGAAGGAATTGAATCGGTTGTTGAATAATTTTGAAGAATTTTGCAGCAAAATGCATCTTGATAAAGAACAGACAATTTCAGAAATTAAATTGGAATATAGTTATTATTATCAATACTTAGATGAGATTGAACTACAGAAAAAGGAAATAGCCGATTTAAATATCAAAATTGAACAGCTAAGAAAAAAACTCATCGAAACCCAACAGGATAAAAAAGTTTTATCAAAATTAAAAGATAAATATAATGAAATTTATATAGTCGAACAGCAAAAAAAAGAACAAGTATTATTGGACGAGATTGCTGTCATTGGGGCTCATAATTCAGGAAATTTGTAAGATTAAAAAGTATGGAATGATGAAATATGGCAAAAGTTATTCTATTCTTCACATTTACTTTTATTGTCATATTAACATTGATGACCATTATTATGGGTACAATGCATTCAATTCCAGAAGCCATTAATCCGACAGTCCAGGCTGATTCTGTAAATGTGCAGACCGATTCTCTCACTTTTGTCGATTCTATAAATGTGCAGACTGACTCTCTCACTTTTACTGATTCTGTAAGTGTAAAGTATAAACCTGATGAAAAACAAACTACAAAATTAATTGACAGCCTACAAATCATGCTACAAAAAATGGCCGAAGAGAATAAAAGACTAAAAGAACAAATTAAGCAAAAAGACCTTAAAATTTCACAAGCTAATTCAGAAACTGATGTAAAGAGCACTAAGCAAGCGGCAAAAATTTACGAAAAAATGGCACCTGAAGAGGCTGCTCAGATTCTTTCCGGATTGAATACTGATATAGTAGTTGCTATTATTTCTGCCATGAATGATCGGCAGGCAGCTAAGATTTTGGCATCTATGGACCCTAATATTGCAATGGAAATCAGTAAAAAACTTGTAAAATTCAATTAAGTTTTTATTACCTAGACCGAATATTTAAAATAGAACTAATGGTTCAGGATGAACAAATTAGGTGGACAGGATGTTCGCAGCGATATTTCAAAAGATTTGTCACTTTAACTCGTCAATCAAAACTGGTGATGAACCAATATTCTCAGGCCAATCGGATATTAACACACCTATAGTATCTAATTTCAAAAATACATTGAATCAATCGATTCAAAAAATTTCACAACAATCATTAGACTCAGACCCTCTTCCTGACCATCATATTAATAAAGAATTTTCGAGAGGTTTCTTTGCGCAGGTTAATATGAACATGAATGAATTAAAGAATGGGTCTTCAGTTAAAAGTGATGATATAAAGAAAAAAAGTTCAAATCCTCTACTCAATGAAATTCTTGATAAAGAAAAGTACCAAATAGTACCATGTGAGCTTTGTGCGCAACCGGTTTCATATTATCAAAAAGGAAAAGAAGCATTAGACGAGAGTGCCATTACAAATACGAATGGTAAAAGTAATAATAATTTAGTTCATTTCAGAAGGGAAAATAAAGAAGCTATACTTCAATTACAATCCAATGGATACAAGTTGATTCATAACAAAACCAGAAATGAAAATATTCAATTAGACAAATCCATCTTAAAAACAAAATTAGTTAACATTACAACATTCAAATTCCAATCTTCTTTTTCCCAATTAAAAAATTTTGAAGGAAAATTAACTACTGCTAGCCAGACGCCGCACCATTTATCTCCCTTTCAACTAGATTCTGAAAATAACAATGTAAAAAATATGATTGATCGGAATACTGAGAATGGTTTATCAGTTTTGAAAAATAGGTCGTCTTCTGCTCTTATCGATTTATTTACAAAAAATGCAAAAGTGTTGAAAGAGGATGTCCTTTTTAATCATCCGAAAGAACCTTTTCAATCTATAATGGATAAATCTTTTGTCAAGATTCCTGATGTACTATTGAAAGAAAATTCTAAAGAGAAATTAAATCTCACTTCGGGAATTTCAGAGAAGAAGGTTCAATCGAAAGCACAAAAAGGAAAATCACCATTAAATGATAATTCGAATCTGCAAAAATTTGCCATAAACAAAACAGAGTTTTCGGATAATAAATGTAGAATAGAGTATTTTAATTCACATGCCGAAACAAAATCCAAGTTTTCTCAAGATATTGGAAACTTATTTGATTCGATTCGTCCAAAGACTATGGATAATAGTCATACGATCAATTATCCACAACAAGACGCCAATCCGAATCTGAACGATTCGATGAAGGAGAATACATTAACTTTTTCAAATAAACAGGCTGATCTCCTGAAATCTGTTGATGATCCTGCCCAAGTCCACGAAACGTTTATTTTTCGCAGTGTAGACAGGAGCCAAACGGTAAAGCTAAACACACCGTATCAGGTCAGATTAACACCGGGTAATACGTCAGGCTGGAGTATCGTGGAACCTATGGAATTCATTTCTTCTTTAGCAAAACAGGTTCAATTCGCTTTTCTAAGAAATGATCGAGAGTTTTTTATTCAATTAAAACCGGAAAGCCTGGGCTTATTGCGATTCAAATTAAAAATGAAAGGCAAAAAATTATCAGGACGCATTGAGGTTTATTCCCAAGAAGTACATCAAATACTTGTAAAACATGCTCATGAATTGAATCACCGGTTGGAAGAATTGCAAATTCCAATGGAATCTCTGGAATTTGATATGATGGATGCAGGACATAATCATCAATCTGGGCAAGGTTCCGGCAATAACCGAAATACAATCAATCAGTATTCAAAATTAGAAGAGGAAACTACGCTACCTTTTACTGAAAAGAGCAAAGATAGAGTACAATATAGTTATAGTACATTTGAATATATCGTCTGAAAGGAGGTAATCTAAGATGAGTGTTATTTATACGGGGAATACCCTTGATGAGATTGGTTCGACACAAAATCGATCTCTTTCAAAAAATATTCTTGGAAAAGATGACTTTTTAAAACTGCTTGTAGCACAATTGCACTATCAAGATCCGTTGAGTCCTTCGGAGAGCACAGAAATGGCAGCACAACTGGCTCAATTTAGCAGCCTGGAGCAAATGGTAAATATTAATGAATCGCTAAAACAGAGTTTAGACGCAAATTATTTGTTAACCACTTCTATTAATAACACACTTTCAGCAACTATTTTAGGTAAAACTGCAAAGGCTTATGGAAATCAGATACAGTTAAAGTCAGGAGAAGATACAAGAATATACTTTGATTTAAATTCTCCTGCTCAAAATGTAGAGATTGAAATACTAGACCAGAATGGTAAAACGGTACGAACGCTTATGGAAAGTAACTTAACAGATGGAGAACACATTGTTATATGGGACGGTAAGGATTCTGAAGGTAACGATTTACCAGAAGGTAAATATAGTTTCAAAGTTAATGCGACGGATAAAGAAGGTAATGCTGTTGCAGTACGAACGTACATTTATGGTATTCTGGATGGTGTTCGTTATGGTGATGAAGGTACTGTATTGAAGATGGGGGATTTGGAAATTTTGATGTCGGATATTTATGAAATATTAAATAATTAATAAAAAATGTAAGAAAGGAGGTGAGGAAGTGGCAGGAAAAGTCGATGGTATAAAGCCACCATTTGTTCCGATTGGCGGTTTAGAGGGGATACCATCGCGTAAACCAATCGTTTCCTCTGGCGGTGAGTCTGATTTTCGAGAGCTTTTGTTGGAGAAAATAGCCGAAGAGCAGAAAATCAAGTTTTCGGCTCATGCAAAAACCAGATTAGAATCACGGAATATCGAGCTTTCT
This sequence comes from uncultured Calditrichaceae bacterium, assembly GCA_964387645.1. Lineage (GTDB taxonomy): Bacteria > Calditrichota > Calditrichia > RBG-13-44-9 > RBG-13-44-9 > CAYLYM01. The sequence continues at coordinate 31,584 of CAYLYM010000015.1, read as the reverse complement.
ACCGAGAAAGTATCAAAAATAGCTGAGGCGTTGAACAGGGCCGAGAATAAGGGTGCTCACGATTCTCTTATAGTGATGGAAAATGTCGCTTTCATTGCTAATATCGATAATCGGACCATTATTACAGCGATTGATGAAGCTAATATGCGGGAGAATGTTTTTACAAATATTGATTCAGCAATTATAGTTAAATAATTGAATTACAGGGCTGGACCTTCCTGTTGGACATTTCTAAAAATCAGCAGAAGGAAGCCCTGCAACCTCGCTGACCGACCGAGGCGAGGTAAAATCAAGGACGATAAATAAAAAACAAGGAGAAGTGCCATGGGATTAATGCGTTCTTTATATGCAGGTGTTTCCGGATTACGCAATCATCAAATCATGATGGATGTTATTGGAAACAACATTGCGAATGTCAATACTATTGGTTTTAAAAATGGTCGCGTAACATTTAGCGAAACTTTTGCCCAGACTTTACGTGGAGGCACCAAACCCTATTCTGAAATGGGTGGAACGAATCCAATGCAAGTAGGTTTGGGTATTTCGCTTTCGACCATTGATACTTTATTCGGCCAGGGTAATATTGAATCAACAGGTCAGGTAACAGATTTAGCTATTCAAGGAGATGCATTTTTTATTGTGCATGATGGAACTACCCGACGTTATACTCGCGCAGGAAATTTTCAATTTGATGCCAGCGGAACACTGGTTATCCCTGGATCAGGTGTACGCGTTCAGGGTTACTTAGCTAATCAGGATGGTGTCATAGAAGCGGGGACGGCATTAACAGATATTCGGTTACCTTTTGGAAAGAAGATTGGAGCGAAAGCAACTTCTCAAATTACATTTGCCGGAAATTTAGATGCAAGTGCTAAACCTGTTGGTAATATACTGAAAACCAGTGACATTTATGCTATAGAAAAGGGAGATTCTGATGTTCAGGGTCTATTAGCCACGGGCATTGCCAATAGCAAAATTACCGGAATGATTCCAAACTCCACCGAGATTAAAGTAACCTATGGTAATGTATCTAAAAGTTATAAATATGTCACTACTGACACGGCTGTTGCCAATGGCGCCTTTCATACTTTGAATGATTTAATTGCCGAAATCAACAATGATTTCGGTAGCGTAGGATTATCGGTCTCTCTCAATGGCTCGGGAGCATTAGCATTTTCAGGCAATGATTATTTAGAAGTAACCAGCAATAATCCTAAATTGCAAGAAGCATTTCTTTCGGCAAATGGAGACCTCTCTGCCGGAACAAGAACTTCTGATGAGTTTTCCCATGTAGCATGTACAGATGATTTATTAATCGACCTTCGTAACAAAGATGGACAGGACTTGCAACTGGCAGTGGGTGATGAAATTACCATTGATGGACTCGTCGGTGGACAGGCAGTTGACACTCGGGCTTTTACAGTTACTGCCACGACAACACTCGCTCAGTTTGCTTCTGAAATTGAGAATGCATTTGGTATCACAAATTCAGAAGGAGTAACATTCGATCCTAATAATGGTGGTTTAACAATTCATGCAGATGGAGGTAAAATTTATGAAATTACCAACGTGGATATAAGAGCAGATGATACTGCCGGAGCTGGTGGTAATGCTCGTACTTTGTTTAACGCCATTTTCGACAGTACACCTGGAAATTATACTGAATTACAAAAAGCTGAAGATGTTCAACAATCGACCAGTACAACTGTATATGATTCGCAAGGAAATGCTTATGAATTGACGACTATTTTTACAAAAGACGCAACTAGTGCTGATCGTTGGAGATGGGAAATTAAAGTGGCAGATGCGGTCGTAACGGGTGGTTACAGCGGATATATAGAATTTAATCCCGATGGTTCTTTAAAAGATTTCCAAACCGACGATGGTTCCAATAGTTTACAATTTAATCCAGGTAATGGATCTAGCAATTTAATCAGTATTGAATTGAATGTTGGTGAATTTGGTAGCTTCGATGGAATTACTCAGTTGGCGGGCTCTGGGAATGCTGTTCAAATTACTTCTCAAGATGGCCATGGAATGGGTAGTCTGGAAAGAATCATTATCGATGAAGATGGAAAAATTTCTGGAGCATTTTCGAATGGTGTAGTTCAAGTTCTGGCACAAATCGCTCTTGCTAATTTCTATAATCCAGGTGGTTTAGAACGCGTTAAGGGCAATCTATTTTCAGTTACTGGAAATTCGGGCGATCCCATAATTAGTTCACCGGGCGAAAGTATTGGATCTAAAATCATCTCAGGTGCGTTAGAACAATCTAATGTAGATCTTGCAGAAGAATTTACAAAAATGATCGTGGCGCAACGTGGCTTCCAGGCCAATGCTCGAATTATTACTACCAGTGATGATCTTTTAACCGAAGTAACCAACTTGAAACGATAATTATTTAGGTAAATGGCGGCATTCTTAATTATGCCGCCATTTCATTTTTTCAATTAATAATTTTTCTCAATGTTCGATAATTACTATTGGACTGATTGAGGTTTTCCATGATCACAGTTTCGAGAATAAACAATCAGCAAATAACAATTAATGCCGAAATGATTGAATTCATTGAATCTACCCCTGATACCATCATCACTATGACTGATGGTAAGAAAATTATTGTAAAAGAATCAGTTGAGGAGATTATAAGAAAGGTTATCTGTTACAGACAGAAGTGTTTTGAAAATTTAAAAATTGAAGTAAAGAAACGACGATGAAAAAGATCCTGGACATAGCTACACTGATTGGTTTATTTGGAGGCACATTAGTTATTCTTATTTCAATTATGTTAGGAAGTGGACTCGGTGCATTTATTAATATACCATCGCTTTTTGTAGTTGTTGGTGGAACAATTGGGGCAGTTTTAGTTCAGTATCCGCTTAATGATGTGCTAGGTGTCATTAGAATTATGCGTAATACCCTCTTAACTAAAGTAGCAGATCCTAACGAATTGATAAAACAAATTGTGCAATTTGCAGAAGAAGCCAGGCGAGATGGTCTTTTAGCATTGGAGAAACATACTAAAGAAGTGGACGATGATTTTATTAGAGATGGAATACAATTAGCAATTGATGGAACAGAACCGGAATTACTGAAAGAAATTTTGTTGACAGAAATTGCTAATTTAGAAGATCGTCATAGCAAAGGTCATGGCATTTTGGAAGCTTTTGGTACTTATGCTCCAGCTTTTGGTATGATTGGAACGCTTATTGGTCTGGTAATAATGTTACAAAATATGAAAGACCCTTCAAGTATCGGTCCTGCAATGGCCGTAGCATTAATAACTACTTTTTATGGGGCGGTTTTAGCCAATCTGATATTCCTGCCTTTAGCCGGTAAATTAAAAGAACGAACAAAAGAAGAAGTTAAGATTCGTGAAATGATTTTAGAAGGGATTCTGGCTATTCAATCTGGAGACAATCCCCGACTTGTTGAGCAAAAATTGAATACATTTTTACCTCCCAAATTACGTTACAACAATCAAAAGAGGTAAGAATGATTGAACAAAAATTAATCAATGTCTGATTTTTAGATTTATGTGTCGAAAATATGATCATTTTTTCGATATCTTTTTCTCTATCAAATTTCACCATTTGAATTGATTTTTCTTTAAATACTTAATTTTAATTGTTTTATCCTACCGTTAAAATTTTATCCCCAATAACATTTTGTGGCATACATCTTGCCAATACCTGTTATGATTCAGGAGACTAAAAAGATGGTACGTAACAGATCTAGATCCAATAACGAAAGCAAAGGTGGCGGTGCTCCGGGTTGGATGGTTACTTATGGAGATTTAATGAGCCTTTTACTTACCTTTTTTGTTTTGATTGTTTCATTCTCTTCGATTGAGATGGCAGAATTTCAGAAAGCTCTTGGATCATTAAAAGGTGCTTTAGGAGTACTTCCTAAACAACAATCAGTAGTGATGCAATGGGATCCGGTTATTCCCCAACTTTCAGATTATGAAAAGAAACGGGTTCAGAAAGTGATTTCAGAACTCCGCAATGTTGTAAAAGCACAGGGTCTGAAAGATAAAGTTGTCATGCAGGAAATTAAAAATGGTGTGCTTATTCGAATAGATTCACCAGTGTTGTTTGATCTGGGTAGTGCCAATTTGAAAAAGAGAGCCTATCCAATTTTAATGAAAATAATCGAAATGATCCAGGATTGGCCGAATAATATTCGAATTGAAGGCCATACAGATGATTTGCCCATCCATACAGCTGAATTTCCTTCAAACTGGGAACTCTCTACAGCAAGAGCACTTAGCGTATTAAAATTTTTTCTTGAAAACAGCCATATTGAACCACAACGACTCTCTGCTGTGGGATATGGCGAATATCATCCATTAGTTCCCAATACCAGTCCTGAAAATCGTGCCAAGAATCGCAGGGTAGAGATTTACATCGAATATGATAAACAGATCAAAAACTTTCGTGATGCAATTTTTTAACTGAAAGAAGGGAAAAATTATGGCCGAACTGGAAAATGAATTGATGGATGAAAGTGTTGAATTGGAAGATGAACAAATAGAGGAAGAACCTAATTCGAAAAAAATCAATTTTATAAAGATCGGAATACCTGTGCTAATTATTCAAACTATTGTAGCATATTTCCTGGCAAATTACCTAACAGTACCGTGGTTATATGGTGATTCAGCTGTCAAGGCCAGTGGCAAAGTCGACTCAGTTGTACAATCTACGAAAAACTTTAGCAAAGAAGAACAAGAAAAACCAGAATTCGGGCAGATTTACACAGTAGAAGATGTAATTGTGAATCCTGCAGATAGTCAAGGAATGCAATTTATTTTAATAAATTTTGGCTTTGAGGTAAAAAGCAATTCAGATCTGGAGTTGTTAAAGAAGCGAGAGATACAAGTTCGTGATATTTTAATCAAAATTTTAAGTTCTAAAACATTAGCACAATTAGATGGGCCAGAAGACAAAGAAAATCTCCGAAAAGAAGTTAAAGAAGCCATTCAGAAAATTCTTCCTGAAGGTCATTTACTTAATGTTTACTTCTCGAATTATATAATTCAATAAGGAGTAAAAAGTGGCAGAAGTATTATCACAGCAGGAAATTGATCAACTTCTATCTGGTATTAATTCAGGTGTGATAAAAGAGGAACAATTAGGAGATCTCAAAAAGAATCACGAAGTTTATGAATATGATTTTAGAGGTCCTAATCGTGTTTCTAAAGATCAGTTAAAAACTATCCGAACACTTCACGAAAATTTTTCCGAGATATTTGGTTTTTACCTTGCTTCAAAATTGCAAACAATGGCCACAATTGATTTGACTACTGTGGATCAGCTAAGATACTCTGAATATGTTCTATCTATCAGCAATCCAAGCTGCATTTATATTTTTGATATTGAAGAGACCGAAGGCAAAGCTGTTTTGGAACTGCCCCCAGAACTTGTTTTGATAATAGTTGAACGGTTATTAGGGGGTTCAGGTGCAAAATTGAAAACTTCACGAAGCATTACCCTTATCGAGCAACGAATGATGAAACCGCTAATAACTCAGGCACTGAATGACCTTTCTACAGCATGGAATCCAATTCAAAAATTAAATTTCAAATTGAGTGATTTCGAAAGTAATCCTGATTTTGTCCAAATTGCACCAGCTAGCGAAATTGTTATAGTAGTATCATTCGAAATTAAAATTGGCGAAGATACTTTTTTTATGAATTTATGTTATCCCTCCTTTGCTCTGGAAGAAGTTATTGCCAAATTGAATATTCAGTACTACTCTACCATACGGACTAAAAAAAATCATGGACAAACCAAAAAAATCATTACAAGACATTTGAGAAGAACACAACTGGATGTCCGGGCAGTATTGGGAAATGCTGAAATCACTGTTCGCGATTTGCTTGAACTGGAAAAGGGAGATGTTCTGGTACTGGATACTTTAATAGATTCAGATATTCCCATCTTTATTAGCGATAAGTTGAAATTTTTGGGTCGACCTGGAATTGTAGATGGGAATTTGGCACTCAAGATTACAAAGTTAGCTGATAAACTATAACCATAAGGAGATCAACTCATGCCTGAACAAGCTGATAATCCAATCCAAAATGAAACAATAAATGAACACGATACCGATAAAGAGCAGAAAGAGCAGCAATTTGAGAATTCCGAAGAACCTGAAATTAGTCAGGTACAATTCGAGAATTTTAACCAAAAAGATCAACCTTCTTCTAATAAAGATCGCATCGATTTAATAATGGATATTGTACTACCTGTTTCCATTGAGTTAGGCAGGACAAAGATGTACATCAAGGATATTCTGGAATTGGAGCGCGGCTCAATTATTGAATTAGATAAGATGGCTGGTGAACCGGTGGATCTTTATATCAACAATAAGAAAATGGCTGAAGGCGAAGTAGTGGTCGTTGATAAACATTTTGGTATACGCATTACCAATTTAATCGATCCTCAAGACCGTATAAAGAACTTAGGAAAGGACGCCTGAGATGTTTAATAGAATTGCCATAATCATTTTAAATATCTTATTTATCGTTGTCGCATTTGCACAATCCGGTTTGGATAGTAGCGGAACTTCGCCTGCAAAAGAACACGCACAATCTATAAATCTGACCTGGCTGTTCTTCAAAACAATGGGCATATTGATATTGATTATTGCTTTAATAATCGCTACAGTTTATTTGATGAAGAAATATTTATTTCAGCCCACTGGCCTTTCTGGGGATAAAGATTGGATCCGAGTACTCAGCCATACTCAAATTCAGCCTAAAAAATTTCTCACGCTTGTTCGGGTTTTCGACCGGGTCATTTTGCTTGGTTCAACTGAAACTACAGTTCAGCGACTGGCTGAATTTGATAATCTTAACGAAATAAAACCTTATCTGGATCAAATAGAGAAGAAATTCCCAAGCGGAAAAGAATCTCGCTTCTTGGGATTAATAAAAAAGCAAATTGAAGCATAACTCAAGTCAAGTCAAATAGGGCAGGCATTTTTTCGCCTGATAGGTAAGATGTTCAAGATGGAGAAAAAAATCATTTTAATCTTTCTCATTTTTATAATTTTAAACACAGGCAGCTTATTCGCTCAACAGGGGAATACACCAGTTCCCTTACCAAAGGTTACAATAGGTCTGGATACTGCACAAAATCCTTCTGAATTTACTGTTACCCTACAAATTATTTTTCTTATGACCATCCTTACCCTGGCGCCTGCAATTTTAATAATGATTACCTCTTTTACGCGGATTGTGATTGTATTCCATTTCATTCGCCAGGCGCTTGGAACTCAACAGATACCGCCCAATCAAATTTTGATTGGATTGGCATTGTTTCTTACATTTTACATAATGGCACCAACCTGGGGTACCGTTCACAAGAATGCTATTCGTCCTTATCTTGATGGTCAAATTACTCAACAGCAAGCTTATGAAAATGCAATTCAACCTGTGCGCGAATTTCTCCTTAAACATACTCGTGAAAAAGACTTAGCCCTGTTCATCAAATTATCATCCGACACCAAACCTACAAACGCTTCTGAAGTCTCAACATTGGTTCTTGTGCCTGCTTTTGCAATAAGTGAGTTGAGAATTGCATTTCAGATAGGCTTTATCCTGTATGTTCCTTTCTTGATTATCGACATGGTAGTAGCCAGTGTCTTAATGAGTATGGGTATGTTAATGCTGCCACCAATGATGATTTCATTACCCTTTAAAATTCTGCTTTTTGTGTTAGTAGATGGATGGTATTTGTTGGTTAGTTCACTAATTTCTAGTTTCTAAAAATGGAATAGTGAGATGACAGAACAGTTTGTTTTGAAATTTTTAACAGATGCAATTTATACAACAATGATTATAGCAGGACCGATATTGTTAGTCACCCTGGTTACAGGGCTTTTAATAGGGATATTTCAGGCGGTAACTTCAATAAACGAAATGACCCTGACCTTTATCCCTAAGATCATAGCCGTCATCATCCTATTATTGTTGTTATTGCCTTGGATGTTGCGCGTTTTGCTAAGCTACACTGTAAGTGTTTTTAACCTTATAGAAATGGTGGCTCATTAATGAATTACACAGAACATCAAATACTATTGTTCTTTCTGATTTTTGTCAGATTTACTTCGATGTTTTTGGCAGCACCCGTTTTTGGTGTTCGGGGAATCCCGATCATCTTAAAAATTGGATTGGGTGCGGTGTCAGCTTTAATTGTTTTCCCGGTTGTAAATCGTTATTCCCCCGATCTGGAATTTACTCTTATTGGAGCGACTATTCTTGTATTTGGGGAGATTTTTACCGGGTTCACCATTGGCATTGTTATCAACTTCTTGTTTTCGGGTGTAGAGTTCGCCGGTGAATACATTGGGGTAGACATGGGATTGTCAATAGCACAAGAGTTTGATCCACTGTTTAATCAGCAAATATCGGTTATTGCTAGATTAAAGAATATTCTGGCCGTGCTCATTTTTCTTTTGATCGATGGTCACCATTTTTTAATAGAAGCAGTTGTAGCCAGTTTCCGCTTTGTACCTATCGGTTCTTGGGAGATGAATAGTCTGGCAATTGCAAAAATCATGAGGATTTCAGCGTCAGTGTTTGTCATTGGAGTCAAAATAGCTGCACCGGCTATCATTACGTTGTTTTTAACAAGCGTAGCAATGGGGATCACTGCACGCGCCGTTCCACAAATGAATATCTTTTTCGTAGGATTCCCACTGCGTATTGCTGCCGGTTTTTTATCGTTGATAATGGCTTTTCCTCTTTTTCTGTATGTGTTCAAAAAACTGCTGGTCGGATTTGAATCAGATGTTTTTTATCTATTAAAGGTAATGTGATATGGCGGAAGATTTTCAGGAAAAAACTGAACAACCAACTCCGAAACGGTTAGACGAAGCGCGCAAAAAAGGTAATGTTGCCAAAAGCATGGAGGTAAATTCTGCATTATCGCTCATTACTGGATTGCTGCTACTGTATATCTTTAGCGGCATGTTCTTTCAGCAGTTTTCTATGACATTCAAAAGCATCCTCTCTGGCGGATATATGACTGAACTTAGCCCTAAGCATGTGTTTTACTATTTTGTCAAAGGATTAGGTGTATATGGTAAATTGCTCGGGATATTTTTAGGATCCATTATGCTGGTAGGGCTGACAAGTAGTGTAATGCAAGTGGGTTTCTTGATTACCCTGGAACCATTAAAACCCAATCTTAGCAAACTGAATCCCATTAAAGGATTTAAAAAAATTGTGATCTCAAAGCGCTCGCTGGAAGAATTAATCAAGAACATTCTTAAACTCATTGTTATTTTGCTTGTTGCATACAATGCTATTATGGGATACAAGGACGAATTTGTGCCATTAATGGATAAAAGTCCTGATCAGGTACTTTCATTCATGTTGATGGCCGGTTTGAAAGTAAGTCTTAAGATTGCTCTCATTTTTATCATCATTGCAGCGGCTGATTATGCCTTTCAGAAATATGAACACATTAGAAATCTTAAAATGACCAAGCAAGAAGTGAAAGACGAACTTAAGCAAACAGAAGGTGATCCAAAGGTCAAATCTCGTATTCGTAGTATGCAATTACAAATGACTCGCAACAGAATGATAAAGCTGGTTCCAGAAGCGGATGTGGTAATTACTAACCCAACCCATTATGCTGTGGCATTGAAATATCAGCCGGAAAAAGATAATGCTCCGAAACTGATTGCCAAGGGAATGAACTTGATCGCTGAAAAAATAAAACAGATTGCTACAGAACATGATATCCCTATTGTGGAAGATCCGCCCCTCGCGCGTGCTTTATATAAAACTGTAGAGTTAGACCAGGAAATACCTGAGAAGTTTTTCCAGGCTGTGGCAGAAATTTTGGCTTATGTGTACAAACTTAAAAACAAAACTTTGAAATAATGGAAATATGGCAGGACAGATGTTAACAAAAAATAGTGATCTATTTTTGGCCATTGGCGTTATCGGTATCTTAGTGCTAATGATTATTCCACTACCACCGGCATTGTTGGATGTTTTGTTAGCATTAAATATCTCTGCTGCATTGGTGCTGCTAATGGTTTCGCTTTATTTAGTCAATCCTCTAGAGTTATCGGTTTTCCCCTCTCTTTTACTCATTTTAACCTTGTTCCGACTTTCCCTCAATATTGCCTCTACCAGACTGATCCTTGGTGAAGCTTATGCTGGTGAAATTATCCGATCGTTCGGAAGTTTTGTTGTAAAAGGAAATTACATTGTCGGTTTTATCATATTTCTCATTCTTATTGTTATCCAGTTCGTAGTTATCGTAAAAGGTGCTGGTAGAATTGCAGAAGTTGCCGCTCGTTTTACATTAGATGCCATGCCGGGTAAACAAATGAGTATCGATGCTGACTTGAATGCTGGATTGATCACCGAAGATGAAGCACGTGAACGGCGTATGCAAATATCTCGTGAAGCTGATTTTTACGGTGCTATGGATGGTGCCAGTAAATTTGTAAGGGGAGATGCGATTGCTGGACTAATTATCACTACTATTAACATTGTGGGGGGGCTCATTATCGGTATTGTTCAACATAATATGACACTTAGTCAGGCCTTGCAAACCTATTCGTTGTTAACTATTGGCGATGGTTTAGTCTCTCAAATTCCAGCATTATTGGTTTCTACTTCAGCAGGTATTGTTGTAACTCGAGCTGCCAGTGAGTCCAATTTGGGAAGTGATCTATCTCGTCAACTTTTTACTAATTCCAAAGCATTATATATTGCTTCGGGAACACTATTTGTTTTTGGTATTACACCTGGTTTACCAACCATCCCCTTCTTTATTCTTTCTGCTATTATTGGTAGCATCGGTTTCGCTGCAAGAAGAGAAGTAGTCACGGAAGAAGCTTTAGAAACAGAAGAAGAGGCAAAATTACCCGCACCTACCGAAGAAATCGAAAATTATTTACAAGTTGATCCATTAGAATTAGAAATCGGATACAATTTAATTGCTCTTGTTGATGTGGAACAGGGAGGTGATCTGTTTGAACGAATTACTTCGATGAGAAAACAGATGGCACTAGAATTGGGTATTATTGTTCCTCCAATTCGTGTAAGAGATAATCTGCAATTAGGTCCTAATGAATATATCATTAAAATTCGTGGTAACGAAGTTGACAAAGGTGAAATATTAATGGGACATTACCTAGCAATGAACGCTGGCAATGTTGAACAGGAAATTGAAGGTGTTAAAACAATAGAACCTGCTTTTGGTTTACCGGCTGTCTGGATTCGGGAAGACCAACGACATGAAGCTGAAGTTGCTGGTTATACTGTAGTGGAACCTTCGGCTGTGCTTACCACACATCTTATGGAAGTTATTCGAAAAAACGCCGATAAGCTATTAGGACGCCAGGAAGTACAGCAGTTGCTAGAAAATCTGAAAAAGGAATATCCAGCCGTTGTAAACGAATTAACACCCGACCAGTTATCTATAGGCGCAATTCAAAAAGTATTGCAAAATCTATTGCGTGAAGGTGTCCCAATTCGAGATTTAGTTACCATTCTAGAGACTCTGGCCGATTATGCCGGAATGACCAAAAACGTTGAAGTGTTAACTGAATATGTTCGCCATGCCCTGAAGGATACTATTGCAAAGTTATTTAGAGATGAAGATGGCGTGATACGTGTTATAACCGTAGATCCTAAAATTGAACAAGTTATTACCACTTCACTACAACGGAATAAACAAATTTCAGATACCCTGGGTCTATCTCCCGCAGTTGTGGAAAATATCTTACAGAGCTTGGAGCAAAATGTTAAAGAAGTAACAAGTATGGGATATCAACCTGTGGTAATTTGTTCCCCAACCATCAGGGCATATTTTAAAAAACTGATTGAAAATAAATTCCCTGATGTAGCAGTCACCTCTTTTGGTGAATTACCTGCTGATGTTCAGATAGAAAGTATTGGAAAAGTGAGGATAGGCCATGAAGATTAAGAAATTTACTGGAAAAACATTTCAGGAAGCATTCGAGAGCGTGAAACAGGAATTAGGAGCCAATGCAGTTATACTGAATTCTCGTAAAATAAAAGAAGGTGGATTGTTAGATTTTATTGGCAGCAAGGAATTGTATGAGATCACTGCTGCCGTAGACGATTCGAGAGAAAAAAATTCTACTCACGCAAACACCTGGATAATTCCTAAAGCTTATCATAACACAGCACATAGAAAACTTGAGGAAGGAAAAAACGGAAATGGGGCTATATCTGCGGTTTTAAAGGTTGATGAAAAGATTAAAGAACAAACCTACGAAATAAAGCTCTTACAAGATGAAATAAAAGATATAAAAAAAGTATTAAATCAAGTTTCAGAATTCCTGAAGTACAGTAAAATGCCTGCCCTTCCTGATACCTTCAAAATTCTATTAAAACGCCTGGTTAATAACGAAGTGCACGAAGATTTGGCTAAAGCTATTATTCAAACTGTTTATTCTCAAACAAACTACGCTGACTATAAGAACAAGAATGTGGTTTTTAACAATTTATTTAGTCTGCTAATGAGGATGGTTAAAGTGGCTGAACCTCTGAATAAAACCCAAAAGGCACCTAACGTTGTGGCTTTAGTTGGACCTACCGGTGTAGGAAAAACCACTACAATTGCAAAATTGGCAGCAACTATGAAGTTGCATTATAATCGTAAGGTCGCAATTTTATCGGCTGATACATACCGAATTGCCGCTATTGAACAACTTCAAACGTTCGCTAACATTGCCAATATCCCAATGGATGTAGTTTACAGTCCTGAAGACATGCGAGAAGCTATTCTGAAATTTCGAGATCGCGATCTTATTTTTATAGACACTGTAGGAAGAAGCCAGAAAAATAAACAACATCTACAAGAACTGGCAAAGTTTATCGAGGCTGCAAATCCTGATGAAGTTCATCTGGTGCTGAGTTTGACCACTGGTTTGAAAAATTTAATGGACATTATTCAACGATTTTCACTGATGCGTCCCAATCGGCTAATTTTTACAAAATTAGATGAGGCAATTAATACGGGAAATGTGATTAATGTTTTGTATAAACACCAAATACCAGTTTCTTATCTGACCAACGGTCAGGTAGTTCCTAACGATATTGTAGCAGCAGAAAAACAGGCGTTAGCCAACTTGATATTCAAGGGAGTGTTGAATTAGCTATGAAAGATCAAGCATCAAACTTAAGAATTTTAATGCATGAAAAGAACCATCAGAGACAAGTGCCTTTCCTGACAGAGCAGAAAAGAATTGTTGTTGTCAGTGGAAAAGGTGGTGTAGGTAAAAGCTTTTTCAGTTTACATCTGGCTTATGCACTAAAAAGCCAAAATGAGAAGGTCTTGCTTATAGATAGCAATCTTCAAAATCCCAGTTTGCATATTTTAACCAATTCCGATCCAATTTACCCGGTGAATCACTGGATTGCTGAAGCTATACCTATTGATGAAACAGCTCTTATACCGCTTGATAAAAATTTGGATTTATTAGGAAATAATGCTTCTTCACGACCTCAAAAACGTTATTTTCAGGGAAATGCTAACATCTTTCTGGAAGTTTTAACACCGCTGGCCTCCCGGTACAATTATATTGTGGTAGATACTCAAACTGGTTTGGGAGAATGGAATCTTTCGTTGATGGATTGGGCTGATGTAAGTTTTCTGCTCAGCATTACCGACCCAACTTCTGTTATTGATACATATACCTTAACAAAAGCAGTCTTACACTATTTAACAGATACTCGCTTGGAGTTAGTGATAAATCAGGTCATTGATAAAAAAAGCGGTTTAGAAGCTTATCATAATTTAAACCTGGCTCTTCAGCATTTTCTCGATTTCAAAATTGAGTTGGCTAGCATAATTCCATTTGAAACAGAAATAAGAGAAGCCTGTATAGAGCAAAAACCGCTATGGGAAAGAAACAAAACAACCAGAGCTATGCGGGAAATTAAAAAATTAGCTCAAACTTTTAAGTCCAGAGGTTTGAAAGCAAAAATTGCGAACCAGGAGGCAACGATATGAAAAATATTGGATTCAAACTTACATTATTAACATTTTTTATTGCACTTCTTACAGGTTATTACATGAATCTCCCTTTGTTTGATAATCTTATCAGATCATTTGTGATTTATGTAGTATTTAGTGTGGTTTACCTCGGCATAACTGTCTTATTTAATCAAATTGCTCTGGAAAATTTGAAACATGAAGAAAAATATAAGAAAAAATCTCAACAAGAGAAATTAGATCAAGCAAATCCAAATATGGCAAAATAAATTGTATAGGTGATAACTATGAAAGCACAAGTCGATCCTTTATGGAAAAATTATTTCAATACAAAGAATCCTGAGTTAAGAAATCAACTAATGAATAAGTATTTAGGTGTGGTTCATTATGTAGTCAATAAGTTATTCAAAACCATACCACCTAATATGGAAAGGGATGATTTAGTGAATATTGGTGTCATTGGATTGGGAGAGGCAATTGATCGTTATAATCCTTATTTTGGTATTAAGTTCGAAACTTATGCCATACCTAGAGTAAAGGGTGCTATTATTGATGAATTGCGCAAACAAGATTGGATTCCCCGCTCATTAAGAGCCAAATCTAATAAAATGCGTAAGATCATCGAAAGTCTTGAGCAACAATATAGAGGTGAGGTCCCTACTCCTGAAATTGCTCAACAATTAGGAATTACAGAATCAGAATATCAGTCATGGCAATCACAAGTGAATCATGCTAATATGGTTTCGCTGGACAAACCAAATCAAAATTTTGACGAGCATAATCTTTATGATGTAGTAGAAGATCAAAATAGTGATGATGCTCTTAAAAACATAGAAATAGAAGAGCTACGAAAGATATTGGTTAAAGCTATTAAAAATCTCCCAGAAAAAGCACGATTGGCTATTACACTATACTACTACGAAAATTTAACTTTTAAGGATATTGGTAAGATTTTAAATGTATCAGAATCGCGTATTTCGCAAATTCACAGCGAAACCATGGAGCGCTTGCGAAAGATGATTCAGCAAGAACTTTATGTCTAAAAATGGGACATTCATAGAGTTGGAAAATTGTACATTCAGAAATCTTGAGCTACAGCAGTTTTATATAAACTTTTAGATAATAAATATTTAGATAATTTTTTATTGATGGTATTATTTTTGTATATTATCTCTCGTTAGGGGTGAGCAAAATGATACCAATAAAAATTCAAAATGCACAAATGGGGGCACTTTCAGCAGAGAAAACTTATCAGTCACAAAAAAATATTCCACAGAATAATCAAAGAGTTTTTGAGGCCGAAGTCCAAAAACAGATGGAAGAAGCTCAGGAGCGAACAAGGGAAGCTGAAAAAACTGAAAAGAGCCGGATCAATAATGAGAAGAAAGAAAACAGTGAAAATTCCGATTTGCAGGAAAAACAGAAACGGCAGACTAAAGAAAAAGAAACGGCAGCAAAAAATATTATTGAAAAAGGTCCCAATGGTAAGATTAAACATTTGGATGTAAAAGTATAAGCGGATGGATATGGCAGATAAAAGTCTATCAATCAAATTTATAGAAAGAAAAATAAGAAATTTAGCCAAATTATCAACTTTACCATTCGTGGCTTCAAGGGTAATGGAGATGGTGGAGAATCCTCGCACATCGGCATCTCAATTATGCGAAATTATTTCTACTGACCAGGTTATGGCAGCACGTATTTTAAGATTGGCAAATTCTGCTTATTATGGTTTTCCACGGAAAATCTCTACATTAAATCTGGCAATTGTAGTGCTTGGATTTAACGCATTACGTGATTTGGTATTAAGTATTTCGTTAATAGACAGATTTGCCTTACAAAACAAAGAAATAATTGATTTAAAACAGTTCTGGCGTCATGTACTGATTGTAGGTATAGGTTCAAAACTTTTAGCAAAATATCTTAATTACCCGATAATTGGGGAAGTTTTTGTAGGTGGACTTCTTCATGACATAGGTTATTTAGTCATGTATCAACATTTTCCAGAAGAATTCAACCGTATTTATGAATTTGCTAAAACGAATAATATATCATTTGATGAAGCGGGAAGAATCGAATTAGGTGTTTCGCATACAGAGATGGGGGCCTGGTTAGCCGAAGGATGGAACCTTCCACACAAGTTGGTTCAGTCAATTAAATATCATCACTTACCATCTAAGAGTTTAAACTACCAAGATTTAATAAGTTTTATTTATTTAGCAGATTTGATTAGTTATTCTATCGATGAAGGTAACGGGATTTTAACACGAAAAGAAATATCAGAAAGTGAAATTGAAAATTTGATAAAAGAATTATTCCCCCGAAGTCGTTATTCATTGAAATTTTTTCAAAATAAGTTTATAGAAGAAGTAGAAAAAATAGAAGAATTTCTGGCTATTTTAGATAGCAATTAAAAAAATGGTTAAAATAGTTTGATTAATAAATATCGTTTAATTCATAATTGGTAGGAGAATAGGGATGTTTTCCGAAACAAAAGTTAATAAGGAACTCGATAGAATTTTTGAAAAATATCAAGTGCCTTCATGCAGGGCACCACAATTAGATTTGTTAATTGAAAACCATTTAGCAATTATTAACAAATTACAAAATGATCTTAATAAATTACGTGAAGAATTAACATACCATAAAAAAATTCACGGTGAGATTACCGATTCATTAGACGAATTTTTTACTATACAGCGGTTATCTTCTATTATTACAGAGAAACTGGAATATGAACAAATTGTGAAGAACCTGGACGAGATTGCTCAAAAGGTTGTTCCTCATCTTAAGAGTGCAGTTTTCTTGTTAGAAAATGAACAAATAACGTCTGTTGTCAATCAGAGTAGTAAAGATTTTGATTTGATTATTAAAAATATGCGAGAAGAAGGTATTCTGGATTGGTTATGGGAACAGGGACACCCGATAGTTATACCTGTTCAGGATTTTCTTGTGGCAAATCAGTTAAAAGTTAATTCTGGAAATATGGTAATTGCTCCGATGATTCTTAATCAAAAGGGAGTAGGAGTTTATATTCTTCATACTGAAAAAGATCAATCACAGTTTAGTTTTCGTGACTTGGAATTATTAAATATTTTAACTCAACAGGCAGCAATTGCCATACAGTATACCCGATTATTTAAAAAATTGGAGAGAACGCATGAAGCTCTTAAAAATTCGCAAGCCCGGTTAATGCAAACCATTAAATTAGCAACAGTAGGAGAATTAGCTGGCGGAATTGCACATGAAATAAATAATCCATTACAAATTATTCTGGGCAATGTTCAAATGGCTTTGATGGGGTATAAAACTGAAAATAACCTGAAAATTGTGGAAGCCCAGGCAATTCGTATTGCTAATATTGTGAGAGGATTATTAAGTATGGCAAAACAAAATTCAATTTCAAAATCTGAATACATTGAGATCAATTCTCTTATCGTGAATACTTTGAATCTGGTGAGAGGACAAATTGAAAAAAGGGGAATAAAATTAAATCTGGAATTGGCGGATAAATTGCCTCTGGTTAAAGGAAGTTCTATTTACTTCCAACAGATATTTCTAAATTTCATCCTCCATGCTAAAAAGCAAATTGATCAAAATGGAACTATTTTCATTCGAAGTTATCAAGGAGAGAATTCCAATATCTTTGTTGAAATCCGGGATACAGGGATTCCAATGCCTTCTGAATATATAGAAAAGATTCTGGACCCTTTTAAAGAAATGAGTAATTCAACTGAAATGAATTTAGGCATGTCGGTTAGCGTGCAAATGGTTCGGGATATTGGGGGAGAAATTAGTATCGATTCTGCCGAAAATAAGGGCAATAATATAACCATACAGATTCCCAAAGTAAACAAAGATGAGGTTAACTATGATGCGAATTTTCCTTCGACTGGATAATCTGTGGCCTATACTTTTTTTTATTGTATTAGGAACTCAACTTTCATTTGCTGACCAGAAGCTCGACTCCGCTTTTTTTGAAATTAAAATAAAAAATAATCATTCCGAACTTAAGATAGACTTGCCAGATAATTGGCAAATTAAACTTCTAAATTCATCGCCAGCTCATAAAATTTTACTAAAAATTTTTCAATCCAATAAATCGAAACAAAACAAACTACAAATAAAACACACTCTGCCCCGTTTAAGCTGCGTTCAAGCTTTTCGAACGCTACCCCTGAAACCAGGAAATTACCTGGTGGTACTGGAATTATCAGATAAAATAAGTTACGAATGGAATTTGGAAAAGCCATACCATTTAATTATTCATGATGAGTTTTTATTCGACGAATCGGAGAGAGAATATCGAAAAGGATTAGTCTTTCATCGCCAGGGACGATTAAATGATGCACTTACTGCTTATAGAAAAGCCATTTTTAAAAATCGAAAACATGGAAACGCGTATTATAAAGCAGCTCAAATTCGCTACGCCTGGAAACAATTTCATTTAGCAGAAATCAATTTTAAACACGCCTTAAGATTGGGATGCGATTCATTAAAAATTTATTTGGACTTGTCCAAATTCTACCAGGATTATGGGAAAAAAGAACTTGCTAAAAAATATTTACAAGTTTACTATGAGAAAATAAGAAAGCAGCAAACTGATGAAAAAGTCTATATCACTAAAAATGTAACCAAGCAGGAAAATTCTGTTGAAAAAAATGCTGTGGCAAATGATAGTTTAGCAATTGAGCCCACTAAGGAAAAAATGATTCCTCAAGAAGCCAATAGTAAAAGGAAAATACCTTTGAGAATTGTCATTTACCTAACGGCAAGTTTAATCTTATTTCTATTTATCACCTTAAGTGTCGTCCGTAGAATCTGGCAATACTTTCATGAACATAAAAGAGAGATAGAAACTTCCTCTAATATTATAATTGATCCACAAAAATTAGAAGAACAGAAACTAAAAATTCTACAAGTTGCCAAACAGATGGAAAACAAATTAATAAAATATGAGAATGGAAATAAGCCAGTAGAACAAACTAATAATTCTCAAACCTCTAAAATTAAAACAACTTCAAATGATGAAAATCTAGTCTCGCTTGTTATGGAAAATGAATTGTTTGATGCCGTTTTGCCCGAAGATAACTATGTCACGCATGACGAAAAATTAGATATGGCGAAAGGACTGAATTTAGGTATAGGAGAAATTGAATTGGCACTTAATTTAACTGCTCAACAACGAAAAGAAAAAAAAGAACAAGATATTGGAAAAAAGATAGAAAAACTTTTTAATTCCAATTTAGATATATCTGAGATTGCCCGCCGCATGAGTCTTGGAAGAGGCGAAGTAGAACTTATTTTAGCCTTAAAAGGGTACAAGATAGAGACTTCATCCTTGCATCCATCTACTTCAAATTTTTGATCTTTGGCAATGAAATATAACTCACCCAGGTTTCTGAGAAATATTTTCATTTCAATAGGTTGGATAATATTTTAATAAATATGGCAAAATATTTTAATAGATTATTCATTCAGAAATAAAGCAATAGTGAAGAAAATTCCTGCAATTAATCCTTGTTTTTATATCTCCACCACTTGTATTGTTTTATGAATAAACTATTAAAAAAACAAAAAACATTTAATAAGTATATCGAGGGAATTTGATTTAATTTAAATGTATTCGATTTTTTAAAGATTAAAAAAAAGCTGTCGAATAATGTATTTAATTATTTAAATTAAATCAGAAAAGAATTACTTTGGATGGGTAAAAAATTCGGACTGAATATAAGAAATATACTTTCATAATGGATTGATAATATTTTGTTTTGTTTATCTCTTAAAAAAACTTAAGGTCTTTGGAGAAGCGATGATTTCTTCGAATTATAAAAATGCCCGCATTTTAATTGTTGAGGATGTTAAAGAGAGTATTGATCTACTGGTTTATTTTCTAAAACCTGCTGGTTATGAAATAGAAGTGGCAGAAGATGGTTTTAAGGCCATAGAGATGGTCGGGAAAAATCCTCCTGATATTATTTTATTGGATATTATGTTACCCAAATTAGACGGATTTCAAGTATGCGAACGACTTAAGAAAAACAAAACAACTTTCCATATTCCAATAATTATGATTACGGCACTAAAGGAATTAAAGGATAAAATCCGAGCCCTTGAAGCTGGCGCAGATGACTTTATTTCGAAACCTTTTGATAGCGTCGAATTGATTACTCGAGTTAAATCACTTCTTAGAATTAAATTTTATCATGATGAGTTAGTTCAACGTAATCGCGAGCTGGAAAGGCAGAAACAAAAACTCTTACGTGAAGATCAATTAAAGAAGGAGCTAACTAATTTAATTGTCCATGACATGAAGAATCCATTATTTGTAATTCAAGGAAATTTACAGATGATGTCGATGACACAGAGAGAAAAAGTTCCAGAAAATTACAATATTTATACTCAGCGAATTGAAAGAGGAAGCCGTAGTTTATTGAGGATGATTCTGAATTTATTAGATATTAGCAGATTAGAACAGAAACAAATGGAAATTGAGCCGGTACCAGTCCATTTGAATCAGTTGATCAACGATATAGTGTTTGGTTTTAAAGATATCCCTGAACATCAATCGAAATCTACAATTATGAAACTCCGTGAGAATATATCACAAATTTTCGTGGACAAAGATCTTTTCGAAAGGGTTTTAGATAATTTATTTAATTATGTTTTCCAGAATACTCCTGAATATAAAAATATCCTCATTGAAACAGAGGAACTAAAAAATTTTCAAGTATGTTTAAAGATATCTCACGATGGCCCGGTTATCCCAAAAAAATTTAGAGAAAAAATATTTTTAAAACACGCTCAACCTGAATTAAAAAAAGCAGGTTTCAAACCGGCGCGTGGATTGGGATTAATTTTTTGCCGATTGGCAATGGAATCAATGGGGGGAAAAATATTTTTAGATCAGAACATTGAGGAGCGGAATTATTTTGTATTAAAAATACCCACTATGAAATATTATAAAAATGAAAACCTCATTCAACAACAACAAAAGCAATAGCCAAAGTTTTCGTATGAGAAAGGGAGAGAAAAATTTTTCTTCCCTTCAAAAGTTGAGCTGTTTTTCCGTGCAAAAAAATTTGAGGTTTACCCACTTCGTTATTTAGAATTTCAACATCTTGCCAAGTCATACCTTCACGCAATCCCAAACCGGTTGCCTTGAAAACAGCTTCCTTTGCAGCAAACCGGACAGCAAAACTGTTAAAATTGTTTTTATTTGAGCAATAAACGATCTCAGATTGGGTAAAGACCCTATTTAAAAAATTGTTACCGTACCTATTAATAATTCTCTCGATTCGCTCGATTTCTACCAAATCTACGCCTACAGATCTAATTCCCATAAATTATTTCCTCTTAAAGTAGTTAACTTAATCATATAGCTTATCTGGTATTAGGGAATATATGTGAAAAATAGGCCAGTGAAAACAGGAAAATTGGAATTGGTTAAAAGAAACAAAAGAAAATAAAATGTAAAAAAATAGTTATATTCTACATTTAGACATAACAGCAGAAGAATCAGATCAACTTCCGAATTCGCCGGGATAAGTATTATGATTAATGTCATCATTTAAAGCCAGCCTATATAAAAGACGAGTTTGCCCTGCTTCATTGTAACGACCTACTGAGCCTTTTTTCTAACACCGTGAACAAACTAATCATGGCTTGGAATTATGACCGTTTGTATTGTTGCCACAGAGTTTTGTTACCACCGATTCGGAAAATCGTATCAGTGCCAGCTAAAATAGCCTCCCAATCAACCAATTCTGCCAATCGCTCTCCATACTCCCGCAACCGATCGACACTTTTAACATCATCAAGTCCAATATCTTCTTTCAACTCGGTATCGATTCGGTATAAGACCATCTCTGAGAACTGCCGCCAAGTAACCTCCGTTTGCTGCTCTCCTGGTGATTCAAGAAGCTGCCCTAACACCCATTTCAGCCATGACCAAATACAGCCTGGCTGCTTCCTGGAGATAAAGCGTCCTGTCCCAAGCGAAACAGTGATTGTATCCTCCGGGTTGTAGCCGCTTGTATAGTAAAATGCTTCTACACATGCTTGATAGACTGGATTACCCGTTACACCAACACCGCCATCTACCATTGTACCGATATGTTGACAACCAGCCGGAGGAGGTGAATCCTCTGGTATTGTCCATGGCTGGAAGTACGTTGGTGCAGCAGCCGATGCGGTGGTACAATCAACCAATCTTAACCGTCCCGTACAGCCGGAGTTAGCCTGGTTGTCGCGGACAAAATACCAGGGCATACCATCAGGGACTCGTTTTGCGGTGATGAGCAAATCGATGGGTGAATCGTTAAGTCTCCAATCACGCGCCAGGTTAATCTCCTCAGCAATAAGATCGTGGAGTTTCTGAGTAGAATACATTGATCCTATAAAGATACGCTTGAGGATGTTCCAAGGGTGTTGGATAAAGACCTCGCGAGCACGAGTAAGGTAAATCTCAAGAATATGTGTTGCTGGGATACCTGCAGCGACTGCCGCAGTAATAATTGCTCCGGTGGAAGTGCCAGCGACAAACGAGAATATTTCCCGCGTCAGCTTGCCGGTGGTACTCTCAAGCTTAACTAAGACTACTGCGGGAATAATGCCACGTATTCCACCACCGTCAATTGATAATAAATATCGTCGAGACATACCGTCTCCTTTTTTTATTTGATAAAATCAATTTAGCACTATGAATAAAAATTTCAAATAGAAGTTTATAGCATTGTCATCAAAAATAATCAAATTGAATACATGGCATTATCGGAAAATGTTGTTCCTCGTGTTAATACTTTTTGCAAATTTACTTCAAAAAACCTTCAATAAAAAAATCTCAACAGTAAATGACGCAAATTCCGACTACTAAATTATATCATTTATTCTACTATTAAAATTTTGGATTTTTTAAAAAAAAAGTGCTTAGCTCTAAGAAATATAAGAATATTTATAAACTATTAAATACTAATTACTTACACGCATTATATAATTTTCTTTTAAATCGTTTCAAACCTTTTGGGATTATTAAAATATGCATAATTTGATGCTCAAATGACCTTTCGTTCATGGCATTGATTTTGTATTCATATATCTATGTTGAAGATAAAAATTTATTTCAAAATAAAGAGAGGGTAGTAAAATGAAATTCATGATAAATCTGCTCATTTTATTATTATCATTAGTAATGGTAACTTCCTTGAAGGCTCAGGATTCTAAAGAGAAGAAAGACAGTGTGTCTAACAAAATAAACCCACTTTACAAGGAAATTTATCAGACAATAAACAATCAACATAACAATAATAATTTAAGATCTAATCAAGATAGTCAATTTGTTTACATAAGTCGAATTCGATCAAATGATAAAAAAAATTTTCCTTTTGTTCAGAATGAAGAAAAACTTCTCCAACAGAAAAGAGAGCAATTCCGCAAAAGATTTCAGATAATTCTCAAAGAATTACGTGATTTTATTGAGAAAAATAAAACCGAAAAATTTTAAATTAGGGCTATTAGTTAATTAGATATTTTCTCCCTTTTGTCTAATACTCTTACTTTTTCGTTTTGTTAAAGGAATATCTCGGTTAGTAAATCTCCAAGTCATCTCATTTACTGGAAATAGCATTTCCTGAGTAGGAAAATGCTGTTTTAATAAATATTATTTTCAATAAATAATTAAGATTGCTTTTTTTGACTAAAAAAAATTCAAATTAGAAATATTGCTAAAATACCTTTCCATACAAAACCGATAGAAATATCGATCTACGTTATGTTCGCATGAATAATTTTCAGATGAAAAATAACTAAAAAAATACAATCAAAGAACAATATGGAGTGTACTTTACAATAGTGTTAATATTATTTCGCTGTGGGAAAATTTGTAATTATTTTAAAAATATTGCACATTCTTTATGCAAAGAATTGGGAGCTATGTTTGAAACAAAAATCTAGAAAACTTTTTTCTATTAATTCACCCCCCCAATCTATTTATTTTAATCGAAATATCGGGAAACAGAATTTCTTATGGATTTTGCTTTAAAATAAATCAATGTTTTGTCCTTGCTCTTAATTTTTTGTAGATTTAAAGAAAAAGATTGAGGGAAAATGGAACGAACCTCTGAAGTTTACCAAACGGTTATGAAGCGCCGTTCATGTCGTCGATTTTTACCTGATCCCATCCCTGAAGCACATTTTGAAATGTTAGTACAAGCATTGAGATGGGCACCTTCAGCAGGTAATCGACAGCCATGGCATTTTTATGTTGTAAAGAATCCTGAAATAAAAAATAGGTTAGTCGCTGCTGCTTATGGTCAAACATTTTTAGCAGAAGCCCCGATGGTTTTTGTCATTTGTGCAATACCTGAAGTTTCGGCCATGCGATATGGCTCTCGCGGTCGGGAACTATATGTTTATCAAGACACTGCTGCTGCAGTTGAGAATCTTTTGCTAACTGCCACCAGTTTGGATTATGGAACCTGCTGGGTCGGCGCCTTTAATGAAAAAGCTGTGTCAAAAGTACTCCAGTTGCCTGAAGCATATCGGCCCGTTGCCATGATTCCAGTAGGAAAACCAGCCGAAAAACCAGATGCTCCACAGCGAAGAAAAGTTGAGGAAATTTTAACAGTTCTTGAATAAAGAAGAATACATTCACTGGTATTAGGCGCTTATTAACCGCCTACCAGTATTTAATAAAATTACCAACCTTTGGGCCGAGAGCATGCAGGCTTTTTTGATTTTTAATTTAAATATAATTGTATCCTTCGAAATCATTGGGAATGTTAATCTTGACAAAAATTTAACAATTTGTTGATTCACCTGGTAATCGCTGATATTTTTTAATTTATGAATGAAAATTACAGGTATGCTTTGATACAGCAGGTTATTTTTTTCTCTATTATACTGGTATTTTATTATTTTTCTAGTGTTGTTAGTGCTTCAAATGAGAAACAGTTTGCAGCAACTGATACTTCAACGATTGCCGAAATTACTGCCGAGGAACAACAATTTTACCAGAGTGATTTTTTACCTCTTTCATTGGCCGAAAAAGGCCGGCAAAGCGTAACCGCCTGGAGGGGCATGCCCCCCGGTTTCTTACAATATGAGTTTCAGGGTATCCAAATTTACCAACCATTGTGGGGATTTTGGGATAATCAACTTGTTCCAATCGAAATTATTCATCGACGCCAGATAGATCTGGGCCGACTGGTTTATCGTTTTCTGCCTCTACAACCCCGCCCAATTGCTAAACCTGTTAGCCGGGTGGTTTTTTCTCAAGATTTTGTTTTTGGCTTATCGTATTTAGATGCTGGATTAACTGAATTTTATCGCCCCGGTAGTTTTTTTCGTATAGGCGGCAATAATTTCCTAAGAGATGGATTCTCGCCTGAATACACGTCCGTACATGTAAATACTTACCGTTTTCAACTCCATCATCAATTATCATCACGTTGGACATTCGATTTCTGGTATCTTCAGCTACGACATAAATTCCGATTAGGGAAATATCCTTTCTTTGATTTTCCGCAGAGAGTTCATCGGGTTGGTCAATTAACCTGGATAAAAACAAAGTTTCAACCAGATAGCACCTTTAATATTTCTTTAACACCATATATTTACATATGGGGAGATCGTTATCACACTCAATTATACAAAGAACATAGAAAAGTCGAAATGTATTCTCTTGGACTCAATTTGACTTCTGTTAAAAAGTATCAAACAGGAAACCTTACTCTATCTCTTGAAGGAGTACAACACCACATAAGACAGGCACTCCATTTAAAAACTGATGCTCAGTTCGAAGGAAATATTAACATTCAATTACAACACAATTGGAAAAAATTCTGGTTAAGCGTTGGTTCTAAATATTCTTATCAACAAAAAGTGGGAAGTATGCCAGGTTTATATTTAGAGACAGGATGGAATAATTTTAAGGACCAGGTTATTCAAATGGGTTTAACCTATCAACCGAGCAACCTGGCAATGGCAGCTCTATTCTGGCAGGATGATTCAATCACTAGTTTATCTAATGCAAAAGTTCCCATTCGTCAGGGAGTTAATCTTTTATTCAAAAGACCAGTATTTCGCAGGTTCAAATTTACAATTGAACCTTTTTATTATCGATATAGAAACGCCTTGAACTTCTCCAAAACCTCTTCAAGTTTTATTCAATCCCATTTTGTAAACTTTGGTGTAACTACTCAGTTGTCAGGTAGATTTGGTCCTATAACAATCCATAATGAATTAACCTTTAATCAAAATTATAAAAACGTTTATGCTCCCCAATTTAACAATATTCTAAAGGCCAATTTGCCGATTACTTTGTTCAATCAAGCTTTAAAATTGAATGGATTTCTTATTTATCATTTGGTGTGCAACTGGCAGGAATTAGATTATTTTCCATTGGTTAACCAATATGTCTTTGCTAATTGGAAAAACAACACTTTTCATATTCTGGACTTTAAAATCTTGGCTCATGTAAAAAAAGCAACATTATTTTTCGTATGGGAAAATAGTCTCTCACAAGATTACCAATTTGTTCGGGGATATACTGAATTTTTTAGAATTTTTCGTATAGGGATTTACTGGACATTTTTCGACTAAATAAAACGTCAATAAACATAAAAAATTAGAAGGAACTTAGCCTTGAATAAATTGTACTATTTAATCGCTACAGGTTTGGGCACAGGCTTTTCACCAATTGCCCCGGGCACAGTCGGTAGTTTTTTGGCCCTAATAATAGTATATCTTATTTCTCCATTATCACAAGTCTTATTAGTCATCGTTTTATTTATATTCTTTTGGATAGGTGTATTCACAAGTGAGAAAGTTGAAAATGAACATGGCGAAGATCCATCTATAGTTGTTATTGATGAAATTGTAGGGATGGGAATCAGTTTGTTATTTCTCCCAAAGGATTTGCGTTTATTTTTCATTGCATTTGTATTATTCAGATTCTTCGATATTTGGAAGCCTTTCCCAATTCATAGGTCACAAAATATCCATGGAGGATTGGGAATTATGTTAGATGATGTTATCGCTGGTATTTATGCGCTGATTGTAGTGCATATCGTCTGTTGGATACTATTTTAAATGTGTGCTTGACTATAAGAAGGTCTTCATAATTAATAATTTATTTTATAATGAAAAAATAGAGAGTAGCTGAATGATATGGAACTTTTTTATCTAATTCAAATTTAATGTAAATATTGGAAATAAAATAAAAGATCAGTTCCGGATTTATTTTTTTATGTTTGTTGCTATCAAACCATGAGCAAAAATTAATTTGATTTCAGCCCCAAATATTTAACTCTCGAAAAAAGCTAAACTTTTTATTTAAATATTTAATCAGAATATTTTATACTAATTTATTCATTACATAGTAATCCTTTGTCAAGATAAACCGCAGAGGCACAGAGGACATGGAATCGATTTTATTTTGATTAAAAATGCTCTAGATCTGATCATCACCGAATATCGTCTTAATGAATTGATATTATTTTTCCATGAACTATGGGGTGAATAATCCAGATTAATCAACATATCTTATGTAATTGATGAATAACTTTATTCACAAATTATTTTAAAGATTAAACAGGAAACTAAAGATAAGTTGATGAAACTCTTCAAATAAAATTAAAAAAAGAGAAATTAGCATGTATCCTTCCAAGAATTACAGTATAATAATTTTTTATGGTATTGGTTAGTATTCTATTCTATATGCTGTCGATATTGGCTCACTGTCAGATTCCCTGTGGAATTTATAACCACCAGTTACGTTTCAATATAATCGCCAAGGAAATTACTACCATAGAAAAATCGATGAAGCAGATTATAAAGTTATCTAAGCAAAATCCCGTTAATTATAATCAATTGGTGCGGTGGATTAATAATAAAGATGAGCATGCCCAATAAATTCAGGATATTGTAAGCGCCTTTTTTTGACCCAACGGGTGAAACCAGTTGATCCCATTAAGTCTAAAGCATACCAGACATATACGAA
This sequence comes from uncultured Calditrichaceae bacterium, assembly GCA_964387645.1. GTDB lineage: Bacteria > Calditrichota > Calditrichia > RBG-13-44-9 > RBG-13-44-9 > CAYLYM01. The sequence continues at coordinate 3,588 of CAYLYM010000015.1, read as the reverse complement.
AAAACTTGTCCTGGTGCATCAAATTCTGATATTCGCTATGAGAGACCGATCTGGTCAATGTAGAAAAATTTAGAGAGTTGCTAAAAGCATTTCATTAAGTTTATTTTAGTTCAGAATTGAAGGATAACTTAAAAAGTCATCATAAATAGAATCGGTAAAGAGGAAAAGAATAAATACTTATTCAAAGAACCTTCTATGCTTGTAGGACAAGTGTATTGAATGTAGTATCCATTATAATAGCACGTCCTAATATTTCGGTTATTTTTACAAAAGCAAAAATCTCTATATTGTTTTATTGTTGTTGGGAGGATACAAACGGAAACAGAGGCGCTTTGCATGAAAAAGGCTCCTGCAACTGTTCTATTTATACTGAATATGAAATTGTCTGTGCCATAGGGACCTTTCACCAAAGATACCGCTGTAATGTAAAAAGAATATTTAAAAGCTACAATAAAATAAAAGCTGGCTCATAACCTTGGCCAGCTTTTATAAAATCAGAAATAATAGAAAAATCCTGATAAAATCTCTAAATCAAAATTGGTCTCTAAGACCTTTTCCAGCCTTGAATACAGGAACTTTTCGAGCAGGGACTTTGACTTTTTCTCCAGTTCTGGGGTTTCGAGCTTCACGCGCGGGACGCTCAACAACTTTGAAAGAACCGAATCCTACTAAATTCACCGAACCACCATTTTTCAATTCATCAGTTACTATTGCCAAAAATGCATCTACAAATTCATTGGCGTCTTTCTTACTCTTCCCAGTTTTAGATGACAGTGCATCTACCAGTTCTTTCCTGTTCATATTGGCCTCCTACGTTAAACGATTTTTAAATAAAAATTATTGGATGTAACAATTTCTAAAAATACAATGAAAATGTCAAGAAGAAAAATCGAAGTGAATTAGAAAAAGAGTCTTTTATGCGCAGGGATGAAATATTTCATCCCTGCGCATGGAGTGCCTAAAAGTTTTTATCTAATCGATTGCCTCGTATTAGCTCCTGAAAATTATGTGATCGTAAAATCCGCTCAGCAACCGTTTTCAGTACTTCGTCCTTGTCATAGAAATTTTCATTAATTCGTGTCTTTATTTCTGCAATTCTTTCAGGTGTAAGAAAGTTTGATGATTGGGAAAGAGCTTTGGCTTCTTCTGAAATTTCAGCCCTATCAGCCGAACGTTCCTGATCAATCTTCTTAACTTTCATGGATTTCTTAACATTCAATACATAATTTAAATGATTAATTTCATTAATCTTCATTCTGGACACCATCCCTGTTAGATCGTTTGATAAACCCTTTTTTTAAAATTTATTATAGTCTTAAAGTTCTTTAAAAAATGCTGTCCCTGCTTCGCCAGCCGGGATTTTTCAGAAATTTCTTTTCTTCTACATTCAATAATATCGAAGATTTTTTGGTCAACTTTAGTTATATTTTTAATTTTGTCCTTTATCTGGTTATTTATATTTTCTTTCTCATCCATAGTCAGTTGTTTTGGGGCTAATTGACTTATTGTTTTACGTAAGTCTTCTAGTTTATTTAGTTTTTTTTCACGTTTTTCTAAAATTTGAAAAAAATTATCCAATTGGTCGTTCTGTATACAACGAAATCCTTCTTCCGATAAAATGTGAATATCTTGTAAAGTGTTTTCTATCTTTTGCAATAGTTGTTGAATTGTCATTCTTTTTCCAGTTAAAATTTAAAATTTTACATCTATTTCAATGCCTTCAAACAATAAGTCATCTTTCATTTCATTGATTACTTGTACAGACCGCATATACATTTCCGGTGGAATTTTCCTAATCACTTCTCCTGTGACAGGGTCCAGGACCTTAATAATAATACGCCCTAATTCCTTATTAATCTCAAACTGAATATTGACATTTATGCTTTGGAGTTTCTGGCGAACCTTTTGAGCAATTTCCAGCATTTTGGGATATTCAGCTTTTTGATGAATGTTCTGTTTCACCATTAACTTTTTGCTGTTCTTAGATGTTTCATTATTCTTTTCACTTCCCTGTGAAGACGGAAATGAGAGCAACTTTGAATTCAAATGCTCATTTCCGCTTTTTTTTATTGAAAAAACATCCATGTTTAATCACCCCTCCTTTCTATTGGATAAACCCTGATTGGATTATATTCCCCATATATCCAAACTGAGCTGATAATGATGCATAAGCAGCCTGTAACCGAGAAAATTGCTGCCGGTAATACTCAATTTTACGATCGACCGTTTTTTCTAAACTTGAAATACGATTATTGATAAATTGAATTTGACTTTGAAGAACATCTTTTCGTTTCTCAATAATACCTTCGCCATCTGTGTAGTCATCTAAAAACGACACCAAACGAGAAGATATTCCGTCTGTAGAATTAAACAGAGCAGCAACTTTATCTAAATTAGATTCCAAATAATCTTCTAATGTATCGGAGTCAGAAATGCTTAGCTTACCTTCTCGGTCTGTAGTAATTCCTATGGTAGCTAAAATGTTAGGATCGCCACTGGTAAGGCCAGTTACAGGTTCGGATATAAGATTTCTTAACTGGAGCTTTAAGTTAGTAATAGCAAAATCTCCACTTAAAGCTGACCGTTTATATGTTGTTGAATCAACTTTGGTATTTGTGTTGATAAAACTGATAACATCATTATAAGCGTCAATAAATTCCTGTATTTTGCTTTTAATATTTTCAACATTATTGGTTATATTCAATGTTACAGGAACTTCCCCCGATTGGTGTGTCTTTTTTAGAGTCAGAGTAACCCCTTCAATGGCATCCTCGATGATATTTGAGCTTCGCGTTATGGTGATCCCATCCACAGTAATTATGGAATCGAGTTCGGAGCTCGTATAAACATATCCACCAGAAGTTCCGTTCATCTCGGTAGAATCATCCATTCCAATTGTGCTTAACAACGAACCGGTGACATCGGATAAACTCATTTTGTATGTTGACCCGGTTTCGCTTGAAATAAAAACCAATCGTCCGGTTGTTTCAGTATCTTTTATAACCGAAGCGCTGATCGCAATATCATCAGTGTTATTGACTGCTGTCACGATTTTATTTAAAATAGCTTCGTTATCATCATTATCTTGTATTTCAATACTAATCTGGTAAGATTGTCCATTCACGGTTACCTGAAAAGTCTGTGTGCCCGCACCAAGAGATGTATATATTGAAGTATCCGATAGGGTGTACTGATTACTAACAATTTGATCTGCTTTAGCTAATTGTGAAATGCTAATTGTATGTGTTGTAGTTACCGCCGTTGAATCTGTAGTAACAGAAAGATAAGATGTATCACTGACAGTAGCTTTTTTGGAGGCAAATATGGAAGTACTATCAGTATAGGAGAGTTCTTTGGCTAAAGATTCAAGTTTTCTCAGTTTACTTTTAAGAGTAGAAAAGAGAGAAACTCGTTTGTCAATAGAATCACGTTGTTGTTCTAATCTTTTAATCGGACGTTCTTCCAGTGTTCTATAACTTTCTAGAAGCAATTCGATATTATTTGTTCCAATTGAAGAAATCATTATTTCTCATACGTTTTGTTTAACTTAAATGCTTTAGCCCAGGTATTTCGAAGATCCTGAAATAT
>CAYLYM010000014.1:0-48241 GCA_964387645.1 uncultured Calditrichaceae bacterium | reverse complement strand
CTGTGTTAAACCTGGTGGGATTACCCATCCCGGACTATATGCCTGGCCGTCCATTTCTTGGGCCCAATCTCCCACCAGAAAGAAAATATGTTTACGGAATTCGCGACCGCATGGATGAGCGTTACGATACTATTCGTTCGGTAAGGGACAAACGTTACCGCTATATTCGAAATTATCGTTGCTTCAAACCATATTACCAATATATGCAATCCGCTGAGCGCGGACCGGTGATGAAGGAAATTCGACGTTTAGAAAAAGAAGGTAAACTTCCAAGGGCTGTCGCATTATTTACAGCGAAACAAAAACCACCAGAAGAATTGTATGATCTGAAAAACGATCCCTATGAAGTCAATAATTTAGCAGGAAATCCCCAATATGAACAAATATTGCAAAAAATGCGCGATGCTCACCTGCAATGGATGATTAGGACCAGGGATCTTGGTTTAATACCAGAGCCGGAATTGGTTCGGTTGGAAAAGAAAATGGGTAGCCGTTATGCCATTCTTCAAAAACCGGGTTCGATTGAATTTTTGAAAAAGTTACAAAAGTTAGCAATTATGGCAGGAAAACCTGAGCTAAAAGACCTGGAGGAATTACTGGCTGCACTTCACGATGAAGATGTCTCAATTCGGTATTGGGGATTAATTGGTCTTGGGAACCTGGGTAAAAAAGCAATTTCGAAAATCGAAAACGTGAGAGAATTGTTGAAAGATATTTCGCCAATAGTAAGAGTGGCCGCTGCTGAAGCTTTGTGTAAAATGGGAAAAGTCGATGAGGCCCTTCCGGTATTGGAAAAAGAACTTCAGAGTGAAGAAGAATGGGTGCGTTTAAATGCAGCTATTGTGTTGGATGAATTAGGTGAAAAAGCCCGATCGGCTATTCCTTTATTAAAAAAGGCGTTGAAAGATCAGGAAAATAAATATGTAGTTAGAGTTGCTAACCATGCTTTGAATCAATTATTAGGGACGAACAATCAGGTGAGATAAAATAAAAAATTTAGAGTATTAAAAATTATTGTATTTTTGCGATTTATCGAAAATTGATATTGACATTTATTGTTTTAATAATTAAGTTCACGTGAAAGCACACGTGTAAGTTACGTAGCGGAGCTATATAAATCCTTCCTGATCTATCGTAAAAATATTACATAGGTAAATTATTTATCGAAAAATTCATGGCCCATATTACACAAAATGATATTGCTAAAATTTTAAATGTTTCCAGAATAACTGTGTCAAAAGCCCTGCGCGATCATCCTGATATTTCACGGGGAATGAAAGAACGCATCAGGCAGGTGGCCGAAGAACTTGGATATATTCCAAATATGACAGCTACTAGTTTACATACACGACGCTCGGGAACTATTGGTGTAGTTGTGCCTGATGTTACCAATTCATTTTTTTCTTTCGCAATTCATGGCATCATGGATGAAGCCACAAGACATGGTTATCATATCATTTTGACTGTGTCCAGAGAGAACGTTGATATTGAAAGAGAAAATATTCGAAATTTATTATCCCTTCGGGTTGAAGGACTTTTGGTAGCTGTTTCAAAAGAAACACAAAAAAATTCTATTTTTGAAAAAATAAAAAAAAATAATGTACCACTGGTTTTTTTTGACAGAGAAATAGAAAATTCGGGCTTTAGTAGCGTGGGAATAGATGATCGTTCGGCAGCAACCAGGATTGTAGAATATGCCGTACAACAGGGATACACACGAATCGCCCATCTGGCTGGAAGCTCCCGAAGTGCCATTGGTCGGCAGCGTTTGGCTGGTTATTTGAGTGTGTTAAGAAAATATGATTTACCTGTGAATCAGCATTGGATAATTGAAGGCGGTTTTGATCGTACTTCGGGTTACCAGGGATTTAAGAAAATTTTAAAACATGGAGATTTGCCCGAGGTCGTATTTGCTGCTAACGATCGCATTGCCCAAGGCACTTATGAAGCAATTGCAGAGGCCGGATTAACCATCCCGGATGATATTGGTGTTATTGCTCTGGGGCATACCGAATTTGCCAAAGTGCTTTCTCCGACTCTTACTATTATACATGTGTCTCCTCAGGAATTAGGCCGGAAAGCCATGGAATTATTAGCGCGGCAAATTGAAGAAGGGATTCCAGAGAAACCAACCAGAATTCAACTTGAGACAAGTTTGTTGATTAATCAGTCGCTCATTATAAAAAAGTAAATCTTTGAATGTAGACTTACTTTTGTAAATTAGGTGTTGATTTTAGTTTCAGATTTATAAAGAAATTTAAATTTAAATCATTTAATTTTTATATAATTCATTTAATCGGTTTACTTAAAATTTGCATTTGTTCTAAAGTTATTTTTTCAAATTAAGTATAGTTGTTGTGTTTCAGTCTAAATAATAGTTTTTAAACTTAGCAGTCTTGACAATTTTCTTATTTTTCTTCCTAAATTTTATTGAAGGAAACAATTATGTTACCTGAGAGAGAAAATTAAATAATTCTTTTTAAAAGTAATATAGTACTTTGAATTGTTTATAGGGCTATTTACTAGCATAAATTATTTACTTTATAATAGTTCGCGGGATACTTTTTTATTTTGTTAAGAAAATAATCAAATAGTAATAATCGAATTACACAAATTTTGATTTTTTAAAAGGGGGGATCATGAACACAATGAATCGGCGTGAATTTATAAAAAAGGCTGCAGAAATTTCATTAATAGCAACTATTCCTTCAATTAGTTGTTCAAAGCGTACCTCATCCTTTCCTAATATTGTATTTATTTTTGCTGATGATTTAGGATACGGTGATGTGAGTTGTTACAATACGGAATCGAAAATTAAGACTCCTAATATTGATAGACTAGCAACACAAGGTGTCCGATTTACAGATGCTCATACTTCTTCTGGAGTTTGTACCCCTTCTCGTTATTCTGTTTTGACTGGACGTTACTGTTGGCGGAGTCGATTGAAAAAAGGAGTTCTGGGTGGATATTCTGGTCATCTTATTGAAGATGGCAGAATGACAGTTGCTTCTTTATTACAAAAATATGGTTATCGCACTGGTTGTGTAGGTAAATGGCACCTTGGTTGGGATTGGGCACTTAAAGATGGTAGTTATAATCGGGAGTTAAAACCTGTCAGTCGGAAAATAAATATCAATATAGATTACAGTAAGCCGGTAAAGAATGGTCCAACTGTTTTTGGATTTGACTATTCTTTTTGTATTCCGGCATCTTTAGATATTCCTCCTTATGTATATTTAGAAAACGATAGAGTGACAGCTCCTGTTGAACGTGTGGCACAGAAAGTGACGGGATTGAAATTTCGCAGGAGTGGTCCTCAGGCAAACGATTTTGAACATGAAGAGTGTTTACCTATCTTAACAAAAAAAGCAATCGATTTTATTGAAAAAAGTTCAAAAAAAGAACCGTTTTTCCTCTATTTTGCATTAACAGCTCCTCATACACCTGTTCTTCCTACTAAAAAATTCCAGGGGATAAGTCGGGCTGGACTTTATGGTGATTTTGTTGTAATGGTAGATGATGTTGTAGGACAAATTATGCAAACTCTTGAGAAAAATGGAGTGGCAGATAATACACTTTTGATATTTACTTCCGACAATGGTCCTGAAAGGCACGCCTATCCTCGAATACAAGAGTATCATCATTATAGCATGGGGAAACTTCGAGGGGTAAAACGAGACCTTTGGGAAGGTGGACATCGAGTGCCATTTATTGCACGTTGGCCTAATAGAATTGAACCAGGCCGAGTATGTCATGAAATTATTGGAACTATTGATTTTATGGCAACTGTAGCTGCTATTTTAGGTGCAAAATTACCTGGAAACGTTGCGGAAGATAGTTATAATATTTTACCAGCTCTTCTGGGTCAAAAGTATGCCCGTCCAATACGAGAGGCAATTATTCTACATAGTGCACATGGTGAATTCGCCATTCGAAAAGGTGATTGGGTTTATATTGATGCATCAAGCGGAGATAATTCCGGAGAACCAGAATGGTTCAGAAAAGAACGGGGTGTAATTCCCCATAACGATTCTGGTGAACTGTTTAATTTGAATAAAGATTTACCAGAACGTGTTAATTTATATGCTAAATACCCAAAAAAAGTGAGAGAGTTAAAAGCGCTTTTGGAAAAATACAAAAGAAAAAAAAGAAGTGCTCCATGAATATGGTAGTTAAAATTTATTTTTATATTTTTAGTAATGAAATTCCAGTTGGATGATAATACATGATGTGTTTTGGGGTAATGAATTAATAGATGTAAATATGGGGTATTAATTGTAAAAATTGTCATGATAATATCTTGCTATAAATAAGTAAAAGAACAAAAAAATTTGCATATGAGGAGGTATATATGATGGTTCATAATAAATTGTCACGAAGATTATTTTTAAAAACTTTCGGTATTACTGGATTATCTCTCTTTCTAAATTCATCTTCACTTTTTTCAAAGGATATGAAGAAAAGACGACCTAACATTCTGTTTATCATGTCCGATGACCATGCGGCTCATGCTATTGGTGCTTATGGTGGGCGTTTAGCCAGTCTTAATCCAACACCTAATATTGATAGATTAGCTAAAGAAGGTTTATTATTTGAGAATTGTTTTTGTACTAATAGTATTTGTACGCCAAGCCGGGCTACTATCATGACAGGTCAGTATAGCCAAACTAACGGTGTGCTTGATTTAGATGGTAGTCTCCCTCCTGAAAAACATTATTTGGCAATTTTAATGAAAAAGGCCGGTTATCAAACTGCGATGATTGGAAAATGGCATTTGAAAGAAGAACCAGTCCATTTCGATTATTATTGTGTTTTTCCTGGACAGGGAAATTATTTTAATCCAGTCCTCAGAGAGAAAGGTAGAGGTCGATGGCCGAATAACGAACGTCGATTTGCTGGTTATGATTCTAAACATTCTTCAGATGTAGTTACTGATTTATCTTTGAAATGGTTAAAAAACAGGGATAAAAGTAAGCCTTTCTTTCTTATGCATCATTTTAAAGCACCACATGATAATTTTGAAAATGCTGAGCGGTATGACTGGATATATAATGAAGTCGAAATTCCAGAACCCGAGAGTTTGTGGAATCGTGGTAATCATGGGTCACCAGCGACTCGTCCTTATGGAACATCTGTGTCGAAACGAAATAAGCGAAGAAACATGGGAATGCATATGTATGTTGATCCAAATTTATCCAATAAAGAATACACACATGTGGCATATCAACGGTATTTGAAAAAATATTTACGTTGTGTTAAAGGTGTTGATGATAATGTTGGTCGTATTTTAAAGTACTTGGATGAAACCGGTGAATTAGATAATACAGTTATTTTTTACACTTCTGATCAGGGAATGATGTTAGGAGAACATGATTATATAGATAAACGATGGATATATGAAGAGTCAATGCGTATGCCAATGATTGTCCGATATCCGAAATTAATTAAACCAGGTAGTCGAACTGATGAAATTATCAACAATACTGATTTTGCGCCAACTATTTTAGATTTGGCAGGAATACCAAAACCGAATTATATGCAAGGCCGAAGTTTTGTCCCGCTTTTAAAGGGGGAAGTACCAGAAGACTGGCGAAAGGCTACATATTACCGCTATTGGATGCATATGGCTCACCATGATGTTCCTGCTCATTTCGGTATTCGTACAAAGCGATATAAACTTATATTTTATTATGGTTGCGATTATACGAATATCAGGAATGGTAAAAAAATAACTAAATATGGTGGAAACCGTTATGGTCCAGATACTACCCCGGGTTGGGAGCTTTATGATTTGCAAAAAGATCCTCATGAAATGAATAACGTTTATGGTGATCCTTCCTATGCAAAAATTGCCAAGGAGTTGAAGAAGGAATTGAAAAAATTGCGCGAGGAATTTAACGAAACAGATAAGAAATATCCTCATATTCAAAAGATTGTCGATCAGTATTGGGATAGTTGATGAAAAAAATTGATCGATGCAATACTTAAAGTAGTTAAAAGTGAAAAGTATAGTATAGTTTTTATGAATGGCTCAAGTGAAAATGAAATATATTGTATACATGAGTAATTCTATAAATTTGATCATTCACACTAATATGGTTAATTAAATTATAAAGGATTAATTAAATTATAAAGGACTTGAAAGAAGTAACGAAGACAAATTATCAAGAATTTCTGTGTGGATTAATAATTGGCATTTCAGGAATGTGAATTCAGAAACCTTCAGGAGTCTTATTTTTTAAGAAAAGGAAAGATTGAGTAATTTTTTATAAGTTACTATTGGGTGAAGAATTTGAACAGAGAGTTAATGAAGAATTCAAATAAAATTTGAAACAATATTGGGGAGTAAAAAAATGAAAAAAGCGTGTATTTTGTTCGTATTTTTTCTTTTAATCTATGGAATAACGATGAGTTGTAGTAAAAAGGAAATGCGCTCACCGGAAAAAGCCAAAACACCACTTGAAGAGTTCCATGATATGAAATTTGGTATGTTTATCCACTGGGGGCTTTATGCTGTGCCCGCAGGTGTATGGAAAGGTGAGTATGTTAGGGGAATAGGTGAATGGATTATGTATCGAAAAAAGATTCCAGTAAAGGAATATGAAAAATTGGCCGAGCAATTTAATCCAGTTAAATTTAATGCGGATGAATGGTCTCAATTGGCACAGGATGCCGGGATGAAGTATATGGTAATTACTGCCAAGCATCACGACGGATTTGCAATGTATCATTCAAAAGTATCGGATTACAACATTGTTGATCGCACGCCTTTTAAGCGGGATCCAATGAAAGAATTGGCTGCTGCCAATGCCAAACGGGGAATTAAGTTTGGTTTTTATTATTCTCAGGCACAAGACTGGCATGAGCCTAATGCAGCAGGGAATGATTGGGATTTCCCCAAAGAGCGAGACCCTAAACCTTACGTTGAAGGTAAAGCTTTGCCGCAGGTAGAAGAGCTGTTGCGAAACTATGGGCCTTTAGCTTTGATCTGGTTCGATACGCCACGATTGTTAACTAAAGAGCAGGCAATGGCTTTAAAGCAGAAAGTGAAAGAACTGCAACCAACCTGTTTGGTTAATAATCGCATTGGGTATAATCTGGGAGATTATTTCCAGATGGGAGATAATGCTATCCCAACTATGGTTTACGATTGGAAAGTATGGGAAGTACCGGCTACCCTAAACGACACCTGGGGTTATAAAAAAGATGATCATAATTGGAAACATCCCCGTGATTTAATTTACAAACTTACTGATATTGTCAGTAAAGGAGGAAATTACTTACTAAATGTGGGACCAACCGCAGAAGGTGTAATTCCAGAAGAAAGTCAAAAAATATTGCGTACAATAGGGAAATGGTTAAAAGTAAATGGCGAAGCAATTTATGAAACGGAACACACTCCTTTGTTTTATCCTGATATAACCTGGAAATGTACAACTAAACCTTATCGGTTATATTTTCATATTGTTAATTGGCCAGGAGAGAGTCTAAAAATTACCGGTCTTGAAAGTAAGGTTAAAAAAGCATGGTTTTTGGTAAATAAACAAGATGTTGATTTTGAGCAGAATGGTAATGTGCTGACTTTTGCTTTACCTCCTCAACCATTAGATCCTTACAATACAGTTATTGTAGTGGAAATTGAAGATGAACAGGCAAGAATAACCCCTGGTTATGGTTACCGCGATCATCGACCTGTAATCAATCTTTATGCCCGTGATGCCCGAATACGCGGAGAAGAAGCTCGATATGATTGGGAAACGCAAAGTGTTTCGGGATTTTACCAGTCAGAACGGCCAAAAAACGAATTGTTCTGGTATCATTTTCCTTATGAAAGTGGAGTTTATCAGGTTGAAATAGAGTATGCATGTAACAATAATATTGCAGGTAGTAAATTCTATTTCTACAACAGACAAGACCCTAAAAATCGTTTTGTTGGAAAAATTGAAGGAACTGATGGAAAGTTTAAGATTTTTAAATTGTCAAATATTAATTTGACTGCTGAAACCGAGAACCGCTTAATTTTTGGATTAAAAGACGATAAATCAGCAGAAGTAAAGGTAAGAAGAATAATTCTGAAGCGAGTAGAATAAATTAAAATTATTCAGTTATCTATGAATTAATAAGAATTTTTCTTCATTGTTTAGTGAGTTACATTCCAGTAGGGGAGGTTGTTTAACGTTTTAGTAGAAATAATAAATTATTTTAACGTATGCTATTGAATGGGGATTCTAAAACGTTCTGTTCCTTATGTTTTGTAAAATTACAGCACAGTTTTCAAATTTCAAGTCGGAATTTTATCTGGATTTGTTTCGAGATATAAGAAAAAAACGTGCAAACAGCGGAATGATCTGATTTAAAATAATTGGTTTAGTTGTAATTTATATTTTAATAGCAAAGCTTTAAAAAAGTGTTGTGCTGATTGTTCAGGGATAAATATTTAAAAGTAAAAAATTAATATTAATGCTTCAAAAATATAGGAAACAAAATGAAACGGCGTCAGTTTCTTGCTCTTTTAAGCAAAGGAATTATGACATCATTTATACCTGGTTTTATCCAGGCTAAAAAACCTGATTATGGAAAACCGAATATCATTTTGTGTATGTGCGATGATTTAGGGTGGGGTGACGTAGGATTCCATGGGAATAATATTGTAAAGACTCCCAATTTGGATGAAATGGCTGCCGGCGGGCTTCGCTTTGACCGTTTTTATTCGGCTGCTCCAGTATGTTCTCCAACTCGTGGAAGTTGTTTAACGGGAAGACATCCCTATCGATATGGAATTTTTTCAGCAAATGTTGGTCATATTAAATCGGAAGAGCTTACCTTAGCCGAAATATTAAGGCTACATGGATATACTACTGGTCATTTTGGTAAATGGCATCTTGGAACTTTGACAAAAACTATTAAAGATTCAAATCGAGGAGGTCCTCGGGGTGTTGCCCATTATTCACCTCCATGGGAGAACGGTTTTGATGTGTGTTTTTCAACTGAAGCTAAAGTGCCAACCTGGGATCCCATGATTAAACCAAGTGGATGGAAAGATCAACGATGGTGGAATGCTGTTTCAGAAGATACACCGATTAAACCTTATGGAACCCATTATTGGGTCGGGCCTGGTCAATATGAGACAGAAAATTTAGAAGGAGACGATTCGCGAATTATAATGGATCGTGCTATTCCCTTTATTCAAGATGCGGTAAAACAAAAGAAACCATTTTTTGCTGTGATCTGGTTCCATGCACCGCACTGGCCAGTGGTTACAGGACCGCAATATCGAAAAATTTACTCTAATCTGGATGAATTTGCCCAGAATTATTTTGGATGCATCACAGCCATGGATGAACAGGTGGGACGATTACGCAATGAATTGCGGAGGCTTGGAATTGCCGAGAATACAATGTTATGGTTTTGTAGCGACAATGGACCGGAAGGTACTCCAGAGCCTGGGCGGCGGCATGGTATAGGTTCTGCCGGTCCTTTTAGAGGTCGAAAACGAAGTTTATACGAAGGGGGGATTCGAGTTCCAGGCATTTTAGAATGGCCCAATGTTATCAGAAGAGGCTGGATTACTAATTTTCCTGCTTGTACTTCGGATTATTACCCAACTATCCTTGATATTCTAAATATTCATCCAGAAGATCAACCTGAGCCAATCGATGGAATTAGTTTATTTCCATTAATAACAGGAAAAATAAAAAACCGTCAAAAAAGAATTGGGTTTCAGAGTGGGAAACAAATAGCATTGATAGATAATCAATTTAAATTGATTAGCACAGATAACGGCTCGACCTTCGAACTATATGACCTTTATAATGATCCTTGTGAGAGGCATAATGTTGCAAATCAGTATCCGCAGATTGTAGAAGATATGAAGAAAGAATTACTTAATTGGAAAGCCTCTTGTAAGGCGAGTTTAAAGGGCGATGATTACAGAAAAAAAGAATGAATTGGAAGTTGAACTTGATTAAATATATCTAATTTTTAATCTACAACGGAGTTTTGTTATATTTTGAAATAATGATTTCACGCACTAAATATTAAGATATGATTTTAGTATATTTTTGGTATTTATTTTATAATTGTTTTTTGAATAATGTTACTATAGAATTTTAATATTCTTTTATCCCGGGTAGTAATTTTAATTTTTGATTTACATTCTGGAACGGGAAGCATAAGACGAGCCAATTTAATATGGGAGAAAAGTTTGTTCTGTTGTATTTTGGTCTGTTTATGATTTTAATCAAGGTGCGTGATTTCCTAAAGATGTAAAGATTTATAAGTATATCTTAAAAGATAAAATATTCATTTTTTAACGAAGTGGGAAAGATTATGAAAAGAAGAGCATTTTTGAAGAAAATTTCGATAGCAACTGCTGCCGCTACTTTTCTACCTGCTATCGGATGCAAGAAAAAAATTACTAAAAAACCCAATATAATTTTTATTTTGGCGGATGATTTAGGGTATGGTGAACTTGGTTGTTATGGCCAGGAAAAAATTGAAACACCAAATATTGATAAGTTGGCTAAAAATGGGATGCGCTTTACCCAACATTATGCCGGAGCGCCAGTTTGCGCTCCGTCACGTTGCGTGCTGATGACCGGCAAACACACTGGCCATGCCTATATTCGTGGTAACGATGAATGGCGTGAACGCGGCGATGTTTGGGATTACGCCAAAGCAGTAGAAGATCCCAATCTGGAGGGGCAACGGCCAATTCCAGCAGAGACAGTCACAATAGGAAAACTGCTCCAGAAAGTTGGCTACAAAACCGCCATCATTGGCAAGTGGGGACTGGGAGGCCCACTAACGGATGGGATTCCAAATAAGCAGGGCTTCGATTTTTTCTTCGGCTACAATTGTCAGAGACAGGCTCATACATATTATCCAAGACATTTATGGAGAAATACCGAAAAAGTTTGGCTGGATAACCCATTAGTAGTGCCGGGTACAAAACTGGATCAAGGGGCTGATCCTTATGATCCGAAAAGTTATGCCAAATTTAATTTGAACCAGTATTCGCCGGACTTAATGTTTAAGGAGATAATCAAATTCATTGAAAAAAACCAGAAAAATCCTTTTTTCCTTTATTGGGCTACTCCCATACCGCATGTGCCCTTACAGGCGCCAAAAAGATGGGTGGATTATTACGTCAAGAAGTTTGGAGATGAAGAACCTTACTTGGGAGAAAAAGGATACTTCCCTCACCGCTATCCACATGCTGCTTATGCAGCAATGATTTCGTATTTAGATGAACAAGTTGGATTATTGGTTCAGAAACTGAAAGAGCTGGGCATATATAATAATACGATTATCTTTTTCACTTCTGATAATGGTCCCAGCTATGCGGGTGGAACGGATTCAGAATGGTTCGATAGTGCAAAGCCTTTCAGAGCAGAACGTGGGAGAGGAAAAGGATCTGTTTATGAAGGCGGGATCCGGGTACCGATGATTGTTTCTTGGCCAGGACATATCTCCCCGAGTAGTGAAACCGATCATATTTCAGCCTTTTATGACGTATTGCCAACATTATGTGAATTAACTGGAGTAACTACACCAGATGACATCGATGGCATTAGTTTCCTTCCCAAGTTGCTGGGTAGAGGAAAGCAGAAAAAACATGAGTTTTTGTATTGGGAGTTTCCCGCCTATGGCGGTCAGCAAGCTGTGCGTATGGGGAAGTGGAAGGGCATTCGTAAAAACATTCTAAAGGGTAATTTAGAAATCGAACTTTATGACCTGGAAAACGATATTCAAGAGCAAAAAAATGTGGCTTCCCAATATCCTGAAGTTGTGAAGCAAATAGCACAGATAATGGTGCGTGAACATATTACACCAGAGGTGCAGCGATTTAAAATGAAAGCATTAGGGGATATTTAATTAAGTATTCTTCTGGCTGATTACAATAAGAAAAGATTCTAAAGACTATTTTAAAATATTCAGGAGGATATTTTATGAAGACATCAGTTTTTGTACTGATTTTCATTTTATTTCCATTATTTCTTTATGCTCAATTAGGTGTGATCATCCATGATGCTTCTAAAGTGGATGACTGTTATAGACTTTTTAACAGTCGCAATTTGGAGGCTGCCCATTTAATCACGCCTCAGGGGCGCTATGTTCATTCCTGGTATTATCCCAGTACAGAAAAGGCAACTAGCAAATTTAGTAATTTTGGAATGAGTTGGCATTACGCAGAAATGTTACCGAATGGGAATTTAATTGCTATTATTAAGGACGAAATGATTTTAGAATTAGATTGGAATAGTAATCTGGTATGGAAAGCTAAATTAAGAGCGCATCATGATTTTGCAAAGACGAAAGATGGGCATACCATAGTAGTTTCTCGTCGTGATATTGACGATCCGTGGAAACCGGGAAAGAAAATTGCCATGGATGAGTTGGTGGAATTTGATGAAAAGGGCAATGTTGTATGGAGATGGGAATATGAAGATCACATTGAAGAGATTGAACAGTTTGTTCACCAGCCTTTACCTCCTGATCCAAGTTTTAAAGATTGGCCGCACATCAATACATGCGAAGTATTGCCAAATAATCCTACAGCAAAAAAAGATAGCCGATTTAAAGCAGGGAATCTGCTGTTGTGTGGACGACATGCCAATACCATCTTTATTGTCGAAAAGAAAACCGGAAAAGTGGTCTGGGCCTGGGGACCTGGAGAACTTGAGGGTCCACATATGCCCACTATGTTAAAAAATGGTCATATTCTGATTTACGATAACGGGAGACATTTAAATAAAAATGCGCGTGGATACACTCGAATTGTTGAATTAGATCCATTGACCAGAAAAATTGTTTGGGAATACACTGGTAAACCAAAAGAATCATTTTACTCCCCATCGAGAGGTTCGGCGAATCGTCTTAAAAATGGCAACACACTTATCGCGGAATCTGACAAAGGCCATCTCATAGAGGTTACACCGGAAGGTAAAATTGTTTGGGAGTTCTGGAATTCGGATTTTAACGAAAAGGGAAGAAGAATGCCTTTGTATCGAGTGGTGCCTTATGAAAAAGAGATTGTTGAACCTCTTTTAAGAAAATATGGATTAGTAAAAGATGTGATTAAGGCACACCAAGAGACATTAAAATACAAAAAAATTGATCCCGAGGGTCAGTATAAAAAGCTCCTTCGAGAGGTTACTTTCTGGACTGAAATTGGGTATTATGATCATGCATTGAATTTTTTAGAGCAATTTAAAAAATATTTTCCTAACGATCCCGAGGGATTTTATAGCTATAGTCTTGTTTATGCAGCTCGTAAAAATCCAAGGCAATCTTTTGAATATATGCTAAAAGCTCTTGATCTAGGTTTACCTTTAGGACGGTTTACTGCAGGATTATCTGATCTTTTTACTCCATTGACCGAAAGCCAGGCGTTTAAGAAGTTTATAAATGATAAAGATCATCTATTAATCCATGGTCCCATGTTAGGTGACGTTACAGATCATTCAGCTAAATTCTGGGTACGCACTTATAAGGAGCAACCTGTACAAGTGATTGCCAGAGAAAAAGGAAAAATTGATTTTAACATACGATCCAAGAAAGTTGTTACAAAAGCAGATCGGGAATACACAACAGTTATTGAACTGACTAATTTAAAGCCGAGCACAACTTACGAATATAAAGTAGTAGTTGGATATAAAATTCAACCAGATGTTTTTTGTTTTACTACTTCACCACCAAAAGGACAGCCAACAAAGTTTCAGGTAGGCTTTGGAGGTGGGGCAGGATACACCCCTCAACATGAATATATGTGGGATACAATCCGATTATATCATTTACCTGTATTCTTATTTTTAGGAGATAATGTATATATAGATCATCCTGAACGTCCTGCTACACAACAATTTTGTTATTATCGCCGCCAGAGCTGTCCTTCGTATAGACGATTTGTAGGTAATACGGCAATTTACGCCATTTGGGATGACCACGATTTTACATTCAATGATGGAAAGGGAAGTCCATATCGTGATAAACCAATCTGGAAATTGGATGTATGGCGGTTGTTTCAGAATCAATGGGTTAATCCTTATTATGGAGGCGGCGAGAAAAATCCGGGATGCTGGTTCGATTTTTCATATGGTGATGTTGACTTCTTTATGCTGGATTGTAGGTATTACAGAGAACAACCTAAGGGTAATCCATCTGCTTCTATGTTAGGAAAATATCAGAAACAGTGGCTTTTCAATAAATTAAAAAAATCAAAGGCTACCTTTAAAGTAATTGCTTCATCAGTTCCCTGGGCAAAAGGAACTAAACCGGGAAGTCTGGACACCTGGGATGGCCATCCAAAAGAACGTGAAGAAATTTTTAAATTTATTGAGGATAATAAAATCGAGGGAGTAATACTTATTTCGGCGGACCGTCATCGTTCCGATTTGTGGAAAATTGAACGTCCAAAAGGGTATGATTTCTATGAGTTTGAGAGTTCAAAATTGACAAACATTCATACTCATAATGTTATGCCTGGAGCTATATTTGGTTATGCTAAGAAATGTTCTTTTGGATTGATGGAATTCGATACTACACGCGATGATCCACAGGTAACTTATAGGATTATTAGTATTGATAATGAGGAAATATTTAGGATAACTATTTATAAAAGTGAACTTTCTTTTAGGGATTGATTTATTAAGGATTTTTTTGGAAAGTTTTTAGCTTATTGAAATAGTAGTGAATTATAATAAGGATGTATTGAAAATATTTCTATGGGGAGATTGAGAATATAGAGGAAATGAAAAATGAGTGATGGATATGTTTCACGACGGGCGTTTTTGCGGATAATGGCTCTGGCAACTGGTGCTATGGTTTTTTCTCCATTGAAGTCTTATGCAGTAAATCGGTCGAAGAAATTGAATTTTCTGTTTATTCTTGCTGATGACCAGAGGACAGATACAATTGCGGCGTATGGCAATAAGTACATTCACACTCCAAACCTTGACAGCTTGGTTAAAAGGGGATTCAGTTTTCGTCAGAACTACTGTATGGGTTCGCCGCATGGAGCTGTGTGTGTACCCAGCCGGGCAATGATTATGACTGGCCGGGCATATTTTAAAATCGATTTGAAGTTAAAAAACGTAAAAACACTTCCCGAAATTTTGCGAGAAAACGGATACAAAACTTTTGCTACTGGTAAATGGCATAATGGCGAGGAGTCATTTTTAAGGAGCTTTGAGGAAGGTAAGGCAGTTTTCTTTGGCGGAATGGCTGATCATACCAAAGTGCCAGTGGTTGACACAACTCCCGACGGAAAAGTGATTCATAAGAGAACCGCGAAAAAATTTTCCAGTGAGTGCTTTGCGGACGCAGTGATTGAATTCTTAAAAAACTACAAAGAAGATAAACCATTTTTTGCTTATGTGGCATTTACTGCGCCTCACGATCCGCGTAATGCTCCGCTGAAATACCGGGAAATGTACTATAAAAATCGTCCACCGCTTCCTAAAAACTTTCTTCCGCAACATCCCTTTAATAACGGCTATATGGTAGTGCGGGACGAGAATTTGGCCCCCTGGCCACGAACCGAAGAAATAATCAGGGATCAGTTAGCAGAATATTATGGGCTTATTACCCACCTGGATGAACAGATCGGAAGAATTCTTAAAACATTAGAAGAATCGAAACTGGCTGATAATACCATTATTATCTATGCCGCAGATCAGGGTCTTGCAATGGGCAGTCATGGTTTGTTAGGAAAACAAAATTTATATGAGCACAGCATGGGATGTCCATTAATATTTGCTGGTCCCGGTATTCCTGAAAATAAGTCCAGTAACGCTCTTACGTATTTATTAGATATATTTCCAACTATTTGTAGTTTAGCCGGAATTCAACCTCCTGCTGATATTGATGGGAAAAATTTAAGGCCAATTTGGGAAGGTAAGAAAACAAAAGTCCGTGATTCCATTTTTTTATCCCTTAAGAATGTTCAAAGGGCGGTGCGAAATGAGAGATGGAAATTAATTCGATATCCTCAAATTAATTACACACAATTATTTGATTTGAATAATGATCTTTACGAACTAAACAATCTGGCAGAAAAAGATAAATACTCCAAGCAAGTAGAAGAATTAATGAACCTACTAAAAGATTGGCAGAAAAAGGTGGGAGATACTCAGCCGTTGAGCACTCCCAATCCCAAACCAATGGAAATTGATCTAACCGGTCATGAAAGAAAACCAGATAAATGGCAACCCGAATGGATTCGCAAAAAATATTTTAGTGAATGAGGATTGTTGTAAATATTTTAAATTTTAAAAACAAAATGATTTATTAATATAAAACAGCAAAGCAGTCTATAGCGCGGGGTTCTATTTAGGGAGAAGATTAAATCAAATAGCGGCTTATTTATAGAAAAGATATAGCGCACAATATAGAAGAAATTCTCTCTTAACCAACAATAAGATTTTTCGTACTATTATACTTGATTGATGTAGAAGAGGTTGAATGATAAAATTATTATGTAATATAAATAAAAATATTAATAACAATGTAGGTAAGTTTGCTTGATCAAAAGGGCTAACTCAAATTGACTTGCCATCAAAAAAGCAGAAGATTTATATACGTTAGAAGATTTTGAGTTGTGCCTTTGCTTTGAAAATAATAATTGAGTGAGAAAATTCCCTCTTAAAAATTGACAGTTACCAACATTTTTGGAAAAAGATGTTTGGGAGCGATTGGCCGGTTTGTCAATTGGTGGCATCTTATCAAAAGGTTTACCAAATTGTTGATAACTTTTTAGTCGCCTGTTTTCTATAGAAAAGGAAACATTTTGGGAAAAAATGCTATCGATTTTTAACAGATTACTGCTTAATCTGTTGTCCTATAATTGAGGATGAAAGATATTTAAATTAAATTTCTTTTTGAAAAGTACAGGTTTAATATAATTTAATTGTTAAACTTATAGGAGATGTTCATAGAAGAATCAGGAGAAGATTTAGATGGCTATAGCTAAGATGAATGCTGCTGTTTTAACGGAATACAGAAAAATAGAATGGAAGGAAGTTCCCATTCCAGAAATTGGAGATGAAGAAGTATTGGTGAAGGTCGGATATGCCGGGATTTGTGGGAGTGATCAACACATATATTCAGGTGAATTTGCACCGCGTACCTCTCTGCCACTAATTCAGGGACATGAATTTAGCGGACAGGTCGTCAGGGTTGGTAGACGAGTCAAAAATTTTAAGGAGGGCGATCGCGTAGTTATCGATCCTGTTATTCCATGTGGTAGATGCGCCGCTTGCGAATTAGGGTGTTATCCAGCATGCACTTCGTTGAAATTGGTTGGGGTAGATATGGATGGTGGTTTTGCAGAATACGTGAAAGTAAAAGAAAATATGCTATATGCCATTTCAGATCGAATTTCGGACAAATATGCTGCTATGGTTGAATTTTATTCGATCGGGTTTCATGCATGTAATCGGGCGGAAATTCGAGAAGGCGATACTGTTGTAATTTGGGGTGGAGGTCGTATCGGTCAAAGCATTATGCAGGCAGCACGTACTAAAACACAAGAAGTTATCTTTGTTTTGGATGTTTTAGATAAACGATTAGAAATACCGCAGAAGTCCTACGAAAATGTGATTACCATAAATATTAAGAAAATGGATCCGCTGGAGGTTATTTATGATTTAACCAATGGGCGTGGTGTAGATGTAGCATTCGAAGCTGTTGGACATTGGGAAGAAGTTGAAGGTCGGCCTAATCCAATAGTGGGATGTGTGAAGAGCATACGAGGTGCCGGAACGGTTTGTGTCTTGGGGCTATCTGATATGCCTGTTCCTTTGATTATGAAAGATTTAATCTGGCGAGAGGCTCGCATAGTGGCTTCTCGGGTTAATCATGGAGAATTTCGTGAAGTCATTCGTCATCTTGCCATAGGAAACTTGCATCCAGATGTTTTAATTTCTGCCGAAATGCCTGGATACCAGGCATCCTGGGCTTTTAGTCTATTAGAAAAAGAACCTGAAAATTATCTGAAAATTTTGTTAAAATTTTCATAGTTTTTTTTCGATCCTAAAATTAGAAAGACAAAATCTTTTGAGAAATTCAGGAATTGTCTAAAAGGAAATTATTTGATTCTAAAACTTTTATATACTATAAACGAATTAGAAATGGCATTACTAAATCATATTTTTTACTTTGAAAATTAAGTAGGAGAGGATTTTTAATTAAAAATACAAGTGCTGATTTTCTACTTGAGATAGATCTATCATTTGTTGTATCATAATGAACTATGAATTTGGTAAAATTTCTTTGGATTTATTTTGATGAAAATGATTTGCAGAATATAGATCACTATTAAGTAATATATATTTTCTCGATCTATTAAGATATGCTTCAAACCACAATTAATATTGAGATTTGATACAGGTTTTAAATAATTAAGAGAGCCTCAAAGTTATAATAGTTCTGAAACTAAATAGGATATATTAAACAAAAAGGAGGTAGATTAATGGAGACTATTTCCCTGTCGTTTTTTGATTATCTTATTTTGCTGGTTTACCTTGCGTTTGTTGTATGGTTGGGATTTTATTTAAAAAAGTTTACGAAGAGTGATGAAGATTTTTTTCTTGCTGGGCGCAAAAATAGTATGTGGGTTTGCGGAATAGCATTTATGTCAGCAAATATGGGAGCGATGGAGGTAATTGGATATGCTGGACAAAGTGTAAAATATGGTCTTTATGCGGCACATTTTTATTTAATCGGCGCTATTCCTGCTATGTTGTTTTTAGGTATCTTTATGATGCCATTTTATTACCATAGTAAAATTAAATCTATTCCAGGTTATTTAAAAGAACGATTTAACGAACAAACACGTGTATTAAATGCGGTTATGTTCGTGATTAATATGATCTTAGTTTCAGGAATTTCTCTTTATCTTTTAGCATTAGTATTGCATACTTTTCTGGGTTGGAATTGGGACCTCAGTATTTGGCTATCAGCAGGATTTGTTGCCCTTTATATTACCCTGAGCGGTCTGTTATCGGCCATGTTCACTGAAATTATTCAATTTTTTCTTATTTGGGCCAGTATTTTACTTTTACCAATTCTGGGTTTTATTGATATTGGTGGCCCAGCAGAAATCGGAAGGAAATTGTCAGAAGCATATACAACTTTGTGGTCAACTTCAGTGAATCCCACAGATAATGCCATGTATGTTACCTGGGGTAGCCTGGTATTGGGATTGGGTTTTGCTATTGCATTTGGATATTGGACAACAGATTTTTTGATTATTCAAAGAGCATTCTCGGCCAAAGATTTGAGATCTGCTCGCATGACTCCCATTATTGGTTCTTATTTTAAATTATTACTTGGTGCTGTGGTAGTTAGTTCTGGAATGATTGCATTGGTTCTTTTAAAAGATGGTTCCTCTGGTTTTAACTTACTTGTTGAACATGGTGAACCCAATTATGATTCTGTAATGCCACTTTTAATGAAAAGGTATTTTCCAACAGGATTGATTGGAGTAGGTGTGACTTCGCTTATAGCTATGTTCATGGCCGGTATGGCTGGAAATATGAGCGCTTTCAATTCTGTTTGGACCAATGATATTTACCATGCCATTATTAATAAAAAAGCTTCGGGCGAAAGATTATTACGGATAGGACGTATGGCAACTGTTGTTGGAATTCTCCTTAGCATTGTTGGAGCCTATATTGCTAAGAGTATGCCTACAGTAATTGATTATCTCCAAGCAATAAGTTCGATGTTTTTAGCACCTTCCGTTGCAGTTATTTTGTTAGGAATGTTTTTTAAACGAATTACACCTTGTGGTGGTTTTTGGGGTATGCTGGTAGGAACGGTATGCTCTGTTGCTCTTTTTTTGGCACAGCAAGCGGGCATAATTGCTGTGAACGCAATTATACCTACATTCGCTGCGGTTTCTGAGAAAGCTTTTATGGCAGCTAATTTCTGGAGAGCCTGGTGGGCCTGGTTAATTGCAGCAGGGGTTGCGATAATTGTAAGTCTGTTTACACAGAATAAAAAAGAAGAGGAATTAGTAGGTTATGTGAAAAGTTTGACTCCAAAATTTGAAAAAGAAAATTTGCCGCTTTTCAAAACTCCAGAATTCTGGGCAGGTGTTACCCTTGTTATTTTCATTATAATAAATATTTATTTCTGGTAAAAATATGTTTTTAACAATGAATAAGTAAACAATTTTTTGTTATCATTTATATTTTGTTGTTTGACGCTGATAAAAATTGGAGGTAAAAAATGGTGGAAGAGAAAGGTATGAGACCCATTTGGTATTTTGTTGGGTTAATGTTGGTTATAATTGGAGGTATAATAGTTATTTCAGGAATATATAATTTGATTATTCCTCCCGCACATCAAACGGTTATGTATAATATTTATCCCAATTTTTGGTGGGGAGCACTTTTGGTAATTGTTGGAGCAATCTATGTTTTTAAAAATAAAAATGTTCGATTAAGCTAAATCGCAATATTTTTTAATTCTATTTTCAAAACTGGTTATGTTAACAAAAAAGGTATCGTCTGGTAACTTCAGGGATTTTGGAATAAAATTGATGTAAACGTAAGAAAGGAGTTACCAGATGCTTTGGTAAATTGTGGACGATTTATCTTTTATTCAAAGTATTCTATTACAAGTAGTAGAATACTTTATTGAAAGATTTTGTATACATTTTGTCTAATTTTAAATTAAAATTAGACAATTTTGAAAAGGTTATTATGTATTTAAATGAATTGAAAGATACTAATTATTTTTCAGGTAAAGTTGCAGTTGTAACTGGTGGTACTGGTGTTCTGGGAGGTGAAATTGCTGCAACATTGGCGAACCTGGGAGCAGATGTGGCAGTGCTGGATATCAATCCCGAACTTTCTGAAGATTTAAAAAAGAAGTTTGAATCCGCCAGAGGAGAAGTCATCATCGGTCAGGTAGATGTGTTAGATCCCGATGCTTTACAGGAGGCGGCCGATAAGGTCTATAACGATTTAGGTTTAGTTAATATTTTAGTAAATGCAGCGGGAGGTAACAATCAAAAGGCCACAGTAACTAATGACAGAGAATTTTTTTATATAGCTCCCGAGGCGTTTCGTGCGACTTCAGATTTGAACTTTCTTGGTACAATTCTACCCTGCCAGAAATTTGGAAGATATATGGCTGAGAAGGGAGAAGGTCAAATCCTGAATATTTCTTCTATGGCAGCCTTACGTCCTCTAACGCGGGTAGTGGCTTATTCAGCTGCTAAAGCAGCTATAAGCAATTTTACCAAATGGTTAGCTGTTTATATGGCGCAGAATTTTTCTAATAAAATTCGAGTAAATGCCATTGCTCCAGGTTTCTTCTTAACAAAACAGAACCGATATCTATTAATCGATAAGAAAACCGGGAAATATACCCAACGTGGTCAGGCAATTTTGCAACACACACCGATGAGACGATTGGGGCGCCCCGATGATCTTTTGGGTGCTGTCTTATGGTTACTTTCTCCTGCTTCCAAATTTGTTACAGGTGTTGTAGTTCCAGTGGATGGCGGTTTCTCAGCATATAGTGGCGTATAGAGGCAAGCAACCTATCATTTTAATATAAAGAATAGTTTCCGAAGTTTATGATAAAATGTTTTATTGAAAAATAGAGCTTATATTAATCAGTGGATGTGTGTAACAATTTAATCAATACAAAATGATTTCCATTTTTATACGTCCAGCCGTGAAATTTTTCTGCTTCAATAAAATATCTTATTAATGATTTTATCACTAATTAGTTTAATGTATCAGACCAATAATAAGTGAAGCGATGTGAAAGTTGAACCACTTTTTGGATATTCCTGATCAAGTTAGTGAATAAAATACAGTGAGAAAAAGTTTTCCAGGAATAACTACATTAAGAAAGTGGCCAATAAATTGAAATAAAACAGCCCCAATTTCCAATTCTGTAATCGGGAGGCATTTAAGAAAATAAATTAAAATAATCTAATGGGGATAACGATTATCAATATCTCCAATTAACATAAGAAAGGTTTTACAGTCTGCTGATCTTTTTTCAAATGTAATAGCCGAGAAGTGAATAGGGGTATTTCTCTGAAAAAAGCCAATCTATAACAACCAACACGCTTGCCAAATTGACCCACCAATTGTAACCCATATATTCTGAATCATACCAAATGTCTTATTGACATTATAAGACAAAGTGAATCCAGCAGAGCAGTCACAAAGTAAAATTGAACCAGGTAATTCCCTAATTTCCGGGTTGGAACTTTGATGTAGATATACTATACGGCAGTACGGTTGTAAAAATAACAGTAGTGTATAGCTCAAAATTTTTGGTAGATGTTCCGTTAATAAGAAAAAACATAAAAGTTGGAAAAATAAAAGTTGCAGAAAGATTTTTTAATTTTGAATAAGAACTGGGGAAAATAAATACGTCTATGAGATTCATTTAAAACGCTAGAACATAGATGAATTTTATCTAATTGAAAAATAGTAAAAATTATATATCTGTTTCTTTTAAAGCGAAGGCAATAAAAAATAACTGTAAAAAAGGTGAAGAATATCCCCTATAAATGGATTTGTTTTAGAAATTGCCAAATATTCTTTAATAAGGTCTATTTGACAACAAAAAGTATTTTAGAATATCGAACGATTATTGCATTTTGCGTATTCGAATTTCTATTTCTGGAGTATCTTTAAGTAATTCGACTAATTTTAAAGGATCTGTTTTTCCATAATGATAAGGATATAATATTTTTGGTTTAAAGGCTCTGGCTGCATCTGCTACCATTTCTGGTGTCATTGTGTAGGGTACGTTCATAGGTAAAAAGGCGATATCGATGTTTTTCAACGCTTTCATTTCCGGTATATTTTCAGTGTCACCCGCCACGTATACACGTTTATTTCCAAAAGTAATTATATAACCATTCCCATTTCCTTTAGGATGAAAAGGTTGACCATTTTTTCTTTTGTGGACCAGATTGTAAGCGGGAACAGATTCAATTTTAAGTTTTTCAATGGTTCGGACATCTCCATTTTTCATGACTATACCTTCGCCCAGACGTTCATAACAGAGTTCTGTTAAAACGATCTTGGTTTTGTCTGTTTTGATGAATTGTAAAGCCTTTGGATCCAGATGATCTCCATGTTCATGCGTAATGAGGATTAGATCGGCTTTGGGGAATTGGGAATAATCAGCTAATTTGCTGTAAGGATCTACATGAATAATTTTGCCCTGAAATTTGAACATAAGTGAGCCATGTCCGATAAAGGTAATTTCGAGATCTCCTTTGTTAGTGGGGATAATATCTTTCTCGAATTGTGCTGGAATTGAAATATTTATGAGACCTAGTAAAATAAAAATTAGGGTGAGTATAGGTTTCATGAGTTTATTCCTTTATGTTTAGTTATTTAATTTTGGATTATAAAAATTTTGAACCAGATTATTAAAGAAATGCTATTATCAACAGTTTTTCAATTAGTATTTAATATTAATTACAATGTAAAAACATAAATGTATAAAATTCTTTATTATTTAAAATATTTCGATATTACAAATATAATTATTGATTAACTAATTTTCAAATTATTTTGACTCTTCTTATATCTTTGGTGGGTAATTGAATTTCAGTATCTTGAGGAATTTAAAAAATACTCTTTTTAATTAATTTGATCGTTTTGCGTTTATTTTTTTTATTTATGTTAGTTTTCTTTTAATTAGTAATTTACCAGAGCTATTATTAGTGTGTAACAGATCATAACTATTTTTCTTGGATTGTTATTTTTAGCAAGCGAACAATTTCTGACATTGGTTCAATATTGGAAAAAAGGTAAAAAAAGAAAAAAATAGATTTTCCCCTATAAAATGAGTCAAAATTACCAGAAATTATATTAAATTAATATGAATAAAAAAGTGTTGGGTCAGAATTAGAATCGGTTAGTTTCATAAAAATGTTTTGTGATATACCAATAAATGTCAAACTTTTTTAATATTAAATAAAAAAAGGGGAGATAAGCCATGTTAGATCTTGTCAAAAAAAGTATTTATTTGGGTTTAGGAGCAGTAACAGTTACCAGAGAAAAGGTCGAAAATCTGGTTGATGAACTGATTGAAAAGGGGCAATTAAAACAGGAACAAAAAGCCACTACAGTTCAGGATATAATGAAAAAGGTAGAAAAGGAAGAGCAAGCAGTTATTAATCGTATTAAGACCGCTGTTGAAAAGGCGATAAAAGAGTTGGGATTACCCACCAAACAGGATATTGAAGATCTGAAAAAGAAACTGGAGAAAATTGAAAAACTATTAGAAAGCAAGAGCTAATTGAATTTTAAGGAAATAGAATGAGACCGTTAAATTTGCGCAAGTCGTTGCGGCATCTGAACCGTTATCAGGATATTCTGCGTGTTCTGGTGAAATATGGTTTCTGGGATCTGGTCGAAAGAATTCAAGTCGGCTTACTGTTAGAAGTTTCAAAAAAAATTTTGCCTCGTCTGGAGAAAAAAGAATTTTCCGTTTTAGGAACTGCTGTTCGGCTTAGAATGGCATTTGAAGAACTTGGTTCGACTTTTATAAAACTGGGACAAATGTTGAGTGTTCGTCCTGATCTTATCCCACCACATTTTGCAGAAGAATTTGCCAAATTACAGGATGAAGTTGCACCGATACCCTTTGAAGAACTGAAGCCTTACATCGAAAATGAATACAGTGCAACATTGCAAGAGATATTTCAGGACTTTGAGGAAGAGCCAGAAGCGGCAGCATCCATGGCCCAGGTTTATCGAGCCCGCTTAAAAAGTGGAGAAAATGTTGCCGTAAAAGTTTTACGTCCAAATATCCAAAAAACAATTGATACGGATCTCGAAATTCTCTTTAATTTGGCTGAATTGATTGAAAAGTACATTCCTGAAAGCAAATTATATAATCCTACTGGAATTGTGAAAGAATTTTCCAGAACCATTAAAAGGGAACAGAATTTTGTAATCGAGGGAAGGTATATCGATATATTCCGCCGTCATTTTTTTGATGATGAAACGATAAAGATTCCCTATGTTTATTGGAAATACACTACACCCAGAATTTTGATAGTTGAGTACATCAAGGGAATTAAAATCACTGACATTGAACAATATGCCAAAAGCGATATTGATCCAAAGCAGGTGGCTATAAATGGGGCCAGGGCCTTGATGAAACAGATTTTTGAATTTGGTATTTTTCATGCTGATCCTCATCCGGGAAATATTTTTGTATTACCTGGCAATGTGCTCGTGCTGGTGGATTTTGGGATGGTTGGCCGGGTAGACGAAGAGATGAAAATGTACCTGTTAGAGCTTGCCAAGGGAATTATCAATAAAGATGTTTATAGAATTACTCGAGTCTTGTTAAATATTGGAATGGTGGAAGAACAAATTAATGTTCGCCAACTTCGCCGGGATTTGTTAGATTATTTGGATCGTTATTATGGAGTTCCTCTGGGTCAATTGAATACCACACAGCTTATGAATGAATTCATGGAATTAGTCCGTAATTATCAGATCAAATTGCCCTCTGATATGGTAATGATGGGCAGGGCTATTTCATTATCTGAATCTTTAGGGCGGCAACTATGTCCGGATTTTAATATTTTGGAACTGCTTGTCCCCTATACGCGCCGACTACTTTTCCATCGCTGGAACCCCACTTATCACTATCGCAATTTCAACCGCATGATCGAGACGGGTTATGATTTGTTCAGATCTCTACCTGAAGATATCCATAATATTATCTTGAAATTTAAAAAAGATCGGATTACCGTGAGGTTTTTTCACCAGGGATTGGAACATCTTACCCGGGAATTAGATCGCTCCAGTAATCGCATTGCATTCTCTCTTATTATTGCTGCGCTGATAATCGGTTCGTCCATGGTTATTCAATTGAATAAGGGCCCCTTTTTGTGGGGATATCCCGCCATTGGGATCATCGGTTATGTTCTGGCAACCGTATTGGGATTCTGGTTGATCATCGCTATCTTACGCTCTGGGAAATTGTAGAGTATCTTTTATCCTGATGTTTGGTTTTTTTTGCTAAAATTAGACAACACTGCAGGGCATATATTTATATTTCTTATTTTTTTTAATATTGTTAAGACCTTATTAATGTTCTAAATATTTTACAATTGATCGGTTTTTAAGCAGTATTGAGTTTTTATATTTGTGTTGTAAAACATTTAATGGAATTTAAAAAATACCTTTTAGATTTAGCTAATTATTTTGTAGTAATATATTTTTATTGACATTAATTATTGTGATTCCCAGTGGCTGAATAATCCTAATTTAATTGCTATATAAACTGTGAATAATTGATAATAAACTATGAGCTTTGGATCCCGGAGTTAAAATTATTTCTTTAATTCCAGATAATCATACAACTTTCCATCAATATCATATGCCATCATTTGTAAAGTTCCGTCGTGGATAATAACTAAGCAATATTGCCAATTACTTAATACTTTTGCAGTAAACCAGCTTCGGGTGGGAGCGAAATTTTCTAATGGGGCACCACCACCTCCTGTTTGAATATAAATAACTCCGTTTTTCTCATCAATTTTATTTCCTTTGATTGGCCAGGTGCGTTCATAGGAATGAATATGTCCCACCCAGACAATGTCAACATGGTACTTTTCATATAAAGGTACCAATTGTCGAATATTCAAATCCCCCAGTTCAGATTTTTCGAAATAGGTGTCGCCATAATCATTTTCGTCTGATGAATAAGGCGGATGGTGGTGGGCCACAAATTTCCATTTCGCTTTACTGGATTTCAAAGCATTTTCCAACCATTTCACTTGTTTGGATTCAAGAGTAAAGTCTTCGTTACTGTCTATGATAAAAAATTCAGCGTTTCCAAATTTAAACGAATAATAGTTTTCCGGTTGGGGGTAAGAGAGATAATCATAGAACCAATGGGCGTTTCGTTCATGGTTACCAATGGCTACATACATGGGTACCCTTCGCATAAGTTCCTGTGCAGGCCATAAAAATTCCGTTAGCCATTGTTCCTTTTCTCTCCCATCTGTTACAACGTCTCCAACATGGAGAACAAAGTTAGGTCTTTCGGCCCACATTTTTTCTGAAATCTTTTTAAAACGATCCGGATAGGTGCGATTATCTCCAACCACTGTGAAAGCAAAGGCCGATTCTTCCCGGACAGCCGTCTGAAAGGTGAAAATATCGCTGGCAACTACATCATCTCCTGAATTATTGCGAGAAATGACGCGATAAAAATAATTATGTTGAGGCTTTAGTCCGGTTAAATGTACTTCGTGTATGGTGGCCATATCATTGAGTTCAACCCTTTGACTTAAAGGAGTTGACTCACCAAATTCCACAATAGATGAGGATGGTAAATTTGTTTCCCACATGATAGTTATACTTGTTTGAGTGAAGTGCTGGAGATAAGGCCCGGCGACCAGAGTTAAATAGGGTGATGCCGATTCAGTGTTATCAGCAAAAATCATCTGTGGGAAGATATAAAATATAAAAACTATCATAGAAATACTTAATTTTTTCATTTTTTATCTCCCATTTTTAATGAGTAATTAAGCTATTCTTAAGTGTTTTCAGAAAATCCATTGATGAGAGTAATTGAGGTTAATTGGGATTAACACTCATGGATATAAAAAGGGTAGACCTCGATTCTCGTTTTTAATTTTTATTTATGAACTGGTTATCATATTTCATGAAAACTTTTAAGTAAAACAATTATAAGAGTTCAATTGTGATAAACGGTCTTGCCCGCAATCAGAGTCTTTTTAATCTCTAAGCGGTTGTTTTGAATGGTAAAAAGAATGAGATCAGCTCGCTTACCGGGTTCAATAATTCCCCTGTCATCTAAACCCAAAAGTTTGGCAGGATTTTTACTAACCATATCGATGGCTTCGGCCAATTTACAGCTTGTAAACTGAATCATGTTGCCGATATCGTTGATCAGCGGAGCCGCAGCACCTGCTAAAACATTTTGTTCAGGGTAAAAAATGACCCCTTCCGGTTTTAATTCAATTTTTTTGTTGTCCCATATATATTGTCCAGGTGGGAGACCCGCTAAGTCGGTCGTATCCGAAACTAAAATTATTTTGTCAGGTCCTTTAGCTTTGTAAAATACTTTAACCATTTCTGGGGTTAAATGAAATCCATCTACAATAATACTGATGGACAAGTTCTCTTCAGCCAATTGTGGCCATAAAGGATTGTCATGCCGGGCGATAGTATTGGCCATTCCATTTCCTAAATGCGTACTTAACCTGGCACCGGCAGCAACGGCTTGCTTGATAATCTGGGTCGAAGCGTTATGGTGAGCCAGAGCAGTGGATATAGATTTCTGCTGACAATATCGGATAAAGTCGATGGCACCGGGTAACTCCGGCGCTAGTGATACCAGTAAAATTTTTCCGCTTGCTGCGGTAAGAAATTCATTAAATTCATGGATATTGGGTGGATGAATCCATTTCCGGTTGTGTGCCCCACGAAAGCCATCGATCGGGCTGATGTAAGGTCCTTCCAGATGAAAACCGGGAACAGACCAGGACACCTGAGAATCACGCATAGCGCTGGCCAAAATTGCAAAGTTTTCCAGCAATATTTGGCTGTCGGCAGTAATCAAGGTGGGCAGGTAAGTTGTAACACCTACACGCCAGAGGTTTTGAGTGATCTCTTTGACGTTTTCCACCGTCAATCCAGGGGTTGTGAAACCGTGTCCAAGGTAACCATTAACCTGGATGTCGATAAGGCCAGGACCTATAAAAAGATTATGTTTTTCGGGATCTTCTAGTTTGGTTTTCTTTATGACATCTTTAATGTGTCCGTTTTCAATTAAAATGGATATCGGAGTGCCGTCCCGATAAAACAGTCCTTCCACTTCTAATTTTTCTTTGTTCTTGTCCGGAGTTTGGTGAAGCGTGTTTTCACTCATCTTAATTTCAATAAGTTTAAGAATTACACATTTGAGACATTTACAAGAGTTTGGTCCTAATGAGAATTAGGAATTTCGTCCAGAGGTAATTTTGATGCAGAATAGCGGTCCAGAAAAAGTATTGTATCGGGATGTTTTCGTAAAATAGAAGCCGGGCAATCTGTACAAATTGGTCCATAAAGAGTTTTATATACTGGTTCGGCTTTGCGTTCTTCTGGCACAACACAACTGATGGTTTTGGCATTCATGATTGCAGGAATGGTCAAAGATAGCGCCTGCTTTGGAACATCATCGATTGTGGCAAACCATCCTTCCCCTACTTGTTGCATACGGGAGACCTGGTCTAATTCCACCACCTTTACCAATTTAGTATCATTAAAATCAGCTATAGGCGGATCGTTGAAGGCAATATGGCCGTTTTCACCAATACCAATACAGGCAACATCTATTGGGTTAGTTTTCAACAAATTTTCGTATCTGGCAATTTCTGTTTCAATATCGTTAACGTCTCCATTTAGAAAATAAAATTCTCCTGGCTTAACTTCATCCAAAATTCTTTCCCGTAAGTACCTTCGAAAACTGGCTGGGTGATTTTCAGAAAGACCGACATATTCATCAAGATGAAATACAGTTATTTTTGCCCAATCAATTGAATTGTCTCTTTTGAGAGCATCTAAAAAGGTAAATTGCGATGCTCCAGTAGCAAGGATGATTGTAGCTTTTCCTTTTTCATCAATGGCTTTGTTAATTCTTGATGTTACAAAATTTGCTGCGGCCTGCCCCACCGACAGGATAGTTTCATATATTTTGACTCGAATAGAGTCAACTTTAAAAGATTTTAAAACATCAAGTCTTTCCATGTTTACTCCTTAATACAATTTTAAACTATCTTCCTGGTTTTAATTATTCTTTTATAAAAATTTATCTACCTGTTTATGAATTCAGATTTCTTGAAAAGAAAAACCTGAATTAAGACAAAAACTTTGATGGAAACATTAGTTAATCATGGTAAAAATCAAGTAAATTTATTGTCCTTATTTAAAAATAATATATTAGGAACATAAACAATGTAAAACAACTTTTTACCAAAATGCAAGGTGAGATTCAAAACTTTTTCTAGTATTTTCCTTATTTTTTATTTTGTAATTTAAATATTTATCAACCCAAAATTATTCATTAACCGCAGATTATACGAAATAGTACCAATTAAAAAAAATAACTACAAAATTATTAGTCTAACTTAAAAAAATGGAAATTATACATTTAAAAGTATCATAAACATCAGTCAAGTTATAAGTCACAATAAATTTAAGATTCCTGTTTTTAACGTCAAAGCGAGATCTGGTTTTGCGGGAGACTGGAATGATATCCTTTATTATTTTTTCAAAGGTTTTTATGTATAATTCTAAAATTATTTTTAATTGCGCATTGGCATTTTGTACAACATTTCAATCTCCAGAGGAAACTTTTTTAATTTTTATAATACAAATGTAAACCATATATTTAATTTAATAGAGTTTAAAAATCTTCTATTTTAACGGGCCAGAAAAACTATACTGTCCTGCACCGATTTCAAAAATACTAAAATTATTTTCGATACCTTTAAATCGAATGTCCAGTTGTTTAATTGCCAGCACATTACTTTCCAGAATCTTGTCCATTTTATTGGTAGGAAGATAGATCAAGGCTTTGCTATTCGCCGGAATAACTACATTAAAATGGAATGTTTCTGCTTCTTTTTTCCATTCACATTCAATAAATCCTCGGATGGTAGGCATCTTGATTTTAGCCAATCTTAAATTCCCGGGTTGAGGTTTAATTCGAAAAGTTTTAAACCCAGCTTCGATAGGTTCAATTCCCATTAATTTTCGTGTAATGATATTTGCAGGCGCAGTTCCCCAGGCATGGTTCCAGGTCATGTTAGGTTTATAATAAATGTCCCAGGCTTCGGTCGTCATCGATGAACCAGATCGAATCATATTCATCCAACTTCTCCTGGAATCAGAGGTCATCAGTTTTAATGCATAACTGGCTTCACCCACTCTAAAAAGTCCTTCTAAAAGATATTGGGCTCCGTAAACACTACAAGCCATACCCCTACTTTTGATAAATTTGACAACACTTGGGATGTATTCTTCCGGAACCAAACCAAATGCCAGTGGAAACATATTGGCGTGTAATGAAGCATGGGAGGTAGCTTCTCCATCCCGATAAATTCCACGCTTTTTATCCAGAAGCAACTGGTTAAAACTTTGTTTTACAAGAGATGCTCTTTTTTGGAAAAATTTTTCATCTTTTTGTTTTCCCAGAACATGAGCAATTTTTTCCATCAGAACCAGATTCCAATAATGAAAGGCATTCACTACGGTATTGATGTCAGTAAAAACATAACCATCTCGCTCGCCTTCAGGTGTCGGTCCGCGGTTTCGGGCTTGCTTTTGTCCACGAGGTGTTCCAGCAGGCCAATCCACTATATCACGGAATGATTTACCATGGTAATGAACTGAGGCGAGGAAATCGGGTGTCACTTTACCAGTTCGAGTGCTAATTAATCCATCTTCTCTTGCTAAAGCTATTAAGGTTTTTTTCTTCAATTCTTCATAGTATTTTGCAAGCAATTCACTATTTCCTGTGTACATATAATCAGCCCAGGCCATTGGAACAATATGAAGGTGCCATTCCGTTGGCCAACTGGGATTGTAAATGAGAAATTGGTATGTATATCGTGCCACCGCATATTCTCGATCCACGCAGTAATGTCCCAATTGTTGTATATAAGAATCGGCCTCGTATGGCATGCGTTCGCGATTACCGTCACAATATAGGCTT
Source organism: uncultured Calditrichaceae bacterium (assembly GCA_964387645.1). Taxonomy (GTDB): domain Bacteria; phylum Calditrichota; class Calditrichia; order RBG-13-44-9; family RBG-13-44-9; genus CAYLYM01. The sequence continues at coordinate 16,495 of CAYLYM010000014.1, read as the reverse complement.
AAAAATGGTGTAGCCTTTAAGGTGTATTTACACAATTCCCATACCCTATTCAGATTATCATTTGAAGAGGTAAAAAAGGATGCATTATCATCAAAAGGATAAAAAAGCGCAAGTTGTACAACGTCTTCCTTCTTTAAATTTCCAGGAATACCTATGAGTTCAACATAACGAAATGGAGTGACTTCATAATAATGATCAGGTAATACCTGGCTGTTTGGATAATGGGCGATATGGCGAGGAAGTTCAACAATATATTCATGTGTACCTTTCTGTAATAATATGATGGCTTTTCTGAAGCCGATTGATCCTCCTGGATTTTGATCAACTAAATTATCGGGAGTTTTTTTCTCGCCTAATAAAACAAGAACGGAGTCATTATCGTTTAGGCTGGTGATTCTTACTTTTAAAGTAGCAAATGCTGCTCTTCCGAAATCGAGAAAATAGTGTCCTTTTGATTTTTTTAAAATTTGTACGGGTGTAATAGGATAATATTCAGCCCGTTGACGATTTTCCAGGACAGGCGTGGGTCGGTTGTCTATTTCGATGGTTACCCAGTGGCTTTCGCCAGGCCACTGGCTTTTTTGCCGAAAAGTGCCAGTATAAAATAATTGTGATTTGCTAAAGGGACTTGGCTGCTCGTTTTGATCCCAGATGCGAACTTTCCACCAATAACGAGAATTTTCCTGAAGCGGTTTTCCTCCATATTCTACATTTATGGATTGCGAGGAATTTACTTTGCCAGAATCCCACATATCAGCTCTACCCGGTGAAAGTAAATCAGGATGGGATGCAACCAGAATTTGGTACGCCGTCTGGAATGCTCCCCGCCGATTGTCATTAACGATCCAGCCGAATTCGGGCATTGGATCTGTAATGACAGCTTTTTCAGGGAAACGAAGTAGTTCACAGATGAGGCCTGTAGGTGCCAGTTGAGTTTGTGCCATAACTAATTCGATTATTAAAATCGAAAGAATAAATATCCATGGCATTCTCTTGATTAATGATTTGTTAAATTTCATATTTTTCACCTCTAAAAAATAAATTCATGCTTTACCTAATTACAGAAAAATCATTATGAGGTAATACAATTTGAGACAGATGGACAAGAATAATAGTAAAAACAGAACTTTTTATGGATTTTTAGAAAGAAAACGAATTCAATTGGTTGCCGCTGGAGGTTAATCATTCTAAATTTTTTAAAGTAAAATAAACTCAAATTTTTATAATTATCTTACTTTCAGAAACGACTTATTAATTATAGAAAGAAAATAGAAAAATAAATAATCTCAAACAATATAAAAAATTGGGAAAAAATGGAAGATAACGCGAAAAGAATTTATTTGGATTTCTTCTTTGGTTGAATTTAAACAAAAAATATTTATGAGACACGGTTAAGAAAAAGAAAACTATGCCGTGACTTAGTTCGCATCGAAGGGTTGACCTGTGCCAGTTTCATAATAGTTTTTCAAGCTCACCAGGTGGTGTCCTCTATGTCTTCTGTATTTCTATCTATTTTTCGAATGACTTGCTTGAGCTTAATTCTTATATTTGTTTTTGAGTTTCAAAAAGAACAGTCAATGAGGCAAACATGGCCAAATCAAAAAAACAAAAGCGTCTGAAGAGACAAACGGTTGTTTTGGATGTACAAAAGGAATCATTTTTGGAGAAATTAGAGCACCTCAAATTTATTTTTGTTTTCTTTGTTTTGCTTTATTTTTTATTAGTGATTCTCTACAAACCCATGGTAATTCAGGGTTTTGAGCCTTCCGGTAGCGATATTATATCCGGTATTGGAAAAACGCATCAATTAAAAATGTGGGAAGGAAAAACTGGCCATTATCCATTATGGAATCCATATATGTTCGGTGGAATGCCGGTATACCACCGAATTGGTCCAAGAATATGGTCAATTGATACTTTGCTTAATAATTTAGATTTTTTGGGCGATTGGCGTTTATGGTATTTCTTGGCAGGGGCTTTGGGTATCTTTTTGCTTGTTAAGTTTTTTGGGCTTCCTTCTGTTGCAGGCATGTTAGCAGCTCTTTCCTTTGTCCTGATGCCTCATTTTCAGGCGCTTATTATTGTGGGGCACTTTGCTAAATTCAGAGCCCTGATGTGGATGCCGTATGTTTTATTAACAGCTCTTTTGTTATTTAGAAAACAGAATTTATTTTCAGCCCTTTTGTTTAGTTTGGCCCTGGCCTTACAATTCCGTACACAACATTATCAGATTTTATTTTATACGTTGTTGTCTATTCTATTTTTTGGAGTTGCTATTTTTATTCGAATGATAAGGTGCAAGCAGTGGGCATCGATAGGGAAGTGTGTCCTTCTTTCTGTTATAGCCACGAGCCTGGCTGTATTAGTTGTTTCTCAGAATCTTCTATCAATTAAGGAATACACACCTTATTCTACCCGAGGTGGCCATGCTATTTCTATTAAAAATACAAGTGTGTCTGAGCAAGAGAAAAAAGGAGTGGGTTTCGATTATGCCACTAACTGGTCTTATTCGATTTCGGAATTCTGGAATCTCATTATCCCCAAATTTCATGGGGGTACGTCTAATGAACGTTATACAGGAAATGCAGTACCAGAATTTAAGAATCGGACCTTACCTACTTACTGGGGCGATATGCCTTTCACCCAGTCTTACGAATACTTAGGAATTCTGATCGTTTTTTTAGCTATTGTAGGAGTAATTTTCAATTGGAAGCGATGGGAGGTTAAAAGTTTAACTTTTCTCACGATATTAGCATTACTTATGGCGCTGGGTAAAAACTTTTCAACCCTTTATAAATTGTTTTTTTATTATGTTCCTTATTTCGACAAATTCCGTGTTCCCATGATGATTCTCACTCTGGTCATGCTAACTGTTTCACTTTTAGCTGCGTTTGGTTGTTCAGCTTTGCTTACAATGTCTTTTGAGAAAAAAGAACAACTAAAAAAACTGTATATAATTTCAGGGATTTTTGGGGCTATACTAATTATTCCTTTGCTGTTTGGGAGTTCATTTTCTTTAATGCAGACGGGAGAAGCCCAACGTTATGGTCAAGAAGTTGTAGTGAGGTTGAGAAAAGTTCGACTGGAATTGTTGCAAAAATCAACTTTCACAAGTTTATTTTTCTATTTGCTTGGTCTTGGAGGAATTTTTTTAGTAGGAAAAAATTGGTTAAAGAAAGAATTACTTCCTGTTATTATGATTCTGATTGTGGCGATTGATCTGATCTTGTTAGATGCACACTATGTAGAAGGAAAGTTCATCAATTCAAAAATGGCTGAACAACAGCAATATCGACTTCTTAACATTGATAGAGAAATACAAAAGGATAAAGACCTATTCCGAATCTTTCCGGTTGGTCGATTATTCCAGGATACGCGTTGGAGTTATTATTATCAATCCATTGGTGGCTATTCTCCGGCAAAAATGCAAACGATTCAAGAAATTATTGAAAACAATCTATATGTGCAGATTGAAAGTCCTTTGCCCATTAATTGGAACGTGGTAGATATGTTAAATGTGAAATATCTTATTGCTCAACAGGAATTAAATTCGCCACGATTGAAGTTAATTGAATCAGATCAACGTTATAAACTTTTTGCTTATGAAAATTTAAATTTCATTCCCAGAGCCAACTTTGTAGGTCGATATCAAGTTATTTCAGACGGAATTCAGCGATTACAATATTTAAATAGTGCTGAATTTAATCCACGGAAAATGGCGATTTTAGAGAAGGAACTTTCACAGAAAATAGAAACACCTGATAGCACCAATATTAAAATAGATTTCCAGCCCGAGAAAGTTGTTTTAGATGTCTATACAGATAAACAATCATTACTGGTTCTTTCTGAAATGTATTATCCTCCTGGTTGGAAAGCATTTATAGATGGTGGGAAAGAAATAGAAATATATAAGACCAATCATCTTTTAAGGTCTGTTGTTGTGCCGAAAGGGAATCATAAAATAGAATTTATTTTTCATCCTGCCTCGTACTATGCCGGTTTACGCATATCTTTTGTAAGTCTTTTAATTCTTTATGGAATGATTTTATTTTTCTTGTTCAGAGAATACGGTTCTAAAATGTATGGAATGTTCAAGTTTCGTTCAATCAATCGGGCATGAAGAAAGTTTTATTAATAAGTTATTATTGGCCACCGGCTGGAGGACCTGGCTCAATACGAATGGTAAAATTTGCACATTACCTTCCTAAATTTGGTTGGAAACCTATTATTTTAACAGTTCAACGGGGTGAATTCCCTTACCGGGATCCGAGTTTAGAAAAAGATCTGCCAGACGGTATTCCTGTTTTCAGATCGAAAAGCTGGGATCCTTTCATTATCTATAAAATGCTTACTGGGAAGAAACAGGATGAATCCCTACCGGTTGGATTATTAACGCGTCAAGATGAGGGAATTGTTGAAAAAATTGCTGCGAAAATTCGCACAAATTTTTTTATCCCGGATGCACGGTTGGGATGGGTACCTTTTGCAGTAAAAATGGCAAAAAAGATAATTTGTAGAGAAAACATTGATACAATAATGGTTTCCTCCCCTCCCCATTCTTCTCAACTAATTGGTTTAATCTTAAAAAGAAAAACAGGAATTCCCTGGTTAGCTGATCTGAGAGATCCATGGACAGATATACGATATTATGAATTCAGTGGTAGAATGAAAATCAGTGAAAAAATAGATTCATTTTTCGAAAAAAAAGTGTTACAAAAAGCAGATGCAATAACCACTGTCAGTAACAAATTAGCTTCTTCATTTGCCCAAAAGGCTAAAATTTATAAAGAAAAAATCAACATTTTATATAACGGATTTGATGCTTTTGAATATGAAAATATCAAAGTCGAAGAAGAGGAGAAATTTACTATTCTTTATGTTGGAAATTTGTTAGAGAATCAAAATCCAGAAGTCCTGTGGCGAGTGGCTGTAAAATTATTACAAGAAAACGTGATTAGCGACAGATCATTTCAAATAAAATTTATAGGTCAAGTACATTCTAAAATTCGAAATGAAATAAATAAAATGGATTTGCAAAAATTGGTAAGTTTTCATTCTTTTCGACCCCATAGTGAAATAATTTCTGAGATTAAGAAAGTTTCACTTCTATTAATGGTGATTCCGCGTGTGCGTAATAATCTTGGAATTGTGACCAGCAAGTTGTTTGAATATTTGGGATCACACCGTCCTATTTTGGTAATAGGTCCTCCTGCGAGCGATGCCGGGAAAATAATTTCAAATGTTCAGGGAAGTCATATTGTCGATTATGAAGATGAAAAATCGTTGGAAAATTATCTGAAGTACGCTATACAATTGTGGAGTTCACAAGCATTCTATTTTGATAACAGAAGTTATATACATCAATTTTCCAGGGAAGAATTAACTGAAAAATTAAGCAATATCCTTGATAATATTTCATCGTAAGTATTAAAACTCACCGGCGGTCTTTTCATCCCCTTCAAATCAAATATTACAGATTCTAAAGTTTTTTATCGAAGGAAAGGTGATTTGGAGTGATTATGGGAATAGGAATATAAGAATAATCTTGATTGTGGAGACATCCCATAAGGAATATCGAAAAATTCCGACTGTGGTGCAAACTTTTAGTTGAATCTCATCTGTGAATGAAATCAATATCAAACGATTTCGATCAAGAAGAATGTGCTAAAACTCTCAATTGTTGAATGTTTTTTTCTTCTCCAATCACAATGAGTTTATCATTTTCTTTTATTACTGTTTGAGATTGTGGATTATATACAATATTTCCATCAGTTCCATAAATAGCCACAATAATAGTGTTTAATTTATTACGAATAGGGGAGTCTGTGAGTGCCTGGCCAATAAGAGGTGAATCTTTTCGGACTTCAATTTCTTCAATAGTCAGGTCAAATCGCTTATCCCTTGCTATAATATCGATAAAATCTACCACACCGGGTCTTAAAAGAACCTGTGCCATCCGATGACCACCAATTTCATAGGGTTTTACCACTCTATTCGCCCCGGCTTTCAATAATTTTGATTCTGTTTCTTCTTCAACAGCCCGAGAAACAATAAAAATATTTGGATTAATTACCCGAGCTGATAGTGTTGCAAAAACATTTTCAGCCTCAGTAGGCAGAACAGCAACCAGTCCTTTGGCTCTTTTTATTCCTGCTTGTAAAAGAACATTATCATCTGTGGCGTCACCTTCAACATAAAGGTAATTAAGATTATTAAGCATTTCTATTTCTTCAGGATTTTTTTCAATCACCACAAAAGGCGCTTTGCTTTCTGCTAATTCAAAACATATTTTTTTACCCATCCGACCAAAACCGCAAATGATATAATGATCTTTTAATTCTTTTAATTTTTTTGTCATCCTGCGTCTCCTCAATACATAGGTTTCTACAAAAAATTGAGCTACACGTCCACCCGTATAGGCAATAGTTACCACGCCTAATATGATGACAAGTAAAGTAAATATTTTGCCAAACTGGCTCAAGGGATGTACTTCGCGATAACCGGTGGTGGTTATACTAATAATTGTCATATAAAGCGCATCAAAAAGATCCCAATTTTCTATAAGTGTATATCCAAAAGTTCCAAATAAAATAACCGCTAGAAGCAACAGTAGAGCATGTTTTATCTGTGTTACTGTTTTTTCTACAGCCATAATCTCAAATTTTCTTTAATATTGGATGATCTAGGTTAAAACTAAATTGATCGTTTTCAGGCGTTTAATTTGATTTTGCTATATGAATAAAATCCAATTAATAAGGATTTATTTTTGAAATAGTAGTTACCAATTTTTTAGAAACTATTTTATCCAATTTTTTATGTCTGAAATTTAAGGTTTATACAATTTTATTAAAAGATAAACTTTAAATCAGATTGTGTAAATTTGCTTTGTTCAACTGTTTTGATGTGTATCGGGTACCGATCCAGCCAATGGTAATACCCATGGTAAGACCTGCTAAAACATCGGTAAAATAATGATATTGTCCGTAGATTGTAGCTAACGAAAGAGCTATTACCAATGGCAAAAGAACAAAGACTGCTATTTTCGGTTTGAATCTAAAGGTGAATATTAGAATAACAACGGCCACAGCTACATGAGAACTTGGAAATGCACCTCCTCTGAAACCAGCTTCTTTCATGAATGATCTGAGAAATTTAGTAAAAAACAGTCCTTTATAGGAAACCCGTATCTGGTTTGCAATAAAAAACCTTGGTCCAGCTACCGGGAAAAATATAAAAATAAAATAGGATATGAAAAAAGTGATTGTAATTAGATGAAGAAGATATTCATATAATATCTTTTTTTTATTGAAATAAAAGATGGTCCCTCCTAACGGGATGGTAATCCAATAAATGCTGTAAGAAATTTGCATAATTTCGGTTAATACTGGAGATACATATTGTTGTACCCAAATATTTGGAGATATGCCAAATAAGGCCTGATCTATTTTTAAGATGATGGGATCAAATTCTTTTAAAGTTATCATGTGTAAAAGAGGCTTTAAATCCCAATAAAGGAGAGGCAAAATGATAATAATATACCAATCTCGCAGCCATTGTAAGAATGGATTTTTTTGATTGTCCAACCACTGAATTGCGGTGAAAATTAGGATAATCATTAAAATATGTAAACATACGTAAAAATACCATTGATATATTCTTGTATGAAAAATTAGGATTGTAAAAGTTAAAATGAAGAGATAGATGATCAAGTTTCGGTCGAACAATTTCAGTAGACGCCAGCGTTGAGCAATTTTTTTTACCATTATTCTTACTACCCATTATGAATGTTTTAAGAAGATCATGTGCTTATTTGAGAATTGTTTTTTTCATACTCAGGATTTGAAAGAATATTGATTAACAATTTTTAAGATTATTTTTTATTCTACATAAACAATTGCCAGGGTAAAATCGTCAGGCAGTTCTTTATTTGAACAGAATTGTTTAACCTGATTTACTAAATCGTTTTTAAGTTCAGTTGGATGTTTTCCATAATTTTTTTTAATGAAATTAATAAGCCTTTTTTCGCCAAATTCTACCCCTTGACTGTTTTTGACTTCTGTAACACCGTCAGTAAATAGAATTAGATAATCTCCAGAATTTAGTTGAATTGTATCCTGTCGATATTCCTGATCTTGTAAAAATCCCAATACAATCCCCCCAATCTGAAGCCTTTTATAAGATAGATCTTTGTGTAAAAGGATAGGAGGATTATGCCCGGCATTTGTATAAGTTAGTTGTTTGGATTCTCCATTAATCACTCCATAAAAGAAAGACGCGTAATAACCTTCGGCAGTAACTTCAGAAAATTGATTATTTAACCGAGCAATCACTTCGACCACAGGGTAATATTCTTTTAGAACACTTTTAAATCCTGCATATAAAACGGCCATTAAAATAGAAGCAGGTGCTCCTTTTCCTGAAACATCTCCAATAGCCAGGCTCAAGGAATTTTTACCAGAACGGAAGATGTCTATCAAATCTCCACTTACGATCCGTGAAGGAAGGTTTAAAAAGCTGATTTGGAAACCCGGAAAATATGGTGCACGATCCGGTAACAGAGCTTTTTGAATCTTAGAAGCAACAACTAATTCACTTTCTAAACGCTTTCTTTGTAAAGATTCTTCGAAGAGCTGAGCATTCTCGATGGCAATAGCTGCCTGACTGGCAAAGGTTTCTAAGAATTCTACATCTGTTTTGGTAAAATGATTTATACGATCACTCTCTAAAGCTAAAATGCCGATTACTTCATCTCCGTTTAAAAGTGGAATTGAAACTTGTGATCGGGTGGTAGGTCTAACCATGTAGTAATATGGGTCATGCTTGGTGTTGTTAGAAATACGTGTCTTTTTGTTCTTGATTGCCCAACCGTATGAACCTTGGTCAATTTTTAAAATGAGTTTATCTAGAAGTTGTTCGTCATAACCTCTAGTAATTTGTCTTTTTAAAATGTTTTTTTTACGGTCTATTAAAAAAATACCCACAGCATCATAGGATACAAGTTGACTTATTGAGTCAACAATGGTATTCAAAACTTCGTTAAGATGAAGGGTTGATGAAATTTTCTTTCCGATTTCAACGAGTAGTCTATTCTGTAAAGATTTTCGTTTAACTTCGGAGTATAAAAGGCTGTTCTGTAATACGTCTGCAGTTTTATTAAAAATTCGCTTTATGAATGTCCTATGGGTGTAGAAATGTAAGAAATAATTAAACCTTCTATCTAAGAGAAGAAACCCTGTGCAATCTTTATAACTTTTTAAAGGATAGAAGTAATAAATTTGATCAGTTATAGTTAATTTTTCAAAAGCTTTTTTGAGTTCTGCATTTTCATTAAGGTATTTGTGCAAAACAAAAAAATCAATTTCACTTTTAGGGATCTTTTTTAATGGATTGTCTTTTGACAGATTAATGAGCCTGGGTAATTTTATATCAATACTATTTTTTTCAAAAAGTTCAAATTCTTCACCCCATTTTAGGTAAAATGCCCATGAATATTCGGCCAGAGAGTGTTTTAAAAACTTTACAAATCTTCCAGTTAGTTGAGAAAAATCGGTTGTTTTATTTAAATCCTGGTTAAGGGCATTTAAATCTTGGGTAATGGCAAATATTTTTCTATAAAAATTCTTATCTATAAAATTTCGGATAGAATCAGTAATTTGTTCATAGAAATAAACCAGAAAGAAAAGGGTAATAAAAATAGCTAAAATAGGATGCTTGAATCCAATGAGTAATCCGAAAACATAATATAGGATAAGAAAAATAACACTGAAAATCAATGCCGTGAGACCAACTCTGAAAAATTTTTTTATAATCGGTTGTGTTTTCACAGTTTTTATCTCCTAAAAATCATTTATAAATATAGTTTAAATTTCTTTTTAAAACCATTTGAATTAAGAATTCAAGGGATCTGTTTATTTTTAATGCTCACAATGATCGTTTAATGTGATAATGAAAATTTTTGATTTAGATAAATTTCATAAGGTACGATATTTAAGATCATAATAAAAAAAATAAATGAAATTTTTAGGATGAGTGATTATATTGAAAAATCGTTAAAAATTTTTGATTAGAAAAATATTTATAAAAATGGAGAAAAGATGAAAACAGCACTGGTTTTGGGTGGTGGTGGTGCCAGGGGATTGGCACACATAGGAGTTCTGAAAGTTCTTGAAAGACATGGATTCCGTCCTGATTTGATTGTTGGATGTAGTATTGGTTCTATTATTGGAGGAATGTACGCCCAAACACCAGATATTAATTCGATTGAGCAAAAAGTGCGCGAATACTTCAAGAGCACTGAGTACGAGAGCTTGAGTATAAGTGTATTAGAAAGGCATCGAGATACGGAGTATGATGACGATTTTTTACATCAAATTGCAAGAAATTTATTTAAGCGTGTTCTTCTTAATATGGTGGCAACCCGTCGATCGATTTTGAAAAATGATAAATTGGATAGCACAATTAAATATTTAATAAAACCAGGAGATATTTCAGAAACTGAAATTCCTTTTGCCTGTAATGCAACAGATTTAGTTAGTGGCGAGCCTGTGCTTTTTACTCAGGGAGATATTCAGTTAGCTATTAAGGCGAGTAGTTCTATACCAGGATATCTGCCACCAATTCAATGGGACTCTAAATTGTTGGTTGATGGAGCTGTAACCTATTCTCTGCCTGTGAAATTTGCACAAGATCTTGGTGCACAAAAAATAATTAGCGTTAATGTGAAACAAACACTTAAACCACAAGCGGATTATAGAAACGTTTTTGATATTTTATTACGGGTTAATTCTGTTACGTCTTCGCTACTTTACAAGGAGACAGCTAAGCAAGCAGATTTACAGATTGAGCCAGATGTGGGTGATTTCCTTTGGTATGATTTCAAGTATATGGATGAAATTATCAGGGCAGGGGAACAGGCTGCTTTAAATAAACTTGAAGAACTTAATAAAAAAATTATCCAACCCTCGAAAAGTTTTTGGAAACGTTTTTTTAAATCATCCTATTAAAAAACATAAGAAGAATTTTAGGTGGGTAAGTTTATTGTTATTTCTAAAAAAATTGAGGTAAATTTTTGTATCATTCTTTAATAATTTTCATCTAATAGTCATCAGGTAATTATTATGATAAAAATAAAACGCACAATTCTTTTAGTGATTGATGGGGTTGGTATAGGAGAATTGCCTGATGCTTATAAATATGGGGATGAGGGCAGTAATACGTTGGGGAATTTAGCCGAGGCCATTGGTGGGCTTAAGTTACCTAATTTCCAGAAAATGGGACTGGGTAATATTGCTAAAATATCTGGCGTTGAATTCCAGGATAATCCGATGGCATGTTATGGAAAAATGGCTGAGCAATCTCCTGGAAAAGATAGTACCACTGGCCACTGGGAAATTGCAGGATGTATTTTAGATTTTGCCTTTCCCACTTATCCAAAAGGTTTCCCGCCTGAGGTAGTAGATTCTTTTATTCAAAAAGTCGGGAAGGGAATATTGGGGAATAAGCCTGCTTCTGGAACCGATATTATTAAAGAATTGGGAATGGAACATCTGAAAACTGGGAAACCTATCGTTTATACTTCGGCCGACAGCGTTTTTCAAATTGCTGCACATAAAGAGGTAATTCCGTTAGAAGAACTCTATCATATGTGCCAGATTGCTCGTGAAATTCTCACAGGAAATCACGCAGTTTCCCGGGTTATTGCTCGACCATTTGTAGGAGATTCTCCAGAAAATTTCACCCGCACATCGGAGAGACGGGATTTTTCCCTAAAACCTCCCAGAAAATTGTTGCAAAATTATACCCAGGAGAATGGATTCCCCACTATTGGCATTGGAAAGATTGATGACCTTTACGCTGGAGTTGGATGGGATGTGAAACTTCACACCAGTAACAATGCTGAGGGCATGGAAGTCTTATTAAAACAGATGAAAACTGTGGAAGAAGGTTTGATCATGATTAATCTGGTGGATTTTGATATGTTATGGGGACATCGGAATGATGTCTATGGTTTTAAAGCAGAATTGGAAAGATTGGATCAGAAAATACCGGAGTTTCTGGAATTTGTCGGCCAGGAAGATTTATTCATAATTACAGCAGACCATGGTAACGATCCAACAACTCCAAGCACGGATCATTCCAGAGAGTATGTTCCAGTTTTGGTTTATGGTCCTTCTATAAAGTCAGGTGTAAATATTGGGACTAGGTCGACTTTTGCAGACTTGGGCAAAACTATTGCGGAAGCTATGCAGTTAAAAAATTGCCAGTTAGATGGTACAAGTTTTTGGTCCTTAATTACGAATTAAAATTTATATAATTTTTTTAAAAATTTTTGGTAAATATTTTGTAAATTATTACGATCATTTAAATTTTTATTATAAGGATTTAAAAATGACTGAGTTGTGGGATAAAATTAAGAAAAACGTTATTGACAGTTTGAATTTGGCGATTGACAAGACTGAAGAGCTAACCAGTGTTGGACGGATTAAATTAGAAATTTTGCACCTGGAGCATCGGTTAGATGGAAAATATGTCGAATTGGGTAAAGTAATTTCAGAAAAATTAGCAGAAGGTGAGGGCACGTTGTGTGTAGATGAGAAGATTAGAGAGATACACAAGCAGATCGAGTCATTAAAAAGAGAATTGCATGAAAAGGAAAGCGAATTGGGGCGAATAAAAAGTGAAGAGGGAATTGATTTTGATTCATAGAGTTTCTAAGTATTTATTTTTAATATTAATATTTTTTAATTCACAGTTAATTGGAGCTAAAAATAGGGAAAGTTCGTCTATAAAGATAGTTGCAGCAGGTGATTTAATGTTGGGTCGCTGGGTACAAGAAGTTGTTTTGTCTGAAGGGTGGGATTATCCTTTTCGACAAATTGATAGTGTATTATCCGATGCAGATATTTTTTTTGTAAATCTTGAAGCCCCTTTTGGAATAGGTGGAGAACCATTTGATAAAACTTATACTTTTCGGGTTCCTCCATCTTTTATTAATGTTTTAATGGCTGGGGGTATTAATGTCGTTAGCCTGGCAAATAACCATATTATGGATTATGGGCCAGATGTACTAGCTCAAACCAGGGAATTTTTACAAAAGCATAATATTAAGTTTTCCGGTGCTGGAGAGAATTTAAAAGCTGCAAGGAAGCCTGCTGTATTAACTATAAAAGATAAGTCAGTCGCTATTGCCAGCTATAGTCTTACTTTCCCACAAGAGTTTTGGGCTACAGATACTTCTGCTGGAACTTGTTTTCCTTACGATACGTTTTTCTATGATGATATTCGATCATTTAAAGAAAATTATGATTTAGTGATCGTTTCTTTTCACTGGGGTGCTGAGTTGTTGAATAAACCAAAAGATTATCAGATAGAACTGGCACATAAAACCATTGATATGGGTGCAGATTTGATTATCGGACATCATCCACACGTGATTCAGGGTATTGAAATTTATAAAGGTAAAATTATTGCTTACAGTTTGGGCAATTTTGTTTTTGGTTCCTATAGTGAAAATGCCCGTGTGAGTATGATTTTAAAATTTTTTTATGGAACCAATTCGATAAATAAATGTAGAATTTACCCGATAAATGTCTATAATAAGGAAGTTGAGTTTCGACCACGATTATTAATTGGAGAATGCAAAGTAAATTTTTTGAAGGAATTACAAAATTTATCCAGGGAACTTAATGATAATCAAGTCGTAGTGAGTAACGATGGTTGGATAAATTTAGAAATTAATTAAATAGATGAACCGTTAAACCAAAAACCAGAGTAACAAAGGAGGTATTAGAACAAGAATGGCTCGAGGCTCAATTAGTAGAGCAAGTCAATCTTTAGACAAATATCTTCAGGAAATTGGGGAAGTCCCCTTGTTAACCCCACAAGAAGAGATTGAGTTGGCTCGACGGATCAAACAGAATGATCAAGAAGCGTTGGAGAAGCTAACAAAAGCAAATTTACGCTTTGTTGTGAGTGTGGCAAAGCAGTATCAGAATCAGGGCTTATCTCTTGGCGATTTGATCAACGAAGGTAATTTGGGATTGATCAAGGCGGCCAAACGTTTTGATGAGACACGCGGATTCAAATTTATCTCCTATGCAGTTTGGTGGATTCGACAGAGCATTTTGCAAGCATTAGCTGAGCAATCCCGTGTGGTTCGTTTACCACTAAACCGAGTTGGCGCTTTGAATAAGATCGGTAAGGCCTACTCGGCTTTGGAACAGGAATTTGAACGCGAACCCAGCGCCAGCGAAATAGCTGAGCAACTGGATATGACCGATTTTGAAGTAGCTGATACGCTGAAAATTTCCGGTCGACATTTGAGTATGGATGCTCCATTTAGCAATAGTGAGGATAATCGATTGTTGGATGTGATCCAGAATGATCATCAACCGCCCCCAGATAACGAATTGATCGATGAGTCACTGAAAGTTGAAATCGACCGGGCGCTGGCTACCCTGACAAAGCGCGAAGCCGAAGTGGTCCGATTGTATTTCGGTCTAGGTCAGGAACACCCCTTAACACTTGAGGAAATTGGTGAACGCTTTAATTTAACCCGTGAGCGGGTTCGTCAAATAAAAGAAAAGGCGATTCGCCGATTGCGTCATACATCTCGTAGCAGGGCGTTAAGGGCATTCCTGGGATAATCTCGAATTAAATTTTAGTAATAAAAAACCCGGAGCTGTGATGGCTTCGGGTTTTTTATTTGAATAATTTGGCATTGTTTACATTTTTTATTATAAATTTTTCATGTTGGGTATTAATTTTATCTTTAAATATTTTGTAAGTAGATTTTTCTATTTAAACCAAATGTATGAGTAAAAATTTATTTTGTAAAATAAGAAGAGGGATTAAATGAGATTTATTTATATTGACGCTGTGGGAGGCGCTTCAGGGGATATGTTGTTGGGTGCATTTCTGGATGGTTTGGTTCCTTTTGATTATTTAGAACAGGAATTGGCCAAACTAAATTTGAAAGACTATCAATTGAAACTGGAAAATACTCAACGCCACCACATTTCCGCTAAAAAATTTACTGTGATTTATCATGAGCATATCCATAGGCATTTTTCAGATATTGAAAAAATTATTCAAAAATCTGAATTAAACTCGTCAATTAAAGAGAAGTCTATTAAAGTTTTTCGAAGATTGGGTGAAGAAGAAGCCAGAATCCACCAAATCCCTCTGGAAAAAGTCCATTTCCATGAGGTAGGTGCGATGGATTCAATTATTGACATTGTAGGCGCTTTAATTTGTTTAGACTACCTTCAACCAGAAAAAATCTTTTCTTCACCCTTACCTTTAAGCCAGGGGATTGTGAAAGCTGCTCATGGTAAATTACCTGTACCAGCACCAGCAACAATGGCATTATTAAAAAACTATCCGGTTGTTTATCGGCCTATACAAGGGGAAATGGTTACGCCAACTGGAGCGGCGCTTATCACCACAATTTCTGATGGTTTACTCCCTGTTCAGCAAACCTTTAAGATTTTGGCAACCGGATACGGAGCGGGAAATAAAGATTGGGAAGAAGTGCCCAATCTTTTACGAATCTGGATTGGAGAATTTTCTAGTAAGCATGAATATGATGCTGTTTATCAAATTGAAACCAATATTGATGATATGAATCCCGAAATCTATCCTTATCTACAGGAGAAATTATTCAAAACTGGTGCCATGGATGTTTCATTTTATACTACAATCATGAAAAAGGGCCGACCGGGGATTCTGATTTCCATCCTGGCAGATGCCGATAAAATCGATGATATCCGAAATATATTATATGAAGAAACCAGTACCATTGGCTTTCGTTACTTTCCAGTTTACCGGGAAAAATTAAAACGTAAATTGAAGATAGTGGATTCGCCCTGGGGAAAAATTCAGGTCAAAGAAGTTATATGGCAGGAAAAAAAACACTTTTTACCCGAGTATGAAGAATGTCGCCGTATTGCCGAAAAAACCGGTCAACCGTTGAAAGATATTTATCGGAAAATTCAAGAATTATTAGCCCAGGCTTATGAAACGTAGTATAATTGTTTTCCGACTGGTTAAAAAATACCTGACGATGGTTTTCTCAGCATATTTCTGTTTTTCTTGAAAGATGTATTTCATGATTAATTTACTAAATAGAAAAAGTGTACCATACCCAAAGATTTCTATTGAGTAAATTTCTATAGAAAATAGAAAATAAATTATTACTTGTGTTTTTTTTAGCTTGGCTATATTTTAACTAAATGGTTAAACTTTATATTTAAATTAATTGGTTAATTATTCCCATGTTAATGGAATACAGTAGTGAAACAGAAAAGAAAATTGTAGAAGCTGCAACAACGGTTTTTCTCGAAAAAGGTATGGATGGGGCACGCATGGAAGAAATCGCAAGGAACGCCGGAATTAATAAAGCTTTGCTCCATTATTACTTTCGCTCTAAAGAAAAACTTTATCAGGAAGTTTTACGGAATGAGGTGCGGCATTTTTATTTGAGATTTTTTAATTC
>CAYLYM010000013.1:0-50634 GCA_964387645.1 uncultured Calditrichaceae bacterium | reverse complement strand
GTTATGTTTATTATAACTGTCAAACTCGGGATGTATAGCATTTAATCTTTCACTTTCACTTTAGGAAATTTTAGGAATTTGGAATCGGAATTATCAATTGGTTTTTAGGCAACTGCTATGGAACTTGTGAGAATAAGTTTGGTATGATGGATTTCTGAGGAAGGGTATTGTGGTATGGAAATTTTATTTTAAATAACAGTAGAATAATTCAGGCAGTTCTTTTTAGTATAACAAGCGAGAGGTCGTCTCTCATCATCGAGCTGTCTTGTATGAAGCTGTCTAATGTTTTGAGAATATATTGACCTATCTGTGGAGAAGAAAGACCTTTAATCTGGTGAAGTAGATCGAATAAACGTTCTTCACCGAAGAATTCTCCTTGTTCATTTCTTGCTTCGGTAAGTCCATCAGAGTAGATAAAAAGGATTTCATCTATATTTAATGTGATTTGAAGATCTTCATATTGAGTATCGGGTAGAATACCTAATGCGGGGTGTCCTTTAGGCAATTCAGCAAAGTCATTGTTTTTGATATGAATTGGAGGGAGATGGCCTGCATTTGTAAGGGTGATTTTTCCCGAGTTTGGACTGAACTGAAGGTATAGAAAAGATGCGAAACTTTTTTGAATTTTTTCTCGATAAAAGAGCCGATTGATTTTTTCTGTAAGTGTTCCCGGAGTATGATTTTCGCTTGCGAAAGCCCGAAGAGTCGATTGGAGTTTAGCCATCAACAGGGCAGCGCTTAACCCTTTGTCTGCTACGTCTCCAATGGCAATGGCCAATTTCTCCTCATTGATTTTCAAGAAATCAAGTAAATCTCCACCAACCAGCCGTGCAGGCCGGTTGAATAGCCATATTGACCACCCCGGGATTTCTGGATTTTCTTGAGGTAGTAAAGCCTGTTGAATAGCTCGACCAGCTTCCAATTCTTCTCTGGCTAATAATTTGTCTTTTAGTTCTAACATAAGAATAAATAAAAGGAGTAATGCACCCAAAATTACAAAATTGAAGCGAAACTCTGTATTGTCATTTTGATAAACGGCATTACCAGAAATAAGGATCAAATAGAGACTAAATAAGAGTATAATCCTTCGGCTGGGATTTAAACGAAGAAACAACATTTTTAAAAGCCAGATGGTCTGAAAGAACCAGCGCTTGAGCCGGGGCATTTTTTCGAGCTGTTCTTGGCGATGGGTATCCAAAAAGAAATTTTTTAATTCTTTAAAGTCACGTTTCCAGCTTCTCTTTAAATCACCTCGACTCAAATCTTCTCGCAGAATGCTTCCTAGTCCTGGTTCTTTTTTGTTAGATTTCTGTCTGCCCATTCTATTGCTCATTAATTAGCTTTTTAATTTACGGCAATTCTTCTCATTTTGTTGAACAAAATTTTAATATTATGCCCGAATATGCTTAAAAGTAGCAAAAATTTTTGCGAAAATGTTCTTAAACATATTTTATTGTAGCATGGTCTATTAAATAAAATGAAAATATAAATTTGAAATTGTTCGACAAATAAATAGATATTACTAAATTTTATAAATGAGGTTCAAATAAATAGTTCACAAAAAGTGCATTTTCAAACCTGTTAGTTTATCAAAGAAATTTATTTAATAGTTATGAAGATAGAACAGATTTCTTTTTTATCCTGATTATGTAGGTTCATTTGATTTAACACTGCTGATTTGTAAAATTTTTTAAAGAAATATAATGAATTTTTTATAACCGGGGTCAACAGGTTTTTTAAATAAATTAATAGACTCAACCCTTTTCAGTGAAATTCAATGGTTAATAAATAATTTACTTTTTTACGCAACGGAACTCATTCTGATTATGATTCCAGGATAGTGGTCATTTCGAGTTTCCACGAATAGGGTTGAGGAATCTGTGTTCGATGAAATTTCATATTCAAAGTGAATGCAATATGTTTAGTACATTGCATGAGCTTTATTTTTAAAAAAATCTCAGCTATAAATTTATTTGCTATGCCCTTATTTCAGGATTAAAGTGAATAATCTAATTATTTTTGCTTTTTTATTTTGCTCAGAAATTTCTTTATTTTTGATTAAATAAGCGAGAAAATATATGTTAGTAAAACTTTATTATATATACCTGGGGAAAGTAGCGAGGGGATTATGCCAAAGAGAAGCGCTGGATTGCTGATGTACCGTCGGATGGGAAGAAACATAGAAGTCTTTCTGGTACATCCTGGTGGTCCTTTCTGGGCTAAAAAAGATATAGGTGCATGGTCGATACCCAAAGGAGAATATTCAGAAAACGAAAATCCCTTAGAAGCGGCAAAAAGAGAATTTAAGGAAGAAACTGGGTTTACCGCTGAAGGAAAATTTAAGGAACTTCCAGAAATTATACAAAAGGGAGGTAAAAGGGTAAAAGCCTGGTGTTTCGAAGGTTACTGTGATCCGGATAATATAAAGAGCAATACTTTTAAAATAGAATGGCCGCCGCGGTCTGGAAAAGTGAAAGAATTTCCTGAGATTGATCGGGCTGCCTGGTTTAGTCTCGAAATAGCTAAGCAAAAAATATTAAAAAGTCAGGTGCCTTTCATTGAAGCCCTGGAAAAATTATTGACTAATGAAGAACGTTGTAATTAAAAATTTTAACGCCAGTTAAATTAAATATTTATTCAACTAAAATATCTTTCCATTTCCGGGTATAAAAAAAGCAGGATTGCTTTGCTGGATAACCTCCCGCCGTATAATTTCAGGCCTTTTGTATTATCTCATTGAATGCTTAATTCTTTATTATAAGTCAATATAATTGGATGCAAAATAAGAACATTAATCGAGTTCATCATCTTGCAGGCGTACTTCTTCGTACAGGGTATGAGAATTTCTTTCGTTCCGTAAATTTTTAATGTGTTTATCTTCTTGCTCAATAAGCCACTTAAATATTGCTTTTAATTCTTTATTTTTTAACCGATCGTATTGGGCTTTATAAAAATCCTGGTTAATTTTTTCGTTTTGAATAGCCAGGCCGATCAACTCAGTTATTGTAAAATTCTCCAGTTCCATATCCATTAATTGTTCCCAATTGGAAAATTCAGAATTATCATCGATGTATTCTGGCAGATCCAGACCAGCCTCAACGATTTTAGCCTTCATACGATTTTCATGTTGATGTTCTTCTTCAATTAAATTCTGGAGCATTTGGCGGGTTTTTGAATTGTTAACTTGTTTGAGCATTTTATGATAAATTTGGATGGATGTAGCTTCATTTTGCATGGCCATATGTAAGGCATGCAGCGCTTCAGGAGTCAGGGAAGTCATAAAAATAAAATACCTCGATTGAAGTTAACTTTAGGATTCTTTTAAAGTTTCTTCCGATTTATTGTTAGATTGGCCTGGTAAAAATTCATCAGTGTAGCTATTGGCAACGGTTTGCCGGATAACGGTAACTTTAATTTGACCTGGGTACTCCATTGTTTCTTTAATTTTTCTGGCGATGTCACTTGCCAATAATTTTGCCTCGGCATCAGATAATTTATCAGGCATAATCATCACCCGGATTTCTCTTCCGGCAGAGAGGGCATAAGTTTTTCCCACTCCTTCGAAGGAGTTTGCCAGCTCTTCGAGCTTGGTAATCCGCTGAGCGTAGGCTTCCAGCGATTCTCTTCGGGCTCCTGGACGGGCACCGCTGATACGGTCGGCTGCAGTTACCAGAACCGAAATCGGCGAGATTGGATCTGCTTCTTCATGATGAGCTAAAATAGAATTGATCACCACAGGATCCTCGCCACAACGGGTTGCCAAATCAACTCCAATGGAAACGTGGCTTCCTTCAGAATCGCCACTCACCGCTTTTCCAATATCATGGAATAATCCAGCTCTTTTGGCCAGATTTACATCTAAACCTAATTCGGCTGCCATACCTCCTGCAAGCAATGCCACTTCTTTAGAGTGCTGTAGAATATTTTGTCCGTAACTGGTTCGGTATTTCAAACGTCCCAGATATTCGCGCATTTCAGGATGAACATTTTTTATGTTCAATTCATTCAATGTTTCTTCACTGGCTTTCTTAATGCTAGCTTCGACCTCCCGCGTAGCTTTTTCAACTTCTGTTTCGATGGTCTTAGGATTAATATTCTTATTCTTAATTAATCTTTCCATAGCAATTCGGGCAATCTCCCTTTTGATTGGGTCGAAACTGGACATGACTACTGTTTCGGGAGTATCATCGACAATTACCTTTACTCCTGTTGCTGCCTCGAATGCTTTAATATTGCGCCCCTCCCTGCCGATGATAATGCCTTTCCAATCGTCATTTGGCAATTCCACAGAGATTAAAGTGGATTCCATAGTATATTCGGTCGCCATGCGTTCAATGGCAAATGCCATTATTTCTTTAGCCTCCCAACGTGCTCGCTCTTCTGCTTCGTTCTTAATATCCAATATAGTTTGAGCGGCTTCCATCCTGGCCTGGGCAACCATGGCTTCTTTTAACTTCTCTTTCGCCTCCTCCCGGGAAATGCCGCTGATCGATTCCAGGATTTTGATCTGTTCTTCTTTTAATTCTTCAACCTTTTTTTCTTTGTCATGGATGTTTTTCTCCCAGTAAATTAATTCATTCTCACGTTTACGTATTTGCCATTCTTTCTCCTGAACTTTATTGGACTGTCGCCGTAAATCTTTTTCTTTGCGACTAATTTTCTCCTGTAAATGATTTAAATTTACTTCCTTTTGTTTAATCTGTTTCAGCAATTGCTCTTTTTCTTTATATAATTTTTCCTTAGCTCTCAAATAAGCATCACGTTCTATTTTTTCAACCTTTCGATGAACATCTTCTAAAATTTCCTTTGCCTTATTTTGTGCATTTTGTACCTTCTTCAGGCTGATCAGATGATATAATCCGGCCCCTATAAGAATACCACCCAGTCCTATACCTATTAAAATTAATGTATTCATAATGTAAACCTCACTATCTTTTAATTTGTAAACCTCTTAGTCCATGTGAAACTAAGGATGAATTTAAACCTGGTAACTTTAGTTCTATTTTTTACATACTATTAATTCAACATTTAAACATTTAATATAGAATAGCATTTTAGCGAATGAAATCTTTTTTTGTAAATTAATATATCATTTAAATATTTTGCTGAAAATCTAAATGTTGCTTTTTGAACATTGATTAACAATTGTGTTTTAAAGATTATTTTTGAATAGTTATAAATATATAGATCAATCCGCTTAATTGACTAATAAGTTTGTTAATATAAAAGGTTGTAAAGCGATTCGGCGAAATGATCTGCTATATCAGGTTATATAAAATGGGAATGAAACTTTAGAAATGGAAATTGTTGAAATAT
The DNA here is from genome assembly GCA_964387645.1 of uncultured Calditrichaceae bacterium. Taxonomy (GTDB): domain Bacteria; phylum Calditrichota; class Calditrichia; order RBG-13-44-9; family RBG-13-44-9; genus CAYLYM01. The sequence continues at coordinate 45,318 of CAYLYM010000013.1, read as the reverse complement.
TTTAAAAAACGAATATAGTGAAGAACTCTATCTGTCTCGATTGAGGTGTTCATATTACATTTTACATTTAATAGAACCTTGATTTAGTTGGTTTAATTGCCAGAGATATAAAAGCTCTGTCTGCTGTTTTAATGGTTTATTTTAATAAATTTTATATTACAGAAGTATATCATCTCTAATTGTCGGAATTTTTTTACCTATTAACATTATGGATCCATGAATCTATTTATTGATTGAGCAGATTAATTTATGAAATAAAAATGAATTTAATTTGTCACTTCTCTTTTTGTTTGTGCTACTTATAGGAAAATTATATATTTTTATTCAAATATTTTGGTGAATAAACTTTTGAAAGGCGTAAAAATGCCTTTTAATATACACAAAATTTTTTCCTTTTTAATGTGGGTGTTTTTACCATTCATGGTGATTTTCCTGTATAGTTGTCATTCGTCGCAGAAATCGTCCTCCGTTGAGCCGGCTTATATTGAAGAAATTGAACAATGGCATCAGAGGCGCATTGCTTCATTAACTAAACCAGACGGATGGCTATCACTGGTTGGTTTGTATTGGTTAAAAGAAGGTGAGAACCGTTTTGGGGCGAACCCCCAAAATGATATCGTTTTTTCTACAAAAAAAGTGCCACAATTTATGGGCGCCTTTATCCTTCGGGACAGCACAGTAAAAGTTAAAATCAATCCTGGCGTGGAAGTATTTCATCAAGGAAAGAAAGTTCAACAAATGATATTGCGGAGTGATGCTGATGGAAAACCGACAGTTTTAACCTATGGAACATTACTATGGTACATTATTAAACGCGGAGATCGGTTCGCTGTACGGCTTAAAGATAGCAATTATCCAGCCCGGAAAGAATTTCAAGATATTGAAAGATTTCCTGTCGATCCAGCCTGGCGTGTGATAGCCCGATTTGAGCCATATAACCCGCCTAAAACCATTTCCATTCCAACCATCATTGGTACAGTGGAAGAAGAACGCTGTCCGGGCGCCCTTGTTTTCGAAATAAACGGAAAAACCTATCGATTGGATCCGATCGGTGATCCTGATGACAAACAACTGTTTATCATTTTTGCTGACCAGACCAACGGCACCGAAACTTATGGAGCAGGCCGATTCCTGTATGTCGATGCTCCTGGGCCGGATGGTACTACCGTTATCGACTTCAATAAAGCTTATAATCCACCCTGCGCGTTTACGCCCTATGCTACCTGTCCTTTACCACCTGATCAGAATTATCTGCCCATTCGGGTGACCGCCGGCGAGAAAAAATACGGGAAAGGACATTGATACACAGATTTTATGATTTTATTTAAACGAATAAGTTTAATGCAAAATATGCTAAATATTTCTAATCCCCGCTTATTTATCATATAGTAATCCTTTTTTGGAATAAACCGCGGAGGCGCAGAGGGTATAGAATTTCTATTTTCGTTATTCAACAATTTTTAATATTGAAATAACACAATAGTATTTACAAAAAAAGATACTTATAATTATAAATAATATTACGATAATAACAAGATTAATGAAAGGTTTACTTTTAAAATTTTAATTGAAATTTAAAAAATTTAATAAGTGAATTTTATTATCTGTTATATTTATAGGTTTTAGAGAATGGCAATTGATTTTTTTCCAAAATCTATGAAATTATTTATTGCTTGATTTTTGAATTGGTTTTATATTTGTAATAAAAATAAAATTTTTTTTAAGTTTTACTGTAATTTTTAGTTTAAGGATTTATCTAAGATGTTTTATTTTAAATTTATTTAGTTAGAACCTTCCATTTTTTTCCTGAAAAAAGTTGAAGTGGATTTAATTGTACGGTTCATTTTTATCTAAATGAACCAGGTTAATTTTTATTAACCAGAGAAATTTATATAAGTTTTAAAATTTTTTTTGAGGATGTATCATGGCAAAGAAAATTTCAAAAAAGGAAAATAAAGAGAATCTGGATGATTCTGAGTTAAAAAATAATGAGGAATCCATTAAAAAAGAACTATCGGATACTGAGTATCGTACGATTATTGCTTCTTCCATAGATGGGTTCTGGATTGTGGACTCCCGGGGGCGTATTCTGGATGTTAACAATGCTTTTTGTCAAATGACTGGTTATAGTCGAGGGGAGCTTTTAAATATGAAGATTTCCGACATTGAGGCGAACGAAAGCCCGAAGGAGACGGCAAAGCACATCCAGCAGATAATCCAAAAGGGTAGCGATCGTTTTGAAACCCGCCACAAGTGTAAGGATGGAAAGATTATTGATGTAGAAGTGAGCACCAAATACATGGCTGAAAAGGGTGGTAGATTTTATGCTTTTATCAGGGACATTACCGAGCGGAAACGGTTAGAGGAAGAATTGGAGCACCAGCGCCTGCAATTGAATAAAAAGTTGGAGAAACAAACAAGGATACTGGAATTAACAGATAAAATACTTACGCATGAATTTAGTAAACGCAAACTGGTAGAAAAGGCATTGAAGGCGAGTGAAGAGCAGTTCAAGCTGTTGGTGCAGGGTGTGATTGATTACGCCATTATTATCCTTGATCCAAAGGGATATATGAAGAGTTGGAATGTTGGTGCTGAACGGATCACGGGGTACCGAGCCGAAGAGGTCATCGGCCGGCATATTTCCTGTTTTTATACGCCGAAGGATAAAGAAACTGGCCTGCCTGAACGACACCTGACAGAAGCTGAGAAAGAAGGGCGCATGCAAGATGAAGGGTGGCGTGTCCACAAAGATGGTTCGCTTTTCTGGGCAAGTGTCGTCATTACCGCCCTGCGTGATGAAGAAGGCAAGCTGCGCGGATTTTCTAAAATAACCCGAAACCTCACCGAAAGGAAGCAAAAAGAAGATGAGATAAAAAAGCAAAGGGAATTTCTACAAAAAATTCTGGATAATATACCGGTAATGATAATTTGTTATGATCCGGAAATGAAATTTTTAATGCTTAATAAGGAATTTACCAGACGACTGGGCTGGGCTATGGAGGATGCCCGGCGTGAAAATTTAATGTCGTTGTGTTTTCCAGACCCGGAATATCGCAAAAAAGCCTGTGCTTATATGATGGAAGCCACTTCCGAGTGGCGGGAGTTTGTTATTACTTCTAAAGACGGTTTAGTCGTTCCGAGCATCTGGTCAAATGTACAATTGAGTGATGGAACCCAAATTGGGATCGGCGTAGACATTTCGGAGCGGTTAGAAGCAGAAAAGCAGATTCGCCGGCAACACGAAGAATTGGCTACCAGAGCGCGGATAATTAACGCTATTCTGAAAACTTTTGATCTTAATGAAAGACTGAATTTTATTCTTGCTGAAGCTACTAACTTCCTGGATTGTGCCATTGGAGGAATCTATCTGATTAAGGATGATTATATTACTTTACGAGTTTGGCGAGGTTTTTCGGATGAACTTCGCGCAAGTATCCGCAGTTTCCCCGTCAAAGAATGTCCAGAATGGATTCAATCGGTTTCTATTATCAATGAGAGGATGAATGAGAATGGAAAAATTCCGGAAATTGCCAAAAGCGAAGGGATACAATCATGGGCCAGTATCCCGCTAGTTGTGCCCAAACCCAAAGGCGGCGGTTGGATAGGAACGTTGGTATTAGGTTGCCACCGGTATAATGCTTTTACCGATGAACAAATGCATACCTTGCAGGCTATCAGCGAGCAATTGGCTCTGGCTATTGACCACTCTTACCGTTACCTGGAAGCCGAACAGCGGCTGACACGCTTATGTGTTTTACGCAAGATTGATCAAGCCATCATCGCCCGCCATTCAATAGACGACATCTTGAAAGTAGTTTTAAAAGGGGTGCCCAAAAGGTTAGGAGCCGATGCCATAGCAGTCAGTTTGTTAGATGAAGATCAACTCACCAGCCAGGTCTTCGTGATGCGTTTACCCAATGGTACAATTGTTGATAAAGAAGCATTTAGTATAGCAGAAAGTTTATTTCACTGGTATATAGATCGCCAGGAATCTGTGATTATTTATGATATTTCGAAAGATTCTCGATTACAGATGCATAATGAACAGATCAATAACGTGAAACTTTGTTCTTATCTGGGTGTCCCGATGATTATGAAAGGTAAAACAATTGGCATTTTGCATTTATTAACAACCAAACCAAAAATTTTTGCTCAGGAAGATATCAGTTTTTTCGAAACACTGGCTGGACAGGCAGCTATTGCCATAGAGAATGCCCGTCTTTATACTGAGGCTCTGGAGCGATCGCGGACGGTGGAACGGATGATAAACGAAAGTTTAATTATCGCTCGTTCTGCTCCCAGCGAAATTGCCGATTTGGTATGTCAGAGCGTGAGGCGGGTAATGGGTGTGGAGAAAGTAGCTTTTTTCTGCTATAATAAAATGAAAAAGGTGTTGTTTAAGGAGAAGGTGGTCGGATTATCGGCAGCAGAAACTGACTGGTTGTGGCCAAAACATGAATATCAACTGGATGAGGACGATCCTTTATCTAGCGCAGCAGCTAATCGTCAAATCATTTATATACCCTATCCAGAAAAAGATTCTCCGGAAGGCGCTACCGATTTACCCGTACGAACTTTCTTTTATGTGCCGTTATTGTTGGGGAAGCAGTTATTTGGTGTGTTAGTTTTGATGGCAAAAGAGCCCTATGCCTTCGATTCTGCAAAAAGAGAATTGGTGAAGACACTTTCATACTACATTGCCAGCGCTCTGGAAAATGCACGTCTTTTGGATCAGATAAAAGTGAGCAAAGCTCGGCTGGTAGAGGCGCAATCTATCGCAAATATGGGTAATCTATACTGGGACTTTGTTACTAATAAAGTCTATTTTTCTGACGAGGTTTTTCGAATTTTTGGTTCACCCAGGACGCGGAATATTCAGAACTGCGCTATCTGGCTTTCACAAAGGGTTTGTCCTGAAGATAGACAAAAAGTTGAAGAAGTTTTCCAACAAATTTTAAAAGATTACAGACAACGTTCCCTGGAATACTGCATTTACAGACCGGATGGAATGGAACGGGTGGTATGGTCTCAATTTAAAATAGTATTAGATAAGACTGGCAAAGCGATTGGCTTGAGTGGAATCGTCCAGGATATCACCGAAAGGAAGCAGGCTGAGGAAGCTATACGACAAAGTGAAATACGGTTCCGGTCACTTATCGAGAAGGCTGAAAGTGTCATTCTTCTAATTGATGAAAAAGGAACATCGGTTTACGTGAGTCCAGCGGTTGAAAGGATATTGGATTATTCGCCGGCAGAATTGGTGGGAACAAGTTTTTTTAATCATGTTCACCCGGAAGATTTACCTGGTATACGAATTCTTTTTAAGAAATTAATTAAAAAACCAAGAAAAAGTTTATCGACTCGTATACGGGCAAGGCATAAAAATGGATCCTGGCGATGGTTGGACGTCACTGGCACAAATTTACTGGATGAGCCGAGTGTCCAGGCGATTGTGGTCAATTATCATGATGTGACCCGCATAAAAACGGCAGAAGAAAAATTGCAAAAGTCAAAACAGCAATATCAGGATTTGGTCAATACCATCGATGGGATTGTATGGGAATCAGATCCCCAGACTACTGTATTTCGATTTGTCAGTCAGAAAGCGGAAGATATTCTGGGTTACCCGATTGAACAATGGTATCAACCCGGGTTCTGGCAGAATCATATTCATCCAGATGATCGCCAAAAGGTGATTGCTTATTGTAAAAATGCAACTAAAGAAAAAAGAAATCACGAGGTAGATTATCGAATGATTGCTGCGGATGGACGCATCGTATGGATTCATGATGTCATTACTGTTGTTACCAGAGATGATGGTGCTATTCTTCAGCGAGGAATCATGCTGGATATATCCGAACAGAAAAAATTAGAGGAACAACTGCTCCAATCCCAAAGGTTGGAAGCGGTAGGTATGCTGGCTGGTGGGGTAGCACATGATTTTAACAACATTTTAACGATTATTCTGGGATATAGTAGCATGTTAAGCAAGAAATTAAAAAATAATCCCAAGATATATAGACAACTTGAGCAGATTCAAAAAGCCGGGCAACGGGCTGCTTCGTTAACCAACCAGCTTTTGGCGTTCAGTCGTAGGCAAGTGCTTCAGCCTGTTAATGTTAATTTAAATGGTATTATTAAAGATGTAGAGAAAATGCTCCGACGGCTTATCGGAGAGGATATTGAATTGTCCATCGTGCTGGATAAATCACTAAAGAATATCAAAGTAGATCCAGGGCAAATGGACCAGGTGATCGTCAATCTGGCGGTGAATGCTCGCGATGCCATGCCCGATGGTGGTAAACTTATCATTGAAACCCGGAATGTGTATCTAAATGAAAATGCTGTTAAAAATCATCCCGATATAAAGCCTGGTAATTATGTTTTAATGAGCGTTAGCGATACGGGTATCGGAATGGATAAGGCAACGCAGTCAAAAATTTTTGACCCCTTTTTTACAACCAAGGAGGAAGGTAGAGGAACCGGGCTTGGTCTTTCCACTGTTTATGGTATCGTTAAACAATGTGGTGGTTTTATCTGGGTTTACAGCGAGGTAGGTAAAGGCACTACCTTTAAAATATATTTTCCCCAAATTACAGAAGAATTGGATCTTCATGAAAAATCCGGAATTGATATTAATTCTCTAAGGGGAAGCGGAACAATTCTGCTGGTTGAGGATGATCCTGATATTCGTAAATTGGCTAAAAATGTATTAGAAGAATACGGTTATGAGGTAATTGAAGCAGAGAATGGAGATCAAGCGATTCAAATTTGTAAGAAATCTTCACCTACTACCATTCATCTGTTACTCACCGATGTGATTATGCCCAAAATGAGCGGAAATGAGGTCAGACAAAAACTTATTCAATTATATCCTGAGATGAAAGTCTTGTTTATGACAGGATATACCGATGACTTTATTTCGAAACAGGGAATTCTGGAACAAGGTGTTCAATTATTACAAAAACCTTTTACACCAGAATCTTTATTAACCAAGGTTCAAAAAGTAATGCAAGCTTAAATGTAGAAGTAGGAAAAAGGTTTTGATATGCATACTATTAAAACGGTTTTGGTCAACTTGAGGTTGTGGTTTTATTAATAAAAGGCATGGCTTTTGGATTTTAGTGTAAAAAATCCCAGATTTTGCAGTTGAATGCAAATTATGTGCAATATTTCTAATAAAAACTAATAAATATATCAGAATGAGTTGTAAATAAAATTATTCATCAATTACCTAAAATATGTTGATTACCCTGAATATTCACCACAGGGTTCATTAGAAACGCAGAAAAATAATAATATCAATTAATTAGGGCGATATCTGATGATAATCAGGTTGAAATCATTTTGAATTACATTGAATAATGATATTTTTAACATACAAACTCTGCGATTTATCTTGAGAAGAAATCACTATGTGATGCATAAATTTTTGCTTTGGTTTAAAAATATTGTGTTCGCTAAGACATAGCCGATCAAACACCTATTAATGATAGATTCAGCAAATTGTTCTCCATCGATTCATAAATGTAAGCAGTTACGTTTTTTTCTAAATGAAAATTCTGTTGTACACGATGGATAAGATTTATTAATGTTTTAAAAATAGTTTTCTTTCCTCAACTGCTAAAAAGGGCTTTTACCTGTTCTCTTCTTTATATATATTTTAAGAAAACTCTCAGGGGAAAGCATGAGATTTTTTAGTGGCATCCGAAATGCAGGTGTTGCAGGGATGTTTTACCCGGGTGAGAAGATGATATTAGAACGCGAATTAAGCATGTTATTGGAAGCTTCTCCTGTTTGGGATTTCCCCAGACGGATAAAAGCGATCATTGTACCGCATGCTGGTTATATGTATTCTGGCGGTGTGGCTGCCAGGGCATATCGACAGATATTAGGGGAAAAATATGATTATGTGGCGGTGATTGCACCCAGTCATCATGAGTATTTTAATTTCATCAGTGTATTTAATGGCTCCGCTTTCGAAACACCTTTAGGCAACGTTCCGGTGAACAAAGAACTTGCTAAAAAATTAACTCAACATCATCCACTTATTAAATTGTCGGATAAAGGTCATTCCCGGTCGGAACATTCACTGGAGGTTCAATTGCCATTTCTACAATGGACGTTAAGGAAATTTGAGTTAATTCCTATTTCAATGGGCGATCAGGAAGATAAACAGATAACTATTCTGGCTAATGCACTGGCGAAAGTCCTTCCCGCTGAGCAATCATTGATTGTGGCCAGTAGCGATCTCTCTCATTTTTATCATGATTCTGTTGCTAGAAAATTGGACCAAATAGCACAAGATGATATTGCCGAATTTGATGAAGATAAACTGTTGGAAGATATAAGACGAAATCGCACTGAAATGTGCGGATTTGGTCCCGTCATTGCTGCTATGAAAGCTGCCCGTGAATTGGGAGCAAGCGAAGCAAAAGTTTTGTTATACCGCAATTCAGGTGATATCACGGCTGATCGGGACCAGGTGGTTGGCTATCTGTCCGCCGTTTTGTATTGAAATTTTCTAGAAATTTTTATCATTTCTTGCGATAGGCAATTGGAAATTTTCCTTACAATAATATAAGGATAAGATGTTTATCTTTACCTGTTGCTATCCAAAACTGGAGAAAAGACCATGAGTCATGCAGGATCGAGCGATATTTTGAAATTAAGTGAAAATGAGAAGAAGTATCTACTCAAATTGGCCAGAGAGACCATTCATGAACTTTTAACAAAAAACCGTTTTCTTGAAACCCAGCCTCCTACAAAAAAATTAGAAGAAAAGTATGGTGTTTTTGTCACGCTGTACAAAAATGGAAACCTTCGTGGTTGTATTGGCTATGTTGAGGGATCCAAACCAGTGTACCGGGCAGTTATGGAAATGGCCAAGTCTGCAGCTTTCGAGGATCCACGTTTTCCACCACTGACACTTGCTGAATTTTCCCAGATCACCATTGAAATTTCGATATTATCGCCTTTACGTCGAATTCACAATGTGGACGAAATTCAGGTAGGCATCCACGGTATTGTGATCAGTCGCGGATTTTCACGGGGATTATTGTTGCCCCAGGTAGCTACAGAATGGAATTGGGACAGAGAACAGTTTCTGGAACAAACCTGTCTAAAAGCGGGATTACCCCCCGATGCCTGGAAAGATCCCGAAACGGAAATATGGATTTTTTCTGCCGAAATTTTTAGCGAAAAAGACGTTTTTAATGATTAAAATATCACTAAAACAAATTTTAATCAAATTAGGTCTATTCCTGATAGTTCTGGCATTGATAGTTGGATGGGTACAAGCAGGTTTTAGACAAATCAATGTCCAATGGAAATTACTGGTTATCGGGATTATTGTGTATATGGTGGGACTCAGGTTTAAGTAGATATGAAAAGAAAACTTGTTCATTAGGATGTATTTGTAAACAGGGAGGGTTATTAGAAGACTAAAGAAAATGAAATGTGAATATTGTTTGATAATAGCTTTTGTTCCGAAAAATTCTATGATTACATCATTAAATAGGTTGCCCATCTACACTGGGCAGAGGGAAATATAAAATTTTTTAAAACACTTATTCTGGGCTCAGAGTAATCTTTTGATTGTAATTCGACTCATCATTTAATCATGTTTAATGTAATACCCTAATCTGTTTTAGATTAAAATTAAAAAAATTATATAATTCAAATAAATCGTTGGCGAATTCCACCAGTACCCAACTGCTTATCAACCTGCATTCCATTTTAACATTACTTTTAAAGTTCAGATTGGATATAAAATTGCATTTGGTTATATTGAAACAATACATTATTTTTAGCTCGATTAACTCTAAATATTTTATAAGTTTATTTACATTACTAATTTGGGTTTTATATTGATAACTGGGAGCGTCTGATGAATACAATAACATCTGTTGAAGAAAATGCCTTAATAATTTCTAAGAAAGAAAAAGTTGTATGGAAAAAATTAGAAAATGGATTAGATGTTATTTTAATGCGAAGAGAAGGTGTTCCTGTTGTTGCGGTGGATATTTGGTATAAAGTTGGTTCAAGAAACGAAAAGCCGGGTAAAAGTGGCTTTGCTCATTTATTTGAACATATGATGTTTGAGGGTTCAGAAAATGTGGGAAAAGCTGAGCATATTAAGTTGATTAACGATGTAGGTGGAATGGTAAACGGTTCAACTTCACAAGATCGGACCAATTATTGGGAGGTGGTTCCAGCTAATCAGCTTGAATTGGCGCTCTTTTTAGAAGCAGATAGAATGCGTTCATTGAAATTAAATCAGGAAAACTTTGAAAATCAACGAGACACTGTTAAGGAGGAGAGACGACAACGTATTGATAATCAACCATATATGCGAGTATTATACGAATTGAAAGATGAAGTTGCATATACCAATTATGCATATAAACATTCAGTAATTGGTTCAATGAATGATTTAGATAGAGCAACTCTGGAAGATGTACGTGAATTTCATGATCTTTATTATAGGCCCAATAACGCTGTCCTAGCAATAGTTGGAGAAATAGATATCGATCAGACATTAAGGCTTGTCCGGAGATATTTCGAAAATATTTCACAAGGTCCGCCCATTCCTCCGGTGGATTTAACCGAACCTGAACAGACCCAGGAAAAGAAGAGAGTTTATACTGACACTTTTGCACCTTTTCCAGCTACCCTGATTTCTTACCATGTACCAGAAAGAACTCATCCGGATTTTTATGTTTTAGAAATCATTGAAAAGATTTTATTGGATGGTGAGAGTTCCCGTATGTACCGAAAGATAGTTGAAGAGAATCAATCGGCGTTGCATATCCTGGGTGGTCTTGATGGGAAGTTTGGTCCGGGTTTATTCTTTGTTTTTGCCCAGGTTCACCCCGCCAGCAATATCGGACAATTGTTGGAAGATATATTCGAAGAATTTGAACGAATTAAAAATGAAGCGGTCAACCAGGATGAATTGCAGAAAGCAAAGAATAAAATTATGTCAGATTGGGTATCGAAAAAAGAAATGGTTCGTACAATTGCTGATAATTTATGTATGTATACTGCTCTTTTTAATGATCCTGAATTGTTTTTTAGTGAAATATCAAGATTTCAGAAAATAAGCGTAGAAGATGTTCAGCAGGTTGCCCATAGGTATTTTAATTCTAAAAATCGGACAGTTTTAGAAGTTTATCCGGATCGAAAAGGAAAAGGCAGTTCGATTTAATCATATAGAATAAATTATTGCACAGAAGTTAAATGATGATAATGACTGGAGGAAAAAATTGAATAAAAAAATTCCCATCGATTCACACTTAATTGAGTTTCGTTTTCCTGAGGTAAAGAAACATAAATTGAGCAATGGTTTAACCTTGCTAATTATCGAAAGACCAGAATTGCCGAAAATTTATTTACGTATCGGCCTGCCTGTAGGCAGTAAATATGACCCTCCAGAAAAAGCTGGTTTAAGTCATTTATTGGCATTAACAATTCGCAAGGGTACGCGAGAGAATGACTATTATACAATAATGGATACAATTGAACGGCTGGGTGGGGAGCTGGATACTGTGGTTAATGAAGATTTTTTCTTTCTTGTGGGTGAATTTTTAAGTAATTATCTGGAAACTGGTATAAAGTTAGCCAGAGACATACTATTATACCCCCAATTTCCGCTGGATCAGGTAGAAAAGGAACGATTAAAAATTATAGCTGATTTTGAGAATGAAAAGAGTTCACCACAGTTTTTAGCTCAGCGACGAATGGACAGAGCTTTATTTGCTCCACACCCTTACAGTTTACATAAATCAATAGAAACAATTCGGCAAATAACTCGAGAAGATTTAATTAATTTCCACAACCGATTTTTTAGTTCAAAACATGCTTATTTAATTCTTTCTGGAAATATTAATGAAAGTACTGCGATTCGATTGGCGGAAAAATATTTTTCTAATTGGAAATCGTCTTCTATTCCTGATATTTCTTTTCAACCTCCTTTAGAAAGAACAGAGCGAACTATTTTTCTGGTAAATCGACCTGGGTCTGCTCAATCTAATATCTTGTTGGGTAACTTGCTCTTCCAAAGAAATCACCCAGATTTTGAAGCCATGTTGGTTTTGAATAAAATTCTTGGAGGGGGTGGCAGTGGCCGGCTTTTCATGTATTTAAGAGAAAAAAAAGGTTATACCTATGGTGCTTACTCCACGATGCAAACTTTCCGAGAGCACGGTGCCTGGATCGCCAATGCTGAGGTGCGCACAGAAGTAACTGCAGATGCTCTAAATGCTTTTTTTTCTCAGTTCGAAAAAATTAAGAATGAACCGGTTACCGAGGAAGAGATAATAAATGCCCGTAGATATTTAATAGGATTTTTTCCTCTGCAAAATGAAACACCGACCTCCATCGCTGCGCTGGCCTTGAAACAATACTTATATGATTTACCAGAAGATTATTGGAATAAATTTCTTAAAACAATAGCTAATGTTTCCATAAATGATGTTCAAAAAATGGCACAAAAATATATAATGGATGATCGTATGGCTATTGTTATCGTAGGAGATGCAGCGAAAGTTCAACACAAATTAGGTCAATTTGGTTATTTAGAATTATATGATAAAGAAGATAAAAAGATTGGATAATTCTTATTTTCCTGAAATGATTTATTTAGTTGTAGTATTAATTAGATCAAATATCATTAAAATATTTTTCGGGAAATCGGGTGGAATATCTTGATTGAAATCTGTGAAAAAGGTAAAATTTAATGATTAAGAGAAAAATAATTTTGCATAATATATGGATAATATATATAATTTTTTCAACAATAGATAAGTTAAAAAATTCAGTAACAAGAAAGATATCGGGTGTTAAATGGAATTATAATTGCATTTTATCAGGAATTTTTTGTCTCTTTTTATTATATCCGTTGACAGTTTACTCAACTATTAATCCTGCCTATGAACCGCTTAAGAGTAAAATTTTAAAGGGTATCGAACTTACGATTAATAATCAATTTGATGACGCACAGAAGCTATATCATTCTTTAATTCAAGAATATCCAGGACACCCATTAGGATATTTTTATAAAGGTGCGGCCTTACAGGCGAAAATGTTGGATGCCGAAGATTATTCAGAAAAACAAATTTTTTATAGCTTGATGAAAAAAGCGATTGATATTTCCGATTCGTTGAAAAAACTGGGAAAGGAGGATACCTGGATAAACTTTTATCAAGGTAGTGCTTACCTTTATTGTAGTTTTATGAAGGCAAAAGAAGGGAAGTGGTTTTCTGCTTATAGTGATGCAAGACGCGGAGTCAAACGGTTAGAGAGAGCTATTGCCATAGATGGGAACTGTTATGATGCATATCTTGGCATAGGTAGTTTTAAATTTTGGAAAAGTGCCAGAGCTGGATTTTTACTCTGGTTGCCTATCATCTCGGATGAGCGAGAAGAAGGAATTGAAATGGTTAGGCAAGCTATTCAAAAAGGTTTGTTTGTTTATTGGATAGGTCGAGACCAATTGAGTTGGATTCTAATGAATGCCGGCCAGAAAGAAGAAGCTTTCCAGATTGCACTGGAGAATTATAGAAATTTTCCTCAGAGTCGTTTTTTCAAATGGACGCTTGTTGAAATGGCCTATCGAAACAATGAATTTGATATATGTTATCCGCTTTATCTTGATTTACTGAAAGCAGTGCGTAGTTTACCGGGTAATAATCATTATAACGAATTAGAGTGTCTCTTAAAATTAGCTGATATTGAATTAAAAAGAAAGGATTGGAAGAAAGCTAATCGATGGGTAACAGAAGCTTTAAATCTGCCGTTATCTCCGGAAATTAGAAAGAGGGCTAAGAAGAAGTTAGAGCGTTTGCTCAAGATCAAAAAGCAAATAGACAAACAAAAAAATTAAATTTAGCAAAAGGATGATTTATTATTTTTAAATAAATTTAAAATTCTTAATATTTTTATTAATTCTTTATTTTTCTAAAAAGAAATTAAATTATTGATAAAAACTGTTGCTCGAATTTTATTAAGAATGTTTTGAATATTCTTAAAATTTTTTGAGATGAAATAGAAATTAAGTGGGTTGTAAGAATTTTTAAATTATGTATGTAATGTCTTAAATAGAACACAGAAAAATTTTTAAAAGAGACCGTTAGATTGTCAATCTCATTTAAGTTGAATTAATTTTTACGATTGGTTATATTTTATAAAAATTGAATATTTTATGTCTAATATAGGTTTAAATCAAAATATTTCTATAGGTGGGCGGCAGTTTCATTTACAAACTGCTACTAATATTGAAGAAGGGTTTATTCGTACAGAAGTTTTTGAACAAGGGCGTTTATTATTTATAGAATATTTTGAGTATGAACGGCGTGATACGACTTTAAAAGGTGAAACAGAATTACGTATTCGCCGTCTTTTAGACCAATTTCATCAAAGCGTTATTTCTGAGCTAGAGACAATTTTTGAGATCTCACATATTTTAAAAGAAAAAGAAGACAGTATTTCTCACTTAAAGATTGGGGCGATTTTTCTTTCGCTGCATTTATTTGATAAAGCAGAATCACATCTGCTCAGAGCTATTGATTTGGATTCAGATTTATATTCTGCTTTTATTTTATTAGGACGTTGTTATTTTCTACAAAAACGTTATCATAAAGCTGCTCAAACACTCGAACCATTGATAAAAGCTCGGATTGATTATCCCGATCTTTATAATCTTTACGGTCTCATTTTAATGGAACAAAAAAATTACGTCCAGGCTTTAAATCAATTCCGCCAGGCAATCAAACTAAATCCAGATTATAAAGAAGCCTATTTTTATTTGGCCACAACCATTATACAAAGAATTGGTTTTTTGAAAATGCAAAATAAAAAGGAGGAGATACAACGTGATCTAAAGTTTTTTGCTCTTGTTTTAAAGAAAATTAGAAAAATAGGTAATCAAGAAGATAAAAATTTTGTTAGCCAGGTAGAGCAAGCGCTTAATAACAAAAAATTAGAAGCCATTTATTCTTTGATGTACGATTATTATAATAAAAATTTTTATCAAAAAACACCCGTTGAGGTTGTGGGCTATGAATTCTATTTATGGCTAAAATATCTACCCGAACAATTGGATTGTGAGACTTTAAGTCGTTTTGAAGCGAGAATATCTCAGGCAATTTCACAGAATCCCAATTACCCGGACCTGTGGAATTATTTAGCATTGATTCATCTGATGCTTTGTAGGGATTATTTTTTAAAAGGACTGGATAATTTTAAAGAAGCCACTAAAATTAATCCAAGGTTTGTAAAAGCCCGTAAAAATTTGCGATTAGTTGAAAATGATGGTCGCGAATTTTTATCATTAATCAAAGCTATTGTAAAAGATTAAATGTTTTATTATGTTAAAGAGAAGTGTTATACTGTGATTGCAATCACGCCTTAATCTCTATTTCACTTATATTTTGAACAAGATATAATCGAGGTAAAATTGCTATGAAAATTTTTTATTCCATATTTATTTTGTTTGCTTTCTTATTTTCTGAACTACTGGCTCAATCAGCTACCAATCTGAATGTTCGACTCCAACCTTTACAAGGCACAACATCGGATTGGGAGTTTGACCTCCAGTTAATCTTTGAAACTACACCTGCAAATGGAGTGACTATAGAAGTTCCCAAAGAATTATCATTAATCCCTGTTTCAGTAAGCGTGAATAATGTTGCACTATGGCTACAGAATAATTTATCCCTTCCTACGCAAGATTCTGTTGTAGCATGGCAACGAGTGAATGCTGGCATTATGTTGATTTTTAAAAATGGTCTATTTAAAACAGGGGATAGATTAAATCTACATTGCATTGCTGGCCTATCTAATTCGAAGTTTGAAATAAACAAGGTGAATATCAGAGAGATTATTTGGCAAAATAACAGTGTAACCGTTTCGAAAAATATTTTTGCTTCAGGATCTTTACCTCAAATCCCAAGTCGGAGATAAAAGTAGTTGGGGATATTTCTATGATAAAGCGGCTTTATTATGTGATACTAGGCATTGTTCTAATAATGTCAAATCTTTTAGCAAACCAGGGTGGTAAAGATAATTATGGTTATATGTGGACAGATTCCAAATCACCTACTGAAAATAGTATTGAGTACGATTGGATCGACGTAAAGGATGGTACATCAATATTTCCAGATGTAACAAACAATCTGGATGCTTATATGCCTGTATCCCTCCCATTTAACTTTACTTTTTACGGAACTCAGTATAGCCAAATATGGGTTTCCAGTAATGGTTTTATTAGTTTTACTGATCCAGGAAGTTCTTTTCCGGAGAATGATACAATTCCTTCTGCAAGCGCTCCAAATTATATTATTGCCGCCTATTGGGATGATCTGGATGCAGATGGGAACGATAATGCTTATTATAAGACAATTGGAAGTGCGCCTAACCGACAATTTGTTATCCAATGGGATAAATTTAAACAAAATAATTCCACGAGCAGTAGTAGTGAAATTACTTTTGAAGTTATTCTTTACGAACATTCTAATTTAATCAAGATTCAGTATAACTATGTTTCCAGTGCCAGTGCAGATAGCACAAATGGGAATTCAGCAACAGTCGGCATCAAATCTGGCAATGATGGGGTTCTTTACAGCTATAATCAGGAAGGAGCAATAACCTCTTTTTCTGCAATCCTTTTCCATCCTCGAAGTTTAGGTCCGCAAGCCAATGCCAGCATTCAACCAAATAGTGTGTTAGCAGGACAAAATTTTCAGCAATTTAAATACCGTTTCGATAGTATAGATCCGGCTGGAGATCCAACTGATCTGGGAAAAGTGGATAGTGTGGCCATCACAAATCCTTTCACGTCCAATTCTCCCATTGTGACGGATGTTAAAATTAATAGTGCTCAAGCTTTATTGCAGAATTCGACTAACCCACCGACCCAACCAGGCTATGCAACATGGTATTACAATACGAGTAACAATACGATTGTTGTTCAGACTTCGCCATTCGATGTAAAGGATTCATTGGTAGTAACTTTTGTGCAGAACATGCCAACTTCAGCCACGAACGGAACTTATACTGGAGTTTTTGACGCCAGATTGGATTCAACTCTTAGCCAGGCAGCAAGTGACAATGGCTGGACAGTGAATGTAACAGGAAGTTCCGTGGCTTATTATGAATTTTCACCTGCAGATCCACAATCGACCACGGCTGGAAGTAATGTTAGCTTTACGTTAACTGCAAAAGATGTACAGGGAAATGCAATTGCTAACAATGATACGGTAATTTTTTCTGCTTCTGGTTCAACTTCAGCAACTTTTTCACCCAACGATACGGTTGGATTTTCAGGCAATTCGACTATATCCTTTTCCGTTTCAGATACTGTGGTAGGAAGTTTTACCGTAGTTGCAAATAAAAAAGGTAATACTTCGATTAATGGGCAAAGTGGGTTAATCACAATTAATCCAGCGGTACCATCTATTTTGGTAGTTTCCGACACCAGTGGAGAAGTTGGAACCGATATTCTTTTAAGAATTAGGTTAGAGGATACTTATGGAAATGGAATTAGTGGGGAAACAGTATTCTTTAATATTATTAGTGGAAATGGTAGTTTAAGTTCAAATTCGGATGTAACAGATGCCAATGGCTATGCTGAAGTAATTTACACTTTAGGAACAGATATATCTGCTTCACCTGAGAGAATTGAAGTAAGTTACCCACCTCAGAGTTTAGTCGATACTATTAATGTATCTTTAATTCCAGGGGAAGTAAGTTATTATACATTAGTTCCCGCCAGTGATAGAACCTTTACAGCAGGTGAGAGTGTTTCTTTTGTGATTACCGCCCGGGATCAATTTGGAAATCCCAGGGCTAATAATCGAAGTGTGAATTTATCGGCAGTGGGAAGTAACACGGCTACTTTTAGTGTTGCTAGTCCGGTACCATTCTCTGGTGGGAGCACAATTAGCTTTAGTGTCTCAGATACAAAAGCTGGTAATTTTAAAGTCAAAGTAACAGACAGCGTCAATTCGTTAATTAGCACTGAAAGTGGAATCCTCACTGTTCTCCCCGCGACGCCAGATGCTCTGATTGCTCAGGTTTCACAAACGCAAACTCTCGTTGTTGGTAGAATAACTACAATTAGTGTAAAATTACAGGATCAATATGGTAATGCGATTTCGGATTCAACAGTTGATTTTACTCGAATTCGTGGAAGCGGAGCATTTACGACCTCTGGAACAGGTTCACAGTCTATCACAACTGATTTTACCGGAATTGCAAGTGCATCTTACCGAGTTTCAACTAATGCCGATTCTTTAGACAGGGTAAGAGTGAGCTTTGGCTCGCTAACGCCTTTAATTTTTGAATTTACTTTAAATCCAGACAGTATATCATATTATACTATTGTAGATACTATTAATCCTGGAGGCCCACACACCTATACAGCCGGAGATACTTTAGGCCTGCGAGTTACGGGGTACGACGTTTACGATAACATTGTCACAACATCCAATCGGCAGATAACTCTGAGCACAAATGGAACCAACGTCGAGATTATTGGAGGTGCAACCGCTAATTTAAATTCGGGACAAAAGACTTATTTAGCCAGGGTTACCACCAAAGAGAGTGGTGTAAATTTTTCTGTATCTGACCTATTCGGAAAAAGAGGTACTTCTGATAATTTTATTATCCTGGCAGGAAGTCTCTCCCGTTTGCAAATTGAGCATTTCGTTTCAGGTGCCAGACAATCTGCCAGCGGATTATCGTTTACATTTTCCACCGATACAACTGCAACTTTTTATGCGGCAGGATATGATGCTTTCGGTAATTATATATCTGATATCGATTCCGCTGTATGGCAATCCACTGGAACTTTAACTCCTGTAGTAAATTCGACCAGTTCATTTCTCAATTTTTCACCATCTACTAGCGGAGCCTCGGGAACCCTCACCGTTAGTATTCCAACTTCACCAGAAATTACAGGAGATGCAACTGGTTTAATCACCACGTCAACAGGGTCCTATGCTTCGATTCGCATCTTATACTCTATAGACCATTCCGATGTGGGTGATACAACTCTAATTGCCGGTGAAAGTTTCCGCATATTTGCTGGACGTTTTGATTCTGAAGGTAATTTTATTGATACTTTGAAAACGGTCAGTTGGTTATCCATTCCTGGTAGCCTGGGTAAGTTCGATGGGCAGGATTCTGTAAGTAATAATACAGAAGTGACTTTTATTGCCAATCGAACCGGGTCAGGGAAAATCCGAGCTACAGATACAAATACAGGTTTTCAGGATGAAACCGGGTTAATCACCGTACAGAGTGGCCCACCATATTATATTTTGATCCGCGATCAGGCTAATGGGGGTGGATCAGAAGTTAATACTCCAATTTATATTACCACAGATTCCGCATTGACTTTATATGCTGCCCATTATGATACCATGGGGAATTATCTAGGAGATAATTCGGTTACTTGGGGTAGCCTTGGCAGTTTGGGTAATGTCCCTGTTGGACCGGCAGCTTGGATAACGTTTAATCCAAGTCAACCGGGCAGTGGTAGAATTATAACCACCTCTACTACATTGAAGAATGATACTACCGCATTAATTACAGTAAATAGTGGAAGTCTTGACCATATTATTATTCAGGATTCTCCCCAAGCAGATGGGAATGAAATAGGAGAGAAGGTGCTATCAGCCGGAGAATCTTTAGTCTTATATGCGGTTGGTTTTGATAAAGATGGCAATTATTTAGGCAGAATAGAGTCGAATTGGAGTCTAATAGGTGCATCCATCGGTACAATCCAGCCAACTACTGCTGATTCAACTGTTCTGACAGCTCAGACTGTGGGAAATGCTACAATTCAGGCTCAAAGTGTTAGTGGGGGATTAACAGATCAAACTTTGAGTATTCAAGTTGTTCCTGGTAATCCATCTGCCATCTTCAAAATTGCTGAAACTGATAGTCAGTCAGGAGTTGTGGGACAGGAATTGCCCTTGCCTGTTCGTTTATCAGTAAAAGATGCTTTCGAAAATTCTGTGCCAGGGGATACAATATTATGGTTGCCCAAAACAGGTGGAAATGTGAGCAACAATTTCAGTATTACGAATTCGCAGGGCATTGCTGAAATCCGCTGGATACTCCACACCAGTACTGATCCCGATACTTTAGCAGCTTACTCTAAAAATTTTACGACTTCTCCAGATACAGTTTACTTTGTAGCTTTCCCGAAACCTCAAACTAATTTAAGGTTATCTTACCTGGTCCCTGGTGACACTTTAAGGACCGGTGCTATCTTTGATACTTTAGATGCTTTTAAGGTAAAAGTAACGGATACTCTCGGAAATGTAGTTCCAAATGTCGAAGTAAGTTTTGCAATAGTTGAACACCCCGAAGGTTCTACAGGAGAGAAGTTTACACAGTATTCAACCCTGACAAATTCCAATGGTGAGGCAGAAACTCAATTAATTCTCGGCAGCCGTTTAGGAAAATATAAAGTTAGAGCTTTCGCTAATGCCCAACCAACTTTTTTAACTTTTACAGGTATTGCAAATATCCCTGGACGTGCTGATACTATTCGTGTCCTGGCAGGAAATAATCAAACCGGTGTAGTAGGAACCCCCCTTGCAAATGATATAACTTTTCAGTTGCTTGATGCTTATGAAAATCCTTTGAAAGATTCTATTCTGATTTTTCAAACACTGGATGGTGGTAATGTTACGCCGGATTCAAGGATGACAGATGCTGAAGGCAAAGCAAACGTGTCATGGACCCTGGGTAACCTTGTTGGTAATTACCGAATGCTTGCAATACTAAAAAATTCAAATGTTGTATCGGATACATTATTTGCATCAGCAATTCATGATGAACCGGATAAAATAGTATTGGTAAATATTCGTGGGATTCCTAATGATTCTGTTTCCGCTTTACCAAATGGAACGGTTCCATTTACCTTAAAAGTTGAAGATCAGTTCGGAAATCCTGTTCCTGGTGCAAATATTAATTACGATGTTGCATTTGGAGCGAATGCTATACTTTCAAAAAACATATTACAAACAGTTTCGAATGGTCAGGCGACAAATTCTGTTATGATTGACAATGAAAGCAATTTAACTATTATTCGGTCATATATTCCCGGAATTGATTCTTTTTTGGTTCATATTTATCGAATTCATTACAAGGAAGGTTCGCTTAATCCCTTATCAGGAGCATTGGGTAATACTTTAAATTTTTCTGTTAATGTGGTAAATGAAGGACCATGGGGTGTAAAACTTTCAACTTCGGACCAGAGTTATTTGCAGTTTTCAGATGGCATAAATACATTTCGTGCGAGACTTCTCACGGATACAATACCTGGTAATTCATCGAATTGGACTTTGATGTTCAGCGGGGAAGTTTTGGACACTAACTTTACAGTTTCTTCGTACCAACCCGAGATATTTTTAAGAGGTACAGCGAAAGATTCCAGTTTAATTGGATCATTTTCTACATATCCCGATGCTTTTGATGTAGCAGGAATAAGATTATCTTCTGTTAGCGTCAATCCTAACCGGGCAAGACGGGGAGACACTGTTATTGTAGATCTTCGTGTTCGTAACTCTGGAAATACAAAAATAGCCGTTAATAGTGATTTAACCCGTCCGGTTATAAAACGTGCAGATGGAACAACAATTCCGGTTGATTTTTATAGAATATCAGGAGTGGATACCATACCTCCAGGTCCAATTGAAAGTGTTTTTCGTTATCAATTTACTATTCCACAGCTGTTTGCGTTTGGAACTTACTTTGTAGATGGGCAATTCAGTGGAAAAATAATTTCTTCAGGATCTTATATTAGCTTTTCACGGGCCGATACAGTAGATACTTTAAAAGTTCTTCGTCAAGCAGTTATAAACTATGTTGATGGTTCGTTGACACCAGGAAGAGTAACAAATGATGATCAAATATCACTTTCTTTACAGTTGATTAACAGTGGAAATACTAATGTTGTACTGAATCCTCAGGAAACTTTTCTAACATTTGGACTGGACACATTTTATCTAGATAATTCTCAGACTTTAACTCCTAATATCCCGGAAGAGTTGGTTTTTGAACGCTCTTTGGTGCGAACTCAACCTTCTTCGGTTCAACAAACAATCAAATTACAACTTGCCGGAGAGGAGAGTGGTTTCTCCTTCATTGAGCCCAATATTCTGATCAGTGATGCAATATTTGTCGATCGCCGACCCTCTGATATTACTATAGATAGTTTAATTATAGACAATGATGTGGCCGATCAAGGAGAAAAAAATGTTAAATTATCTTTTGTAGTAAAAAATCCTCACAATTTGAATGCAGCAATCCGGATTCAATCAACTTCGGACGTGGTACTCCATGGGAAGTATCAGAATGAGATTTTTAATTTTGAACCAGATTCAACGACTAATCTTGGATTTCCGATTGAAATTCCAGCAGGTGATAACTACAAATTAAATTATTTGTTGGAATTTCCTCTTTCGTATCCAGCAGGATTGGATACGATTTGGGCAGAAATCAATTATCAAGATCAGAATACAGGTCGTTCGTATAATCTGTCAGCTAAAACCGAAAATGATACTATCCGAATTCTTCGACACTCCGATTTACAAATTGTTGATATTGTAGCATCTCCTGATACCGTTAGCCAGGGGCAAACTGACGTAATGATTGATATTTTTGTCCGTAACGATGGAGAAGTTATTGGAGTCATAAATAATGTTTTTCTTTCCTTTATTAATAAAAATGTGATTGATACCAGTCCTTCTTTGCCCCATCCCGTAGATCCCGGGGATATGGATACGTTATCTTTCAAAATTACAATTGATTCTGTTGCGGCATTAGGTTATGATCCTATATCTGCTTCCTTAACCTACATTGATGAAAGAAACGGGCTTCAAACTGAGCTGGCTCCTGTGACTAAGGATTCTTTATTCATTCAATCTTTTAATCCTGCTTTAGTTCAAATTAATTCAGTTCTGATTGACAAAACTAATATTAATAAAGGCCAACGTAACATATTAGTAAAAGTGAAAATAACAAATAATGGCCAGGCTGCTGTGCAATTGGATAGTGTGGGATTGGTTTTTTCACCAGATGTATTGAAGGATACCTTGATTACAACTCTACCAAGTACCATTCAGGGGAAGAGTATAGTCTTAACACAATTATTAATTAACGTTCCATCAGAATCGCCCATCGGTCCTGTTTCTGTTGATGCTAAAATTATTTACACTGAACTTAATTCAGGACGTCAATTCGTAAATATGGGAGCGGTTATAAAAGATACTGTTTTTGTTCAATCGCCGGCTGAAATTCAAATTTCAGAAATTAGTATTTCGCAGGACACAGCAAGTGCGGGAAAATCAGGTATTAACATTTCTTTCGATATTAATAACATTGGTCAAGCGAAACTTACTTTAACATCATTGAATGCATTAATTCAACCTTCAGATGGAGGAACAGTCATAACACCTATAGTGCCGGTTAAATTGCCCGAAATAAACGGCGGTGATAGTGTACGATTTCTTTATTCTGCTACTGCTGGTAGTAAACCGGGAGTTTATACTATAAATTTTGAGGCAATCGGAGAAGATAATAATGATAATAAAATAGTCGGTCCTACCTCTTCGCTAACTCCAGCTACACTTGTAATTCAATCGCCCGGACAATTTATTATCGATAGTGTAGTAGTTGTTCCAGAATATGCTAATAAGGGACAGGACAGCATTCCAGCTATTGTTTATTTAAGTAATATCGGTGGAAGACCAGTTCAGCTAACTAATCTTTCTTTGAAGTTTGATAAACCAGGTTTTTCACAAATATTAAGAGATACTCTCGATTTTAGATTAGATGCAGGGGACACAGCATCAATACGATTTTTTATTAACGCTTCACTTTCTGCAACAGAAGGAATACTCATTGTAGATGCTGAAGGAACTGCCAGAGAAATTGATCTTGGTATAAGTCAAGCTATTTATTCAGCGACAAAAAAGGATAGCATTAATATTTTAGATCTGCCTAACTTAAGAATTTTTTCAATCAGGTCTCCACATGATTCTGTTAGTCTGAATCAGAAAGGTGTGCGGGTTAGTGTTCATATCAATAATTCAGGTAATGAAGTTTTAGATATTGATTCTTTAAACTTGATCTTTTCAAGAGGAAAATACAAAAATATTGATACAACATTTACTCCTGCCCTCCATGTACCCTCAAAAAGTTTGGTTAAAATCAATTTTAATCAAATCATTGTGGATTCAATCAATACTCCAGGTTTAGTTACAATCAATGCACGTCTAACGGGGAAAAACCCTTTAACAGGAATTCCCTTCACAATCGAAAATGCAGATACGACAGACTCCTGGCAGGTTGTTAGACCAGCGTGTTTTGTACCTTTATCATTTTATCCAAATAAATTAACTACAGGACAAAATGCCTCCTTCACCTTAGGTATAAAAAATACTGGAGGCGCTAATGTTTATATTAAAAGTGACTCTGCCATACTATGGATAGATTCACTATCCAGTAATCTTCTCAAAGATACTCGAATATTAGGAAACCAGTCCAATTCTTTAAGGTTTTCAGGATTAAGTTTTCCATTATTACCGGGAAAATATCCTGTAATTCTGGAAATTAAAGAGTACGAAGAAAATTTAGCATTCAAAGATACAACTATATTATTTCAGGATTCATTAATTATCGAAAAACCGGTGTCAATTTCAGTTATTGATACAATTTATCAACGTAGAATATCTCAACAAAAAATTGATACTATCAGAGTAACGCTCAGCAATCAAGTGGGATCTGCTACCGCAATAATTGATAGTGTAACAATAGATGCATTTGATTACACATTGCTTGTAAAAGATTCCATTCCTGGTGGGCAGAATTTAAGCCAGATTTTAACCCCTTTTACTGGGAATTTGGGAGGTGTTGTTAATGCCACTATTGTTTACCACTACCGTGATAAAAACAGTAACACTCCGGGGCAATTTTCAATTCCATTGAAACCGATAACTATTTTTGAATCAGAATTAAAACTTTTGAGCGAAACATTGATAATACCTGATACCATAAGCACTAATCAGACATTTGACATAAAAATTGATATAGAATCGACCGGTGATTTCAAAGAAGAGAAGTATGCAAAATTAATAATTCCACAATCGTATGAATTTACTATATCAGACTCAGAAAAAATTTTTACAGGAAATTCTGTGAGCTGGCAGGTTATTTCTCCATCATATATTGCTGGACCTACTGAAATCCCGGTATCAATCCACGTATGGGCTGAGGATGTTAATAGTGGGGAAATAAGAGAAGATTTTCTTAATACTACAATTATTTTGGTGAGGGAAGCAATAGTTGGTTTGAAATTGGAAATTACTTCACCGCCATCTGCAGTTGATGGTCGTTTACCGACTAATCAACAATTTGTTGTCGCTGCCACAGTGGTTAAAAAGGGTGATGCCAGGTTGAGTGGTTTGGGCAGAATGCGGTTAGAGTTCGACCCAGATAAATTGGAGCTATTAGATGTTTCAGCCGAAAAAGATTTTGTTTGGCCTGATTCGACGGTTAAATGGACGTTAAAAACTCCTTCTCGATTGATTAGTACAGAGTTAAAAGTTTATTTTTTAAAACGTCCAATAGATGTTTATAAAAGAAAACCGGCTACTTTAGACACACTTAATGCCACTGCTTTAATTGGTATTTCTACTGAGAGTCATAGATTAGTTTTTTCAAAATTATCGGATCAAGAATATAATCCAGTTTCGGTAAGTCGGCAAAATACAGTAAATCTTCCTCTTATGGGTTTTGTTTTGTATAATAAAAAAACCTCTGAAAATGTGCCTGAAATTACCGTTGATAGTCTTGTAGTGTCTTTACTGGATAATGAAAATAATGTAATTGAAAATCCATCAACCTTAATATCACGAATTCGAGTTGTAAATGCTGCCTGGATGAGGCTTAATAAAGAGTATTTTAATCCTAGAATTTTTGCTGATGTAGCGGTCAATGAAAATACATTAAGCACTATTTCTATTCTTTTTGCGGAAGAGAACAAATTAAAATTGCCTGCTGGGAGTAAAGATTCGTTAGTTGTTTTAGTTGATGTTTCACCCTCAGCACCAAATAAGCGATTTGGATTAAGAATCGAGAAAATCAGAGCGTACATAGAAAACAATAAGAATAACACAGTAGAAATTATTGATGCAGATGGACAATTATTAAATCCTCAGAATCCAACCGTTTATTCGGCTGATGTGACCATTATTTCCTCAAAGGAGGATGAAATCTTTGGTAATTATCCCAATCCTTTTGGGATTACTGAACCTGAAACTCGTTTCATATTCTGGGCAGAAAATTCGGGAACGGCTGAATTACGGATTTATACTTTAATGGGGGGGCTGGTTTGGAGTAAAAAAGTAGACTTCGATGGACCGCAACTATTGGATGGATATTTGACCTGGGATGGTAGAAATAATGCTGGCCATCAGGTTTTAAATGGTGTATATATTGCAGTTTTAAATATCCGTTATAATAATGGCCAGTCTAAAACATATAAAACTAAAGTTGCTTATATAAAATAAAAATGAATTTAACATGAAACGAGAAGTTCAAATAATGTTAAGATTTTTGATTTTGCTATTTTGTGGAAATTTGTTTATGTGGAGCATTTCTGTTGCCCAATCGGATGGAGAATATGGGACAACGATGAACTTGAGTTATGGTGCTGGTGCCCGGGCTATGGGGTTGGGCCGTGCCATAGTTGCTGCCGTGAATGATCCTACAGCGGTTTTTTGGAATCCTTCGGGACTGGAACTTGTCCAGCGAACAACGTTTACATTATTTCATAATCAGGTGTTCGAAGGAACAATATACGATTTTGCAGGCTTTGTTTACCCAACACTGAATTATGGTACCGTAGGTTTGGGCTTTGCCCGACTTGGAACAGATGATATTCCATATACAACTTCTGAAAATCTTCGTTTGGGCAGTATGAATTATGAAGAAGCTGAATTGTATTTATCTTACTCAAAAAAACTTCCTTTTTATTTATTAGGTGGTTTTACATTTAAGATACGACGGCAACAATTTTCTTTGATTAATCAAAACGCTACTGGATTGGGAATTGATATTGGCTTGATGTATAGGCCAGAATGGGATAAAGGTATTTTTAGAGACCTTTCATTTGGTTTAAGTTTCAGAAATTTAATTTCCCCTCAATTAAAATTAGGAATGGAGAACGATTCAGAACCCTACCATTTTACTTTTGGTTTTGTAAAAGGAATCCAATTTAGTGAATCTGGAAAAATTAATGCTGTTTTCGATTTACATTCTAGTAAATTTGAAGGATTAGCTTTACGAATGGGAACAGAATATGTATTCAGAGGAATGGGTAAAATTCGTTTGGGTTTTGATAATGGACAAATGGCTTTTGGTGGAGGGATAAATTATTCGTTCATGCAAATTGATTATTCATTTGGCGCCTCGAGTGGGGGCGGTGACTTTCCTCCAACACATCGGTTCTCTATCACTTTTGAGATTGGAAAATCTCGAGAAGAACTGATTCGTTTAGCAGAGGAGGAAAGATTAAAGCGTGAAAAAGAACTTGTTGAAAGGACTAAGGAACAAGAAAGGCAGAATTTTATTGCTGAAAAAATGGCACGTGGAAAGGAATTTATGGAAGCAGGACGATATTTTGATGCTTATGTAGAATTTCAACAAGTTATTTCTGTAGATCCTTTCAACCAGATGGCAAACGCTTTGTTAGATAGTGCAAATAATATGATTCAGAAAGATTTTGAGAAAAGGCAACAGGAGGCTATTGCCCGAGCTGTTGATAAAGAGTTGGCTGAGGAGAATCGGAATTTCGTAAAACTACATTTTGAGAAAGGACAATTATTTTTACAAAATAATCAATTTACCGATGCTTTAATAGAATTTAATTTGGCATTAGAAAGAGCACCAGAAGATCCAACTATTAAAGAAGCCATTGCTACTACAAAACGTAGACTGGAAGAACAAGTACGGGTATTGGTTAATCAAGGCAGACGAGAGTTCCAAAAAGGAAATTATTCAGAAGCATTACGGATATTAAGCAAGGCTCTGGTTCTTGCTCCAGAGGATCCAAGCCTTAAGCAAGAAATCAATATATTAGCAAACCGAATAAAAATTCAAAATTACATCCAGGAGGCTCTCCATTTTTATGATTTTGGAGAATACCAGAAAGCCCTCGCATTGTTTGAAGAAGCATTGAAATTGGATCCAACAAATGATCGGTTAAAACAATATATTGAAAAGACTAAACGAGGATTAGGAATAGTTGAAAAAGAGATGGATTTGGAATCTGAGAGACTCTATTTGAAGGCTGTTGATGCTTTTCTAGCAGGGCGTTATGATGAAGCTCTAAAAATCTGGAAGGATCTACAGAAGAAATATCCTTATAGTAAAAAAATCCAGGATGCAATAAAACGTGCTGAAGAACGAATAAAAAGAACAAAATGAGAATAAAATGGTTATAAAAAATTAAAAGGATTTTAGAAAATAGATGAAGACTTATGTTTAAAAACGTTCAAAAAGAAGAAATCATAATTCCTGCTCAGATGGTATATCTGAAGCAGGTACGTGAATTTATTGAACATATTGGCAGGAAATATAAATTCACCGATCGAGTTACAAATTCGTTTAAATTAGTAGTAGACGAAGCATGTACCAATATCATCCGACATGGTTACCGCGACATTAAAAATGGACAGATAATCATTAGGGCAATCATTAGGAAATTGAGCTTAACTATAGTTATTATTGATCATGGAAAAAGTTTTGATCCCCGCCAGGTGAAGAATCCTGATCTACAAAAGTATGTATCGATTGGTAAGAAAGGTGGTTTAGGCATCTTTATGATGCGCAAATTGATGGATGATATTAAGTATAATGTAACGAACCGTGGAAATGAATTACGTTTAACTAAAGTACGTGAAAAAGTAGAACATCCAAAAATTTTAATGATCTGGGATTCTCTTACATTGCGGACAAAATTTACACTGGTTACTTGTGCAATTATAACTGCCCTTTCAATATTTTCTTTTATTTATTTTAATTCAAAGATTGAACAAAATATCACGAGAGATATTTTTACTACCAGTCAGGCTTTGAGTGAAAATTTAGCTAAAATTTCATTTGAGCCTTTTAATGATCATATTACCTTGACTGAAAATGCAAAATCTGTTAAAGAAACCCGACCTGATATCATTACAATGACGTTGGTGACAGATTCTGTTCAGCGACCTAAAACAACCTACCCTTATCGACAGGATTTAATTCTAAAAGGTCTTCGAGGTGAAACTATATATTTCGGTGAGCAGAAATTAATCGATACGCTTAATCAAACTAAAATATATCGTTATGTAGTGCGTGAGGATAGCATTCTGTATGATTTTGTTACTCCTGTACGTGTGGGAGGAATAAAAACAAGACCTTTAGGATACGCTCATATTTTAGTTAATGAATTTACGATTAAGCAACGTATTTCGAGATCCAGACTTAATTTGCTATTACTTTTAATAATAGTTTTACTGGTGGGATATTCAGGTTCATTTGTTTTGATTACTCTTATAATGGATCCTTTTCATAAATTAGCCGGGTGGGTCAGGCAGGTTGGACATGGTACCGTTGATGAAGATGAATTAGATATAGATGCCAGCGACGAATTGGGCGAAATTGCTCAGGCTTTTAATGAGATGACGAGTAAGTTCCGTGAAGCTCAAATGAACTTAATGGAGCAGCAGCGAATGCAGCGTGAACTGCAAGTAGCACAAGAGATTCAACAAATGTTGCTACCAGACGACTTCCCCAATGTTGTTGGTTATGACATAACTTCCTATTACCAAGCAGCCAAAGAAGTAGGGGGTGATTTATTTGATTTTGTTGAAGTAGATGATCATACAATTGGTATTTGTGTAGCAGATGTTTCAGGAAAGGGTGTACCAGGTTCAATGGTAATGACTATGATTCGTACTGCTTTGAGATTGGAAGCGCGAGGAAATAAAAATCCAGCAGAGGTTCTCTCCAAGGTAAATGATTTTATTACCGGTGATATTCGAAAGGGTATGTTTGTTACAGCCTTTTACATAATTTTGGATTCACGTGAACGGGTTATTTCTTTCGCCAGTGCGGGTCATAATCCCATGATTCTTTATCGGGGCAAGACCAAAGAAACCTTTTATTTAAATCCACCTGGTTTTCCTGTAGGTATTACACTTCCAGATTCAACACTTTTCCGGCGCACAATTAAATCGGACAGAATAAGACTCCATCCCGATGATATTCTGATTGTTTATACTGATGGAATTACTGAAGCAATGAATCACCAGAGGGAGTTATTTGGAGAAGAACGATTTTTAGCTTCAATACGGCGGCATGGTCATCTGGACGTCGTAGATTTTGTAAAGAATGTTAAAGAGGATATCTTGAATTTTACAGGTGGATATGAGCAGAATGATGATATTACACTTGTCGCGATTAAAGAGAATATGGAAGTTGTGGATGTCAAAGTTAAAATGTTCACTGATCTTTTCGAGATGGTCAAAAATAGCGATATAACAGTTTCGAAAGCTTGTAAAAAAGTTTCTATTTCTCCGTCTACCTATTATAAATACAAAAAAATATTAGAAAATGGTGGAATGGTTCGTTTTAGAGAAGTGCTTCATGGATTTACCAATGTAGGATTGCGGCATTTAAGCATTGAGAAGAAGACAAAAATATATGATATCATTCGCCAGCATCCTAATTACGGTCCAAAACGGATCAGTGATTTGTTGAATACAGAGAAATATGGGTACACAAAAATTAGTCCGCGCTTGATTTATGAAGAATTAAAGCGAGCTAAATTGAACAAGAAAGAACAACGTGAAATGTTCGTTAAACGCGGTGGAAAAAGACGTTTGAAGCCACCCGGTACTCCATTATTAACTTTAGATGGTGAAATCATGACAGGCTTCAGGTCTGAAGAAAAATTGGAAGCTACTAATCCCTTTGTTGTTAAAGTACCAACATCCAGCACTTCTGGTAAAGAAAAAATAATTACCGTCCGAGGACGACCAATTAATTCCAATGGGGGAGATAAAAAATCAATTTTAGAGGATGAAAAAGAATCTAAAGAAAAGTTAGAAGAAGATTCTTCAGATATTTCAAAAAAAGACGAGAATGAGTAATAGTTGCTCAAAAGAAAAGAATAAAAAAGAAACATTGTTTAATGACAATTAAAAGGTTAAATTTTTAATTTATTAAATTTAATTACAAAATTCCTTTATTTTAAGCGGAGAGTTTGGAATGGAAGGTATTCAAGTATCCACAGAGGTGGCCGGAAAACAAAATCAGATTTCAATTATTAAAGTTGGAGGATTTATTGATACGACCACCTCCTCTGAGGTAGAACGCGCTTTGAATAGTCTCCTGAAACAAGGTAGATATAATATTATCATTGATTTGGGAAATGTTGATTACATTAGTTCCGCAGGTTGGGGGATTTTCATCAGCGAAATAAAGTCTATCAGGGAAAATAATGGTGATCTTAAATTAGTTCGGATGATACCTGACGTTTATGAAATTTTTGAATTGCTGGAATTTCATCATATATTGGAAGTATATGATTCAGTTGAGGAAGCAATTCAAAAATTTGAAGAAATTACCCCAAAGTCCAAAGAAACTGAAGTTACAGAACAAACTTTTTCTAAATCACCAGCTTCTTTAACGAACTCTTCAGCTCGAAGTGAATATTTTCCCCCCAGGCCAGAGTCGAATGTTGCCCAATCTACAATTCCGGTTAAGAAAGAATCTGATAAAAATTTAGAAAAAAGAGCAAAGAAAGAAGTGCCACTTTATATGCAAAGCTTGGAAAATAAAATAAAATACATTGTTGCCCGAAATCCAAAATATGGTGCTTATAGAATTAATAAAATTCTTAACACTGAAGAATTCGGTTTTACGAGGGTGGGATGGTTTGGTGTGAGATCTATACTAAACAAACTTGGCTTAAATAGTCGGAAAAAGCGTAGCAAGTTTGCCCTACAGTATGCTAAGGAAAATTTTGATCAAGGAATAAAATAGTGGGATGCCAGATATGGAAATCTTAGAAATTCTGTTTGTTTTAATTCTTTTATTTAGTCTTATCTCGAATTTTTTTAGTATTCCAGGAAATTTTGTTATTGTTTTTGATGCAGGTTGGTACGGTCTTGCCACTGGATTTAATAAATTTTCCTTAACTTTTTTACTTACTTTATTATTTATAGCTATAGTTGTTGAATTTTTAGAATATATAGTTATTGCTTTTGGAGCCAGACGATACGGTGCTTCGAGATTAGGTACGATATCCGGAATTATTCTGGGAATTGTGGGTAGTATAAGTGGATTTTTTGTCAGCCCTATTCTCGGAGCTATAATCGGTGGATTTATTGGTGTTATTGTGGGAACTATAACTTTGGAATTGATCCGTGGCAAACATTTCAAAGATGCGCTACATGCAACTTATGGTGCACTAATCGGAAAAGTTGGTGGTTTAACAGTAAAAGTTCTTGGCTCACTGACCATGGTAGTCATAGTTGCAAGTAAAATTCTAATCTAATAAGCTTTTATATAGAGATGCTATTGCAGGGGATTCGTAATAATCAGTCTATAATATTATATTGAACTGATTATTACGAATCCCCTTTTTTATATTTAAGGCAACTATTGAATCCCGATTTGGGTAAAAAAAGTTGTAATAAAAAATTGAGTTAAAATCCTAAAAACATAACAAGAACAACTATTTATGAAAAAATTATTAGTGCTTTTAATTATGATAATTATTTAACAATAAACATTTGATTAAGCTAATGATGTTTTTATAGTAGAATGTTTATAAAAAACTAAACAGGTTATATTATTCTTTATATATTATATCTTAATTTGAGAAATTAAAGAATTTGATACTTTTTAAATGCTAATGAAATTCTGTAAACAAGTCCTCAAACCATTTATTTATGCCTTTTTAATTTTGCCTTTTTACTTTAACCTGGGTTATGCACAAGAAACGGTAACTGTAGCCAGAATTAAATATGGTGGTGGCGGAGATTGGTACGGCAATCGAACTACCTTTGTGAATTTATTTCGATTTATAAGAGATAATTTTGCTATCAATACTACAGAAAGAGAAGTTACTGTAGATATTTTAAGTGAAGATTTCTTCAAGTATCCCCTCGCTTATATAGCGGGTCATGGGAATATCAAATTTACACCTGAAGAAGTTGTTCGTTTACGAAAATATCTCACCAGTGGGGGTTTCCTCTGGGCGGATGATGATTATGGAATGGACAAGTCCTTTAGACGTGAAATGAAGAAAGTATTCCCGGAATTAGATTGGGTTGAATTACCTTTTTCACATTCTATTTTTCATACGGCTTTCGATTTTCCGAATGGATTACCAAAAATTCATAAACATGATGGTGGACCTCCCCATGGATTAGGTCTATTTTATGAAGGTCGTCTGGTGGTATTTTATTCGTTGAATACGGATATAAGTGATGGTTGCGAGGATCCTGATATTCATAATGATCCACCAGAAATTAGAGAAAATGCACTAAAGATGGGAACAAACATCCTAATCTGGGCATTGATTCATTGATGGTTTGAATATTTAAACAAAATTAAAGTAAATTTATCTCCCAGGTTTATATTTGGTGATTATAAAATGACAGAAATAGATATTGATAAAAAATATAAAAAAATTTTTCGACAAATTACTAAAATCCACCGCCAATATTATTTAATAAAAATTCTCGAAAAAACATTTCGTTTTTTATCTATTAGTTTTATTGCTATTTCCATTTTTTTATTTTTAAACTTATTATTTGATATTTCACCAACTATTCGTCAGGGTTTTATTGGAATTGTGTTTCTATGGTATCTTTTTTATACCATTTATTATATCTTACCCAACCTTCGTGAAATATTTTCTCCTTCACAGAAGATGCTTCAACGCACAGCGATTAGAATAGGTAGAATGGACAAAAATATTCAAGATGCATTATTGAACTACCTTCAGATTTACCATAAACATTCGAGCAGTGGTTCTACTATTTTAAGAAATATGGCATTAAACCAGCTTTGGAAAAAATTCTCAGACGTAAATCTTAAACCCGCGTTTTCTTTAAAAACATTACGAGTAAATGCCAGGCCATTGCTATTAGCGAGTTTATTTTGTTCCTTTGTTTATCTTTTTTTTCCGAATCAGGTGGGTAGTGCATTTCGTAAGATTATTTTCCCCTGGAAAAATTTTCAGGAAGAGCTTCCTATAAAAGTAATAAACCTTTCGGGAAATCAAGAAATTTTACGGAATAATTCGGTAGTTTTGCGAGGAAAAGTTGAAGGTGTAAAACCCCTTCGTTTATTTCTCATTCTGCAAAGTTTAAAAAAATTTGATGATGAAAATTTGAAAAAATCGGATGTCAAAAAGTTGACTATTCCCGTTCCTGATAAGGAATTTTTCGAATATAAATTAAATCATGTGCAAAATCCTTTTCAATATTACTTCATAGCAGATTTAAGTTTTTCACGTTTCCGCTCCCAAAGCGTAACTTCCGAAATGGGGACTATTTTAATTAAAGAAAGACCGGTAATCCGAAATTTTCAAGTGAAAATTATGCCTCCGGCTTATTCTGGATTGTCGCCTACTCTTTTGCCAGCCAATGATGGGGAAATTACCGCCTTAAGGGGAAGTCGGGTAGAAATTAATATCGAAACAGATAAGCAACTCACTAAAGCGTATATATTATTTAGTGATTCGACTCAGGTCCCATTAAGGATCTCTGGGCATACAGCTCATGGATCTTTCATTGTTGAGAAAAATATTCTTTACACAATAAAAGTTTTTGATCAGGATAGTATTGCAAATTATAAACCTGTTGAATATAGCATATTTCCATTGAACGATGAATATCCTTTTGCAGAGATCACTCAGCCCGGAAAGGACGTAGATATTGAGAATGAATTAGAGTTACCTCTTTTTATCGAGCTCCATGATGACTATGGTTTTTCGAATTTATTTTTAAAAGGATATATTTTTAGGGCAAGTTCTCCGAAAGATAGCAGTGAATTTCAGTTGAAATTACCATATAAAATTGTGGAGAAAGGGAAAGCTTTTTGTGGAACCATCTGGGATTTAACCCCTTTTTATTTAGTTCCGGATGATTATTTACAGTATTATGTTGAAGTTTGGGATAATGATGCTTTCCGGGGACCAAAAGTTTTCAGGACGAGGACCTTCACCATCCGGTTTCCGTCACTTCTGGAAATTTTGGACAGAGCGGAAGAAGCCCAGGAGGAACAAATTGAGGATGTGAAGGAATTAGTAGAAACTTCCAAAGAGTTGAAGGAGAAACTTGAGGAAATACAAAGAGAGTTAAAACGAAGTCAGGAAGTGAGTTGGGAGCAAAAACAGAGGCTCAAGAATCAGATAGGTAAGCAAGCAAAATCACTTGAAAAATTAGAAGAATTTCAGAAAAAATTGAATGATTTTATTGAAAGTCTGGATCGTCGGGATCTGTTAAGCGCGGAAACTTTAGAAAAATATTTTGAATTACAGAAAATGTTCCAGGAGCTTGCTACGCCTGAATTAAAAAAGGCATTGGAACAATTGAGCCAGGCTTTGCAACAGGCTGACCCAAGGCAAATCCAGAAAGCATTGGAGAGACTCCAGTTTTCTGTAGAACAATTTGAAAAAAGTATTGAACGTACTTACGAATTATTTAAAAGAGTTCAACTCGAACAAAAAATGGATGAATTGGTAAGATTGGCCGAAGAAATCGGAGAAGAGCAACAAAAAGTGAATGAAAAATTAGCTGAAAACAGACTAACCATTGAAGAATTTGACCGATTACAAGAGAAAGAGAAAATGCTTCAACAACATACGGATTATTTAGATCAGAAAATTGACGAAACAAATGAAGTATATCGAGAATTAATGGAAACATTTTCTCAAAAATTGGATGCGGCAAAATCCCTCCTGAAGAATGCTCAGATACAAAAAATGATGACCAGTATGCAAAAACAGATGAACATTACACAAAAAGAAGAAGCCTTAGAAACCGGGAAAAACATTCAAGCAAACCTTGATCAACTTCAAAGTTTGCTTCAAATGGCGAAACAAAATATGTTGCAGCAACAAAAACAAGAATTAGCAGATGCAATGCAAAAGACGATTCGAGACATGCTTACCTCTTCCTTTGAGCAAGAAAAAATAATGAAACGAACTGAAAGAATTACGGCAGCTTCAGCACAAATCAATCACATTGCTCAAAAACAATTTCATCTTCAAACAGCTACACTTCAGTTGATTAAACAACTTATCCAAATTTCTAATCAAACGTTTTTTATTTCTCCACAAATGAATAAAATTATGTCAAACATTCTCAAGGCAATGCAAGAAACGGTCGGTTATCTGGAGAATCGTAATCCCAGACAGGCTTCCAGAGCGCAACAACGAGCAATGGCAGGATTTAATCAGGCTTTATTGAACATGCAAAATTCTTTGAGTCAAATGGCGCAAGCATCTTCTGCTTCGGGATTTCAGGAGTTTCTACAACAATTGCAACAAATGGTTGGACAACAAGGGCAATTAAATCAGGAAACACTTTCTCTTTTTCAGAAGCTTAAGAATGAAGGAAGACTTCCTCTCTCTTCATCTGATTTGGCCCGCCTGGCTGCTCAACAAGAGATGATTAAAAAGTCGTTAGAAGAACTGACAAAACAAACTGGAAGCAGAAGAGATATTTTAGGCCGAATGGATGAATTAGCTGACGAAATGGAAAAAGTAGTTAAGGATTTAAAAGCACAACGCCTGGATCGGAAAGTGATTGAACGTCAGGAAAGAATTTTATCCCGGTTACTTGACGCACAAAAGTCGATGAGAGAAAAAGAATTTTCTAAAAAAAGAAAAGCAGAACGTGAAAATCAGGTATTGGTTAAATCTCCACCACAATTGCGCAAAGAATTGCTTGAGAAAAAAGACAAGTTACGCAAAGCTTTAATGGAAGCACTACAAGAAGGTTATTCACAGGAATACCGAGAGTATATAAAAATTTACTTTGAAACATTATCTCAGAAAAAATTAGAACTACATTAATTTAATCTTATCTATAGTTGAAAATAATTGATTGTAGTTTATCATAGAATTGAGTAACTATTCCAAGTGCAAAAGGCTATTTTTTTTATTCTTTTATGGATTAAGATTATAATTTAATCAGGTAAATTCTTTCGAGATTGAAAAAAGACTTTTATTGTGTTAAATGCTTTTTTACTGTATCAATAAATAAATTACCATATAAATATTCATTACTCTTTTTAGTATTTAATTTTAAATATCTTAATTGGATAGGTGCAAAAATTTTAAAATATTATTCTTTGCTATTGATTTCAGTTTCGAGGAGAAGAGTTAAATTTTTTTGATAATTTTTACGTTAGTTTTTTATTAATCTTTCTTTAAAAAATGGTGATGAACGTAACTATAAGAATTTTTACCACTCTTCTTTTTTTATGTTTTATTAATTCACTTTTTCCCCAAAATGCGCCAATTACCAAAAGGATTACTCTACGATATGAAGAGAATAAATTTTATAAATTAAAAAATTTATCTTATCAGATTCCAAAAAAGTTAAAAGTGGGATTAGTTTTAAGTGGTGGTGGAGCAAGGGGTTTTGCCCATATTGGTGTATTAAAGGCGTTTGAAGAAAATGGGATACCAATTGATTTAATTGTGGGCTCAAGTATGGGAAGTGTAGTTGGAGGTTTTTATGCTGCAGGTTTTTCATCGGATGAACTCATAGACATTATGAAAGAAGTTGACTGGCAAGATATATTTAGTGATGAAACATACAGGACAAATTTATTCTGGTCGCAGAAAACCAATACCCGTCATCATATATTAGAACTTCGATTTGACAAAGGAATTCCATATTTTCCATCAGCATTGTCACCGGGGCAGAAGATATTTGATATTATTTATTCAAAATTACTGAAAGCCAATTTTCAGGCTGCAAATAATTTTGACAGATTAAGAATTCCTTTCAGAGCGGTAGCCACAGATTTAATTAGTGGTAAACGAGTTGTTTTAAGAGATGGAGATTTGGCCGAAGCCATTAGTGCCAGTATTGCTGTGCCATTACTTTTTGAACCTGTGGAAAGGGATGGTATGTGGTTAGCAGATGGTGGAATAAGGGATAATTTACCCGTTGATATAGCTTTAGAAAATGGGGTTGATTTAATTATTGCTGTAGATGTTACTTCGCCTCTACGGAAAGTTGAACAAATGCGCTCTCCATGGCAAATAGCGGATCAAGTTACAACAATCATGATGCAAGAGCCCACTCGCGAAAGCCGCAAGCTTGCTGATATTTTGATTCAACCTCAGTTAGGTGAGCACGGGGCTGGGGATTTTTCTAAAGTGGATACACTAATTGCCCTTGGGTATCAAGCCGCAATAAGTAAAATTGATTCTATTAAAAATGTGATTAAGCTTCGACAGGAACGGTTGTGGGGCGAAAATCAGTACTTGGGAGTCGTAAAAGATGTTTTAATTAATGGATTAGAAGAAACGGGGTTGGATACACTTAAAAGGAATATGGCCACACAATCGGGATATGATGTCTATTTGTATGATATCTATAAAGATTTATATCGATTTTACAATACGGGTTTAATATCAAATGCTTATGCCCTTTTAAGAGGTAAACCACAGAGTTATACTGTTGAGTTTTATCTAAAAGAGAATCCAGTTGTTTCCCATATAAAGTTTAAATCACAGGGGTTAATACCTGATTCGATATTGTTACAA
Source organism: uncultured Calditrichaceae bacterium (assembly GCA_964387645.1). Taxonomy (GTDB): domain Bacteria; phylum Calditrichota; class Calditrichia; order RBG-13-44-9; family RBG-13-44-9; genus CAYLYM01. Next base: position 6,449 of record CAYLYM010000013.1, on the reverse strand, counting down.
CAAATGAACTTCCCGCTCAACACAACATTAAATTATAAAATTTTAGTAAAAAATATTGATGCATTGCAGAATTTTTATATAAAACAGGGATATTCCTTAGCAAGAATTTATCAAACTGAATATCAAGATTCCGATAGTAGCCTGATATTTTATATTCAGGAAGGAAAAATAGGGAAAATTCACATCGCTGGTAATAAAACAACCAGGGATGGGATAATTCTAAGAGAATTCCCCTTAAGTGAGGGGCAAGTTTTTCAGGCTGATTTAGCAGTTCAAGGAATACGCAATATTTACAGCACCGGATTGTTTGATAAAGTAACGTTAAGCGTGATACAAAAAGAATATGATAATGATCTGGTTATCCGTGTGAAAGAAAAAAAATATCTTCTTATGCGTTTAGGTGGAAATGCTTCGTTAGAGCGAAAAGGACGAGTATTTATTGAATTTGCTGAAGATAATTTATTCGGAAGAGATATCAAAGCATTGGTTTGGGGAAGTATCGGAGAATTAGAAAGACGGGCTGAATTTGAACTTTATAGTGTTCGTTTATTCAAAACCCTTCTTACATATCGGATTTCTTTATATTATGATGAACGGTGGGACCGTTATTATCAGGATTTTATAAGGCGAGGTGATTATCTGACTATTCGTAGAGGTATCCGATTTATTCTCGGACAACAAATTGCCCGGTTAGGATCAATTACAGCTCAATTCCGATGGGATAATATCAGTGTTCATTCCCGTGAAACTCCAGTTTCTTTAGGGGGTAGGTACCGGATTCGCTCAATTATGATTCGTTCGGTGGTGGACAAGAGAGACCGTTTACCTTTTCCAGAGAGGGGTATTTATAACCGTTGGTATTGGGAAACGGGTAATCAGAGGTTGTTAAAAAGTTCTGTTGCTTTTACGCGTTTTTTTATTGCATTGGAAGGATATTATCCTTTTTTCGGCAATTTCAATTATCATATAAAGACCATGGTCGGTAGTTCTGACCTCACTTTACCATTTTCGGAATTCTTTACTCTGGGTGGTATGCAGAATTTTCCTGGATTATATGAACGAGAACGGTTTGGTAGGCAAATTTTTTACCTGAGCAATGAATTGCGGTATAAAATCCGTTGGCATTTACCAATTGATCTATATTTGGGTCTAAATTATCAATTAGGCGCTACCTGGGAAACCTCAGAAGCTCCTATTCAAAAAACTGATTTCTTGACATCAATTGGTGCATATGTTGCGGTTAATTCAATTCTAGGACCTATTCGCCTGGTTTATGGAAGGTTAGAAAACAAACGTAATGTACTTTATTTTTCTGTGGGTTACGATTTTTAGTAATTTTTTCTAATGTATCTAATGTATTTATTTGAATTAACAGAAATAATATTAAAGTATTTACAATTATTTAAATTTAAATCTTGATTTTTTTTTTTAATATATTAAATTTAATTAACATAGAAAGAAAGCGCTATGAAACTCAGAATATTCTTTGTATTCCTTCTCTTGATTTTTGGATTAGTTTTTGCAGGCGCTGATATTTTGGAGTTCAAGGCCTGGACAGAACAAAAAATGATTATTCTGAGGTGGAAAACTTCCCACGAAGAATCTGTGCAAAAATTTGTTGTGGAGAGGTCAACAGATAATCGCAACTTTATAAAAATTGGTGAAGTGATGTCTCGTGGTCCGGGCTTTCAATATCAATTTGAGGATCAGAAACTGGGTCGATTTAATAGCCTTTATTACTATCGTTTAAGAATTGTAAATAAGGATGGTTCAAACCAATTCACGGATTCACTACCAGTTATCTCCAATATCAGCAGCCTTGTGCGCACCTGGGGAAGTATTAAAGCGCTTTTTCGGTAATATTGCACACCAATTTCTCAACTATCCGTTTTCTAATGCTTTTAAAATGGATTTCTTTAGTTTATTCGATCTTAATTTATCTATATTAAATTTTAATCATTATTAAGGCTATGGCTGTTAGGATATTGCATTTAGCAGATATTCATTTGGGGGCAGTTCAAAAGTTTCTTCCAGCAGAAAAACAGGAAATCCGTACTGAAGAAATTTACAAAAGTTTTGCCGATTTAATTAATTCGATTTTAGAGAAACATCCACAACCTGATGCAATTCTCATTAGTGGCGATCTTTTTGATAGTCCACTGCCTGAAACAAGTTTGTTGACAAAAGTAGAAAATTTATTTAAAAATATAGCTAATGCAAACATTCCGGTGATTCTTATTCCAGGTAATCATGATAATATAATTACTCCAAATTCTGTTTATCGGAAGGTGAACTTTCCAGGAGTGTTCCCATTGCTTATGCCTACCATAAAGGAACCCTTAGAACTTAATCTTCAGGGAGAGTTGTTTCATTTTTATGGAATGGCTTACAGTTTTTTATCCAGGTTGCCTTTTGATGAATTTCGGCCCATTAACCCAGATGCTCATAATATTGCTCTAATTCACGGGTCACTTACCGGGCACGCTGGTTGGCAAATTCATTCCCAGGATGTACCTTTGAATAAAAGTAACTTATTTAAAACCGGTTTTGATTATATTGCTCTTGGTCATTATCATGATTTCCAACATTATATGGGGAATGGTACACATATCGTTTATCCGGGTAGTTTGGAACCTTTGAACTGGACTGAGGAAGCATCAAGGAAGGTTGTTTTTATTGAATTTGGTGACAATGGATTGACTATAAAAACTGAGAATTTTGGATTTCAAAGAAAGTTCTACAAGACAATAAAACTTGATGCTTCACAATTTTCTTTCAAATCATCAAAAGATATTGCCGATTATGTCATTAGTAATTATGGAAATGAAAATTATTTACTGCGGATTATTTTAGCAGGGCCAATAGAGTTCGTCATAGATACAAGAAAAATTGAAGCAATTTGTCAATCCAGATTTTTTTATGTGCGCGTTGAAGACCACACTACTATAAACACACCAGAAAATATGGAACGATATCAGCAAGAGGATACTATTCGTGGATTAGTTGTGAGAAAATTACTACATCGGATTAAAAAAACTGAGAATGAAGAAGAAAACGCCAATTCCAGAGAGGCTTTAAAAATCCTCATGAGTTATTTTTCAATGAATAAAGATGGCGAATAAATTGAAAACAAAATTTAACTTGATCGAGTTAAACGATGTTTATAACACGGCTTGAGATTGAGGGATTTGGACACTTCAATAAAAATTTAATCCTTGAGTTCAAACCAGAACAACTTGGGCTAGTATTTGGAAAAAATGAAACTGGTAAATCGACAATTGTTGCTGCAATATTTGCGGTGCTTTATGGTTTAAAACCTGCTGAAAAAAGAAGATGGAAATCCTGGGAATTTATTGGGGATTATCAAATTAAACTTTTTTTCATTCAAAATAACAGGCATTATCTATTAGAACGCAATTTTGAAAATGATTTAGTTCGTTTAATAGAAATGGATGGGGAAGAAAAAATCCATTATAATGATTACCACTCGCCTTCTGATAAATTTGATCAGGTTTATTTCAACGCCATTCAGCAGATTTTTTCGCTTCCATCGAAGGAAGTACTTCAGGCTACTTCGATTATTTATCAGCACCAACTGGAGATAAATCCAAATGCAAGCCTGCGTCGGATAATTACTGGAGCAAATGAAACAGACTATGAAGATGTGTTAACGGCTCTGGAAGAGGAATATTATAGTATAACTCGCGAAAAATTACCGTGGCAAAAATATGGTGGGAAGAGATCTGATCAATTATTAGAAAAAAAACAAAAACTGTTAGCTGATTATGAAAACAACCTTGATACCTTAACCCAGTATTTTAAAGAACAACAAGAAATTCAGAAGAACCTTTTGGCTGCCGAGGCAGAAAAGAAAAAGCTTGAACAAAAAATTTCATTATTACAACGCCTTTTAATTCAAGTAAAGAAATTTGAAAAAATTCAATCTCAGATAAATCAACTGCAAGAGAAGAAAAAAAACCTGCTAAATCAATTACATCAGGTAGAAGCAATTTTATCGGAAAAACAATCTATTGATAAACAATTAGAATATGGGTATTCTCTGTTTCTTTCTTTTGATCCAGTTGAGATCGAAAAAGAAATAAATACTTATTTTTTATTGAAAAAACGAAGAGATGAAATAGAATCTCGACTGGCAGAGTTGCAGAATCAAATTTCGATTTTAGAATCGGAAAAGAAAAATCTACCTGATTTTACAAAAGTCCCAGAAAATTTCTTATTTATCCTTGATGAAATACAGCGAAGAGATGAAGAAATACCACGTTTTCAAGAACAAGAATCGAGTTTAGTTGCACAACTAACTAAAATTAATAAAAAACTGCGAAGTCGTATCTTACTTGCATTGTTTTTCTTTGTAATAGGAGCTATATCTGGTGCACTCACCTGGAAATTTAATCCTTTACAAATTTGGAGTTGGGCAATTACAGCTTTAATCCTTTTTTCTGGAATAATTGTGACATTGGCTGAAGTGTTTCCTGTTTGGAAAAAGGCGAAGAAACAAAAAGAAGATTTAAAAGATATTCAAATCATATTAAAGCGAGCTAAATCTTCAAGAGAAGAAAATCTTCAGACTATAAAAAACTTTATAGATAACGATTTTTTTAAGGTAAAATCTCAATATCGCCAATACAGAAGAATAGAAAGTCGACTTAAAGAATTAGAATTATTGATTAAATCGGCAGAATCTGATTTAGAATCAGTTGTCGCCAATCCAGATTTCCAAAATTTTTCACAAAAATACCAAAAACTTTTAGATACATATCGTGAAAAATTGGTGGATGAAGTAACAAAATATCGTAAACTTAGAGATAAGCAGTTAGCTCTTTCTCAACAACTATTTGCCCTTCCAGATATTGAGAATCTGGTAAAAGAGAAGGAAAATTTAGTCCAACAAATAGCCAATTTTGAATTTGAAAAGAAAGAAGTATTTAGTCGAGTGCCTGTTATACGAGATTTGTTGAGCAAATTTTCAATTGAAGCCCTCATTGAAAAGATGGAAAAAGAAAATGTTGTATATACCTCAAGGCAAAACGAACTAGATAGAATAATAACGTCTTATCGCATTCAATTACAACAAAATACGAAAATGAATTATAATCCCGAACAACTCTTAAATGAAAGAAATATTTTATTGGAAGAGATTCATCGTTTAGAACAGCGTAAAAATGCTCTGATTCTAGCGCTCGAAACTCTTCGGGATTCAATCCAGGAATTCCGTAATAGCCATTTAGAGGCTATTAACAATGGCATACAAAAATATTTAAAGCAGGTGATTCATCCCTTCCATTATGGAGTTCAGATAGATAATGATTTCCATGTTAATATGTATTATAAGGGTATTCCCATATCACTTGACCAATTGAGTAGTGGTTGCCATGATCAATTGTTTTTTGCTTACCGATTGGTGTTAAGTGAAATGTTGGCACCAAATGTTCATTTTCCAATACTGATTGATGATGCCTTTGTCCATTTTGATCCTGAAAGAAGAAAAAATATTTTTAAGATTTTGAAAAAATTAAAGAAAAAATATCAGATTATACTTTTTTCGTCTAATCCTTCCTATCGCCGATCGTGTGATTATGTCATCGAGTTAAATAATGTGGAATAGTGACTAATAACCGCATGAATAATTTCCCAAATCGCATAGAAGAAAAAAATTTTGTTCTATTTTAGAAAAAGTTACTGCTTAGTTAGGCTAATTAAGAATTGTTTATGATATTATATGTATGATATTATTCCAAATTTTTCATTTTCGCAAAGAGGTAAAGGTTTGTTATTTAAATATTTAATCAAAATATTTTATCCTAATTTATTCGTCACGTAGTGGTTTTTTTCTGGGATAAACCGCAGAGTTTGTATGTTAAAAAAGTTATTGTAAAAGATATAGGGTCTCTCTTAAACTTAAAATAAAAGGAGACCCTAAAATGGAAAAAATAGTTAACAGTAAGAGATCAATGCAGGATAATTATAATAGCAAGGATATATTTGTGTGAATTGATATTCACAAGAAGCAATAGATTGTCACAATTCGGACATACGATTTAGAGCTTCGGACTTTTTCAATGGATACAGAACCAGAGAAGTTATGTTTCTTTTTCACTGAGAATTACCCTGAGAGGCGCTATCACCTGGTTTATGAAGCAGGATTTAGTGGATATCATTTATATGATTATTTTAGAGAACAGGATATAGACATTATAGTAACGCCGCCAAATCGAATTTATACTGATTATAGCAAGGTCAAGACAGATAAGACAGATAGTCGCAAGTTAGCCTTTCATTTATCCAGGAATCTGTTAAGGCAGGTTGTTGTAGCCTAACCATGGGCCAGGGAGTTTAAGCATGTATTTCGGTGTTACGACAGTTATAAGAAGAGACATACCCAGATAAGGCTTTAGATAATCAGTACATTAGATCTTTTCAGTCATTTT
>CAYLYM010000012.1:0-54261 GCA_964387645.1 uncultured Calditrichaceae bacterium | reverse complement strand
TCTCTTTCTGTTGCTGCCAATGTATTTATTGGCCAAACAGAGGCTCCCCTTGTAGTCCGGCCTTATGTGTCTTCAATGACTCAATCGGAGCTTTTTACCTTGATGGTTGGAGGAATGGCAACAATCGCTGGTGGAGTATTAGCTGCCTATGTGGGTATCTTAGGGGGGAGTGATCCCCAAATGCAGGTGTTTTATGCAAAACACCTGCTGTCAGCAAGTATTATGGCAGCTCCGGCAACGATGGTTATTTCGAAGATTCTTATACCAGAAACTCAACATTCTGAGACAATGGGAAAGGTTAAGTTAAAAGTGGAAAAAACCACGGCAAATGTTATTGACGCTGCCGCTACTGGAGCTAGCGATGGATTAAGGCTTGCCCTGAATGTTGCAGCCATGCTTCTCGCTTTTATAGCGCTGATTGCCATGATTAATTATATTTTAGAAGGAATAGGTGATATATTTGAAATTAATTCAGCAATCGGTAAACCGCTCAATATGAATCTTATCCTCGGTTATTTATTATCGCCCATTTCCTGGATTATTGGAGTACCGTGGCAGGATGCCATAAAAGTTGGATCTCTTATTGGTCAAAAGGTTGTTATCAATGAATTTATAGCTTATCTTGATTTAGGAAATATGATTCATCAAGGCTTACTTTCTGAGAAAGCACAAATTATTTCAACTTACGCTTTATGTGGGTTTGCCAATTTTTCGTCGATTGCTATTCAAATTGGAGGAATTGGAGGTATTGCACCAAATCGGCGAGCCGATTTAGCCAGATTAGGTCTCAGGGCTGTGTTGGGTGGATCGTTAGCAACGTTTATGACTGCTACTATTGCAGGTGTTTTGACTTCACTTTAATTCACTATCTTTAATTTAATCTAATATGGAAAATTCTAATATATGATCATATTTTTGAAAATAAACAAGGTCACTAAAAAATAAAGGATCAATCCATGAAGGGTTGGATGAAAATTACACTTCTGGTTATAGTTATCTTTATTGCTGTTGGAAGTTTTTATTATTTATTATATGAGAGCATGTTTCGTGGAGTATCTCGAATTTCGCAGGAGAGTTATCTTGAATTAAATATTTTTGGAAACGTTCCAGAGAGAGAACCAGTCAATCTATTTTCTCAAATTTTCACTGGTTCTGTGCCCAGTTTGGAGGGACTTTTACATTGTATAAAAAAGGCCAAAATTGATGATAAAATTGTAGGAATTATCCTAAAACCTTATGCTGGTAGTATTGGATGGGCCAAAGTGGAAGAACTTCGAGAAGCTCTTTTGGATTTCAAATCAACAGGTAAACCAATTTATGTTTACCTGGAACTTGCTGGTAATCGGGAATACTATTTATCGACCGTTGGTGATTTGATTTTTGGTTCTCCTACAGGAACAGTTTTCATAAATGGATTACTAGGTAGTGGCTATTACGTTAAAGGCACCTTGGAGAAAATAGGAATTGAAGCAGATTTTATTGCTCATGGAAAATATAAAAGTGCTCCGGAGATTTTCACACGGAAGAGGATGTCGGATGCTCAACGTGAGGTTGTTAATGCCATTCTGGACGATTTTGATCAGCGATACAAATCTTGTATTGCGGAATCCAGAAATTTACCAATAGAAATAGTCAATGAAATTATCGACAGGGGTCTTTTTACTCTTGAAGAAGCTTATCAAGCTAAACTAATTGATACATTACTGTACTTTAATGAATTTCTAGATTTTCTTAAAAAGAAAGAAAATAGGCGGAGAATTAGAAGGGTTTCCTATAATCACTATAAAAAAATTCCTTATCAAAAATTTGGTATAAAGCCGCGAAAATATATAGCGCTAATCTATGGAATTGGTAGTATTGTAACGGGAATTGGGGCTGATATTACACAAGATGGCTTGATCACATCCGAAAGTATGGCACAAAATATCCGTAATGCTGCGAAAGATAAACGTATAAAAGCTATTGTGTTACGAGTAAACAGTCCTGGAGGTTCTGGTACTGCATCAGATATTATTTGGCGCGAAGTTGTGGAAGCCAAGAAGAAGAAGCCAGTAGTTGTTTCCATGTCCGATGTAGCTGCTTCTGGAGGTTATTATATTAGCATGGCAGCGGATTCCATTGTTGCACAACCCAGTTCAATTGTAGGAAGTATAGGTGTATTTGCTGGTAAATTTTCTTTCAAAGGTTTATATGAGAAATTAGGCATTCATAAAGATGAAATTCCCAGAGCGAGAAATGCAGATTTATTTTCGGAAGTAAATAAATTCAGGAAGGATCAGAGACGTTTAATTACAGAAAATATCAATGATTTTTACCATATCTTTGTTTCCAAAGCCGCCGAAGGGCGACACATGACTTATGAAGAAATAGATAAAATAGCTCAGGGGAGAATATGGTCAGGTAATCAGGCCATAAAGAACGGCTTAATAGATAAATTGGGTGGTCTTAGTGAAGCAATCCAAATAGCCAAAAAAATGGCAGGAATTCCTACTGATGAATATGTCCAACTGATTGTTTATCCTAGAAAACGGACTTTTTTGGAAAAATTGTTAAGTGGCGGAATAGACGTAAAAACTAATTCACTTTTAGAATTATTACCGAAAGGAGTTCAGAGCTATTTTAAAGGATTTTTATTTTTCAGAGATTATGAGCCATTAACATTATTACCATTTTACTTGGAAATTCAATAAAATTCCTTAATGAAATCCGAGTTAGTTTTAAATTAATTGACAAAAAATAAGCAAATATGGATACTAAAATTATATTAGAAGATAGAAATATTTGGACAATATCGAATTTTTTAAGTTCTATACGTATTTTTTTAGGAATAATTATTTATTTTTTAATTTTAAATCATGCTTCTGTAAGTGCTATTTTAATTGCGATCGTGGCTATTGTTTCAGATTTTGCTGATGGGTATTTAGCAAGAAAGAGAAATGAAGTTAGTGAACTTGGAAAAATTTTAGATCCTTTGGGAGATAAAGTTTCCATAGCTTTAGGTAGTATAGCTTTGTATCAATCTTATGGTTTACCACTGTGGATTGTTGTAGTTATAATAAGTAGAGATTTTCTAATCGTTTTAGGTTCACTTATACTTATGCACAAAACTCGCAAAGTTACAGCTTCCGAAATACCTGGTAAAATTGCAGTAACTATCGTTTCTTTATTATTGCTTTCGTATCTGTTTGAATTTCATACAATCCAACAACCATTACTTTACCTTACATTGATTGCGGTAATCATTTCATTCGGATATTATTTAAGGAAATTCGTTTTGATAATTTTCATGGAAGTTCTACCCGAGGGTAAAGATTAATGATTGATAAAAGAAAAAATATTTCAGAAAAATTAAGTGAAAGTATAAAAGCAATTCGCCTTAAAACTCAATTATTACCCAAAATTGGCGTAATTTTAGGTTCAGGATTAGGTGATTTTGCTGATTCTTTAGAAAAAAAAGTTAAGATTTCCAACACAGATATTCCACATATTCCTCAATCCACTGTTCCAGGGCATCACGGTTATTTAGTTTTCGGTAGAATTGATTACATACCCATTCTAGCAGTTCAGGGAAGAACTCATTATTACGAAGGTCATTCAATATCAGATATAGCTTACGTAGTTCGAATAATGGCAAAATTGGGTGTAAAAATTTTGATAGTAACGAATGCAGCAGGAGGAGTAAATCCTCACTTTGCTCCTGGAGACTTAATGATCATTGTAGATCATATAAATTTTTTATTTAAAAATCCACTTCGTGGTCCGGTGGTTGAAGGTGAAGCTCGTCGGCCAGATTTATTTAATCTTTATGATTCGCATCTTATTGATGTAATTGAAAAAATTGGTATGGATTTGAAGATTCCACTTCGGAAAGGAGTTCTTTTTGTTTCTACTGGACCAACTTACGAGACAGCGGCTGAAATCAAAATGATTGCTCAACTGGGCGGTGATGCAGTAAGCATGTCCACTGTTCCCGAAGTTTTAGTTGCACGGGCCAATAGTATTAAAATTGCTGGAATTTCTTGCATTACCAATCTTGCTACAGGAATAAGTTCCACGCCATTATCACACGACGAAGTCACAGAAATAGCACAACTTGTTAAGGAAAAATTTCAGAAATTGTTAAGAGCTGTTATTATTAAAATTGGAAAGGATTTTTCATAAAAAAGCCGGTAAAAACCGGCGCTTTATAAAAGATTTTAAGATTATCGTTATTTTAGAAGAGCAGCTAAAATAATTCCGAGTACTAACCAGAGTGGTATAGAAAAAAGCAGCGCCCACGCAAATCCCTGAACCGTTTTTAATCTTTCTTTTAGAGTGCGTTTTTCGAATGCTCTTTCAATGCGTAATTTTACATCTTCCATATGGAAGGGCTTGGTAATGTAATCATAAGCTCCTTTTTTAATAGCTTCCACTGCCGTTTCAATTGAAGGATAACCAGTAATCATTAAAAAAATAATGTCCTTATCAATAACCCTTATTCGTTTTAAAAGTTCAAGTCCATCTATATTAGGCATAAGCAAATCAGAAATAACAAGGTCAAACTCTCCTTTTTTATACTTGTTCAAAGCATCCTGGCCATCAATGGCAGTGACTACTTCATAATTCATGTTTTCTAAGTAATTGGACAAAACTTCCCTGATATTCTCCTCATCATCAACAACCAAGACTCGGCCAAGTGTCTTCATTAAATCTCCTTAATATTTTTATAAAATTTAAGATATTCCAGGTTTAAAACAAGTAAAATATTTTAGTGATCGATGTGCAGTATTATCGGCAAATTTTTAACAACTTTAGTTTTTAAATAATCAATTTTTTGATCTTATTGCCAAAAAAAAACATTTTTTAATTCATGATGGAAATCTCAACCCAAAATAATTTTCAACAAAATTTGAGTGATGAAGAAAATAGAAATGTTTTATATTTATAATCTAAAGATTAAATTATGTGAGAATTCAATAATATCATGTAGATTAAAATATGAGGATTTTTTCGAATAACGTTAGTAGTACAATTGAAATGGATAGATCTATAAAAATTAAATTAACCTTGGTTCAATTCTAAATATTAATTGACTTAATTAAATGTTTAATATATTTTATTTTTTAAATTATATGGAGAGTAAAAATGAAAATTTTAGGAAATCTTATTAAAATTTTAGTAATTGTTCTGCTAGTTTATGTGTTAATTCAAAATGCAGGACAAAAAGTTGATTTACGATTATTTACTCTTTATTACAGTAATCTGCATTTTTCAATCATACTGCTTTTGACTTTAGGAGTTGGAGCAGTCCTTGGTGCGTTAATGATGGGTATTTCATTAATTCATACTCGTGCGGAAATTCGTGAGTTGAAGAGGAAAAATCGACAACTTACTAAAGAACTTGAAAATTTGCGCAACATATCAATAGATGAAATTCCTGAAGAGGATTTAAATATTTCTGGTGATGCATCGAGTTAGAAAAGGAGTAGGATACATGCAAAATCCCACTTTTATTACAGAATTACTCATATTTTTGCTTATAATTGCAACTTTAGCAATTATTTATTATTTTACTAAAAAATATCGGAAAACAACAGAAAAGAAAAATTCTTACCTCGAAGCACTTGAATTATTAGCAGATGGAGATTATCGAAGGGCCATTCAAAAATTTAAAGAGAGTGTCAAGGAAAATACAGAAAATATTGAAGCTTATTTACGTTTGGGAGATTTATTACGAGAAAAAGGATTAGCAAAAAATGCACTAAAAATACATAAAGATTTAACTTTTCGCTCAGGTCTGGAAAAAGATTTTCGAATGAGAGTCCACCGAAGCTTAATGCTTGATTATGAAGCAATTGGTGATTTAGAAAATACTATAATATCGGCTAAAACAATTCTAGACAACAATGGAATTTTTACTAAAGAAGCGGCTACTAAACTGATAAACTGCCTGGAAAAACAAGAAAAATGGGATGAAGCCTATCACGCCTGTAAAAAATATTTTAAAAATATTCCTTTACATATGACTAAAAAAATGGCGTTATATTTGGTTTTTCAGGGATTGGATTTATTAGAAAGAGAAGAAAATCGGGAAGCGAGAATTAAATTTAAAGAAGCATTAAAGGTTGACCCGGAGTGTTCCCCTGCATATTATTATATGGGCAAATCATATTTCGAAGAAAACCGTTTGCAGGAAGCGATTGAACAATGGACCAAAATGTGTAAGAAAATACCAAAGCAAGCGTATATAGCTTTTGATGATTTAGAACGAGCCTGGTTCGAATTGGGAAATTTTTCTGAGGCTGAAAAACTTTATAATTCTTTATTAGCTTCTGATGGTAAAAATGTTAAAGCTGCTTTAGCTTTGGTTGAAATTTATGATAAAAAAGGTGAGTACGATCGAGCACTGGAAATTTTAAATCGGCTTGAAAATAATAATGTTGAAGACCCACTTTTACCTGGCTACCGTATTCAAGTTCTTTATGATAAAGGACAATATAAAGTAGCAGCTAATTATGCAATAAATTTTTTGAAAAAGAAAAATCTTTTAGGAAACAATAAATATATTTGTCAGGAATGTCATTATATTTCTGAAGAACCTTTATGGATTTGTCCGCAATGCAAAAGTATCGATTCATTCAATATTTAATAATATTTTCCATCTCATTTTGTTTAAACGTAACAGCACAACCTCAGAAATGGTATAAATTATATAAAGACAACGATCTACTTAAGCTTGAACAAAGTTGGAAATCTGGAAAAATAAATAATACAGATTGGAATACGTTTTTAGGATACATTTTTACTGAAAAATTTGAAGATATCTTACCATCAATAATTCAACTTTATGATCGAACAACAGATAAATTTTTAAAGAGAGCGATATTAGACCGTTTGTCACAATATTATTATTCAAAAGGATTTTACGACACAGCTAACAGAATTCTTCATGATGTGCAATTTAGAAATCAAATATTTTCTATAAAGAAGAAAAAAATTCAATTTGGTGTTCAGCTTGGTGCATTTTCTTCTTATGAAAATGCGTTAAAAAGTAAACAAAATTTGTCAAAAAAACTGAACGATATTTTTATTATTAGTAGGAACCGCAATGGTAGAAAATTTTATCTTGTTGTTGCCGGAAAGTTTAATTCCAAAAGTGAAGCTATCCAGTATAAAAACAATATTTATAATACAATCAAAAAAAAGGGTATTATTATACAATATTGAGAGGAAAATTCCATGAATATCGAAATATTGAGAAATATCCCACTTTTTTCGGAATTAAGTGACCGGGAATTGGAAAAAATTGCGCAAGTAGCAAGTAAACAGCGATATCATAAGGATAATTTGATTCTAATCGAGGAAGAAGTTGGGTCAACCATGTTTGTTATTTTAGAAGGTCGTGTAAAGATTTCGCGAATTAGTGATGATGGTAGAGAAGTTATTTTATCTATTCTTAGTGAGGGAGATTTTTTTGGTGAGATGTCGTTATTAGATGGACAAACACGATCTGCAAATGTGACTGCTATTGAAGATTCTGAACTTCTTGTTATCAGACGAGAAGAATTTTTACAAATGCTAAGGGATTTTCCTCAAATTGCCATTAACCTTCTAAAAGAATTAGCACAACGCATAAGGAAGAGTGATGAACATATAAAATCATTGTCACTTCAAGATGCTACGGGTCGTGTTGCAAGCACACTGCTTAGAATCGCCGAAGATTCTGGGGTTTTTCGTAGAGGGCAAGTGGAAATTTCAGAATTACCCCTTCAACAAGACCTTGCTAATATGGCTGGTACCAGTCGCGAAACAATCTCGAGAGTAATTAAAGCTCTTTGTATACAAGGATACCTGAAAAAAGAAAGTGGTAAAATTATTATTTTAGATTATGAGAAGTTTAAATCTATTTTTTCCAGTTAAGTTTGCTTTTTTTAAAAAGGTGAGATAAAGTTGTTTAAGATAATATTTTTAGGGAATTCTCCTAAATATTTCCCTGAAATAAAAGAAGTTGTTTCGTCTCTTGGCATACAAATAACCTTCAAAAAAATTCCAAAAAGTAAATTAATTCCACAGATTGACAATCAAGCTGAATTCATTATTATAGATTTTTCGGAACTTAATCATGAAAAACCAGAACAATTAAAATTATTGAATAACTTACACAAAAATTCAAAACAATTCGCTATTGCGCTACTTCCAAAAGATAAATCTAACTTAATAGAAAAAATATTAAAAGTAGGTGTAAAAGATTTCATCTTTACACCTGTAGATAGATTAGAACTCAAATCTCGCATCTTTTATTGGTGTGAAATTTTCAAATTAGAACTTCAAAAACGGAGCCATATTGGCGCCCAAATATATGGAAACTATTTTGAATTTTTTAACCATTTCCTGAGTGAAATCATTGAAAAAATTCAAAATCAAGATAAAAAACAATTACTTGAAATCGTTTTATCGAACATAAGAAAAATTTCCAGATGTCCTTATGTTGTTTATTTTGATATTAAAAAAGACAAAGAAGATTTTTTAATACTGCGATATTCCATACCTGCAAATCCTGTAGATTATCAAATATCTTTACCGCTTAAGACACTAAAATTGACAGAAGAAAATTTTTCTAAGGAAGTTGTACAAATTTACAAACTTACTAAAGACAATGAATTCAATACTTTTCTTAAATCCTATTTCAATATTGTCATCGAAAATATTTATCTAATTCCTGTAAAATTTATAGACAAAAATATTGGTATCTGTATATTCTTTTCTAGGAGAGGGGAAAAACTTAATCAATTTCAATCAAACCTCATTCAGTTGTTCATAAAGATTTTAAAAATTTCATATATAATGTCAGATTTTTCTGTAAGCAAAAAAAAATCTAATAGTTCGAAATATAGTTTTGATTTTTTAACGAAGCTTGTAAATGAACTAAATTTTGGAATTATTGTTATTAATGAACAGCAGAACATTGAGTTTATTAATAAATCAGCCTTAGAACTGTTTCAAGCCTCAATATCTGATACACTTGGTTGTTCTATGGTTGAATTGATAGGTGAAGAAAATGTTGTTAAAATTATGAATCACTTAGAGAAGACTTCCAATACATTCTTCCTTCCAGAAATAGAATTAACCAATAAAGAGGGAGAAAAAATTCTAGTAGGCTTTTCGGTAAGTCCTCTTCAAGTTGATTCAAATGATGAGCAGAAATATATAATTTCTTTATTCGACATCACTTATGCGTATGAGGTTCAAGAAGAATTGAGACGTATGGATAGGTTAGCATCTTTAGGAGTTATGGCAAGTGGAATTGCCCATGAAATCAGGAATCCGTTAGCGGGAATTAAAGCTATTGCTCAAACTTTTGAAGAAGAATTATCTGCAGACGATCCAAAAATTGAGTTTGTTAAACGAATTATCCGGCAAGTCAATCGATTGGACGAGATGCTTAAAATCCTTTTTTCGTATGCAAAACCACAAAAACCTAATCGAAAATTTCACCGGGTCCAGGGAATTTTACAAGAAGTATTATCATTATTAGGTCAAAAATTACGAGAGCGTGATATAAAGCTTGTACAATCTTATTCGCCCGTTATTCCGGATATTTATGTTGATAGCGGACAAATTCAGCAAGTCTTATTTAATTTGATATTAAATAGCATCGAAGCGATTGAAAAATCAGGTAAAATTGAAATTATAATTGAACCTGTCTCAAAAAGACTGAAAAGATTTCAAAGAAAACCTTTCTTTCAGAAAATTACCCAAAATCCATACCTGCTTATTCATATAACTGATAATGGATGTGGAATATCTAAGGAGGACATGAAACAAATTTTCAATCCTTTTTTTACAACCAAGCCCTTTGGAACAGGTTTAGGTTTATCTATTGTTTATCAAATTGTAAAAGAGAATAATGGGATTATATATTTTGAAAGCGAAGTGAATAAAGGAACAGATTGTTATTTATTTCTTCCGGCTTATAATTAAAAAAATGAATAGAATAATTATGGTAAAATTTGGATATACAAATGAGTTACTTAATGAACCTATTATTTATGCTTTAAAAAGTAATTTAATAAGTCATCCTTTTAAACTTATAGAAATGCCACAGGCAGATATTTTAAAAAATCTTGAAAATAAAAGCATAGATATGGGATTAATTAGTCCGCTGCAGTATGCAATAAATAGAGGAAAAATAAAAATATGTCGGGATATTACTATTTGTAGTTCAAAAAGTGGGCGGAATATTTTATTATTCTTCCAGGGAAATCTTGAAAAAATTACCAAGATTTTTTACAAAAAAAATCCTCTGAATTCATATGAACATTTAATGGGCGAAATAGTAATAAATGAATTTTTAAATGTTGAGGCAGACTGGATAGAAGTAAACAAATTTTCGCAAATTGATCTAGATTTAGATAAATTCCCGGTCATTTTTCTTTCAGGCTACCAAGCATTTAACGCATTGGGTATTGTTGAAACTTATATAGATCTTTCAGAAGAGTGGATCATTCAGACAGAATTACCTTTTATTCATCGTATTTTAGCTGTTAGAGATGATTTCAAAGATTTTAATGTAATGGATACTTTGAAACTGTCCCTTGAACTTGGGTTGAGAAATATTAAAAAAATTGCTGAAAATTTTGATGATATTACAAAAAAGTCTTGGGATATCTATACAGATTTGTTAAGAAAAAACTACCAATATTATTATTCAGAAGAACCTGTATGGAAATCATTAAGAGAGATATTGAGTTTTATTTTTTATTATGGAAAATCTGAATATTTGCCCGATTTAAAATTCTGGGATTAGTTATAAAAAGCATTGAAAAAATCATAAAAACTGTTTTTGCGATGAGTTCAGTCAATGCGACACGAGAAAGTAATCTTCTACTTTCTAGGAAATTTTAAACATTAAACTGCTTATTTCCATTTTATGGGACTTAAAATAAAGATTCTTTCAAAGTTATCTAAAAAGTTACAAGTTAATTTTTCTTATAAAAGACTTTATTAATTAAATGTAAACTTTAGTTTTTTCAAGAAAAGTCGTAGATATTAATAAAATAAGAATGTTTTAGTGTTTGTTAAATTATATATTTTGTTTTGATGGAGAAAAAGCGAAAATATAAGTACAAATATTTAATTATTTATCTACTCATACTAGCAGTTTTTGTTTTTATTTTAAGGGTATGGCATTATGCTTCTGCAAGATATGCTACATCATATAAGTATGAATATGAAAATATAGTTAAGCCCCAAACAGATCAATGGAACTACGACGTTAAACATTACGATATTTACTTAAAAGTTTATATTGATACCACACTCACTTCGGGCAAATTGTCTGGACGAGTAAAAATTTTATTCTCAGCACTTACAGAAAATCTTAACACCATCTCTTTGAATTTAAGTTCTAATATGACAGTTGACTCAATTCCGGAAGCTGAACAATATACCCACATCAAGAATCAGATTCAATTAACCATAAGAAAGACACTTACAAAAAATGATACTGGGAGTGTTACAATATATTATCACGGATGGCCCAAACAATATCATAAATGGATTCTTGGTTGGAAGTTAGCAATCCATACCAACAATAAAGGTAAAGCTTCGCCCTGGATAACGACTGTAAATCCGCCCTTTGGGGCTCAAACCTGGTTTCCCTGTAAAGATACACCTTCAGATAAAGCCGATTCTGTCAATATCAGTGTTGATGTTCCGGATAGTTTAATAGTAGTGAGCAATGGGAGGCTAATAAAATCCCATCCAACAACTGATGGGCGTAAAATTTTCTTCTGGAAAGAAAAATATCCTATTGCAACCTACTTGATTGCTGTTAACATCGGGCAATTCTTAAAGTTTGAAAGGACATATTTATCAAAAAATGGCTTTTCAATAAATCTTCAAATCTATTCTTTTGAGCCAGATTCTTCGATGATAGATTTAATTTTCAAACAATTAGAAAATATGTTCAATTTTTTTAATAATTTATTGGGTCCTTATCCTTTTAGAGATGAAAAATATGCCATGGTACCATTCTCGACAGATGGAGGTATGGAAAATCAAACTGTCAGTAGTGTGGATCAAATTGATCCTTCGAGAGAAAATTTATATGTGCACGAATTAGTCCATCAATGGCTGGGTAATATGATTACTAATGAAACGTTCCATGATTCATGGATTAATGAAGGTTTGGCAACATATTTTACTGGCCTTTATATAAAATATAATAAAGGTGAATCAGCTTTTCGTTATTATATGAATTCTCATCGCTATCTTAGGCAGGGTAAAATGAAAGTTCAGTTTATTACTCATCCAGATTCTGTTTATCACAGGGGACGCGTGTACGATCGTTCAAATTGGTTTTTCCACATGCTTCATCAGTTTATTGGTGATGAAAAATTTTATCAAGGCATACGATATTGTTTGAAAAAATATGCTTTTGGAACTGTTAATGAAAACAAATTACGAAAGGTTTTTGAAGAAGTTTCTCAATTAGATCTAAAAAGATTCTTTAATCAATGGATTGAAAAAGGCGATGTTCCCATACTGAAATGCAAAGTTGAAGCTCAATATCCTTCTGAAATCCCCCCAAAATATATAGTATATGTAAAACAGATTACTCATGGAAAAGAACCATATTTTTTACCTGTTGATTTTCAATTTAAATCATTTTCGAGAGACACAATTATAACTTTAAATGTTGATCAATTTGAGAATAAATTTGAAGTAAACCTGCCGTTTTTTGCTGATAAAATTTATGTGGATCCATTACAAAAGTTATTAGTTAGCACAGAATTAATCTTCTAACTTGGATAAATATTTCCTATTAAAATATTCCCAGAAAAAAATTAACAGCTTTATGACTTTAAAAATTTATATTTAAAAATTGGTTCATAACTTTTTTCATATCTTTCTTATTTCAGGAAAATTAAGGCCTTCGCATAACTTTATAATAAAAATTAAACCAACACTTTTACTATTGCAAAGATTTGTTGTATAAAAATTTAACCAAAATATAATTACAAACAATTTATTTACAAATTATTATGGTGTAGTTTTTAATCTTTATCACAGAAATATTTCTTCAATATAATTATTAACTGAAAATCCAGGATTAAATTTAAAATAATACATATTATTAAAATTAGTATAATAATTGTAGCGAAAAATATTTAAAACTTGGTTAAATTTCTTGATGAATTGCCGAAAATATATGCTAAGTGATGATAAAAAAGACAGCATTATAATAGTGATTCTAGATTTCTTATGGAATTACAAAACTTAGAGTTTAGAAAATTTTGGTACAGTATTTGTGATCATTTTTCTAAAAAACAGGAGGAATAAAATGGAGTTCAATGTTGACCAACAAAATGGTAAAGTTATGATTTCTATTATAGGGGCAGTTGATAATGAAAATGCCGAAGAACTTAAAAATCAATTTCAAAATTTACTGAAGAGAGACTTTCAAGAAGTTGTTTTTGATTTATCGTTTGTACCTTTTATTACAAGTTCTGGAATTGGTAAACTTTTAATCTTTTATAAAAATATTATTTCGGCCGGCAAGAAAATGCGGATCAAAGGGATAAATGATAATCTTTTTGATCTTTTTAAATCTATAAAACTTGATCAATTATTTCCCATTGAACAGTAAGAATCTTGGACGGTGCATTTATGAATGAGATTATTACTCATAAAATTTTAATAGTTGATGATGATGAGTTAATCACAAATTTATTAGAAGATTATCTTTCGGGGTTGGGGTATGATGTAATCTCTGCTGATAATGCAGAGAAAGCGATTCACTTTCTAAATAATGGTGACCAATTTAGTTTGGTTATAACCGATGTAAATTTACCTGGAAAATCTGGACTGGAATTGCTTAAAATTATTAATGAAACGAAAGACGAACTTCCTGTTATTTTATTAACAGGGTTGAAAACTATAGATACAGCAATTTCTGCTTTGCAGAGTGGAGCAGCAGATTATATCACTAAACCTTTCGATTTAAATACTGTTCAGAAAATCATACAAAAGGTGCTAAAAAAACAAAGTCGATCCAGGAAAAAAGAGAAAATATATGAAAATCTTGAACATCTTAAATTAAGTTTTAAATTTAAAACAAAAGAACTGGACCCCGATATATTAGCTAAAGAGATTTCTTCTATTTTACAGAAAATGCGTTTCAGTGATGATGATGTCCTCAAGCAGTATGAATTAGTCTTTACAGAAACGTTAATCAATGGTATTGAACATGGAAATTTAGAGTTGCCTTCGGCTATTAAAAATAATGATATTTTACAAATGGCAAAATTTGAGGAATTACGAGAAAAACGACTTCAAGATCCTGAATATGCTGATCGTGAAATTGAAATTATTTTTGAATGCGGTACAGAATCATTTAATTTTACTGTGAAAGATAGTGGTCCGGGATTTGATTGGAGAAAATACATAGATAATAACCATAAAATTTCTGATGTAAATCTAAATCCATATGGAAGAGGTTTTCTTATTATTGGTCATATTATAGATGAGGTTTATTTTAATGATAAAGGAAATATGATCACGCTTGTTAAATACCGTCCTGAATTAAATAATAAAAATATTTCCTGAATTAATCAAATTTCTGAAATAGAAGTTTAAAGTATTGAATAAAAAGATAACTACCTAATTTATTTTTATTAATTTACATATTAATAATGAATTCATATAAATCCTTCCCCTTTTAATCAAAAAGTTAACTTAAATTCCTCTGGATTATTAAATAAAAATCTTTCGTAGAAGAAAATTGGTTTGAAGAGGATTTATAATTATTAGACTTTTTAAATGAAGTAAATTCTACTTGATTTAGCTTTAAATAATTGATTATTTTTTTGCGTTACACATTGAGGTAATTTTCATGTCTAAGGAAAAAATTTTAGTGGTAGATGATGACCATTCATCACGTTTGTTTTTACAAAAATTACTAAAAAAAGAGAATTATCTTGTTACACTATGCAGCGATGGTATAGAAGCCCTTGAGGTATTAAACCGACAGTTATTTGACCTTGTGATTACCGATTTAAAAATGGAAAGCATAGATGGGATAGAACTATTAGAAAAAATAAAATTTACAGATCCTCATATAGCGGTAATTATTTTAACCGGTTATGCCTCGATTAAGACAGCTATAGAGGCTCTTAGATTGGGAGCAAGTGATTATCTGATCAAACCCATCAATATAGAAGAATTACGAATCCGCGTTCAAAAAGCCCTTGAACGTCAGGAATTAGAACGCAGGCTTAAAGAAGCGGAAAGACGCATAACTTATAATGCTACCATAACAACGGCGAATCATGAGATTAATCAACCTCTCACTGTGATTCTCTCTGGCGCAGATATGATAAAGATGGAATTAGATGTGCTCGGGATTAAATGCCAAAAAATTAGAAATTATCTACAGCTTATTCAAAAATCTGCTCACAGGATTGCAGAGATTCTTCGGAAATTCAGGGAAATTTCTTCACCAGTTATATTAAAAATACCTCATGGAATGCAAATGATTGAGTTAAACCTGGATGAAGTTAAAAAAGAAAAAGGTCGCTATATATTAATTATTGAAGATGAAGAAAATGTGAGGCAAATTCTTAAGGATGTTTTAGAAAACGAGGGTTTTCAGGTAATATTAGCTGCAACAGCAGAAGAGGGAGTAAGTTTGTATAAAGCACATCATAATGCAATTGAAATGGTATTATTAGATTTTCATCTTCCAGATAGCACAGGTTCTAAAGTTTATCGTAAATTGAAAGAAATAAATATGCATGCGAAGATTATTATTACATCTGGTTTTGAATTTGATGATAATATTCAACAAGTTCTAAATGAGGGGGCAATTGGATTTTTAAGTAAACCTTTTGATCGAGAGAAAATTATTTCTTTTATTCGGCAGGTCTTTAAATATCAATTCGAAATTTAGTATAAGAATACATTGGAAACGATCATAACTATAGATACTAACTTATTCTTTTTTTTCAATCAAAAAATCGCTAATCCTTTATTTGATTTTATTATGCCTTTTTTAACCAATTTGGATAATTGGATATTACCAATTGTAATATTCTGGGTGTATTTAGTTTTCAGAGGCGGAAAGAGAGGTCGAACAGCTGCTTTACTCCTTATTCCGGTAATAATTGGTTGTGACCAAATTTCGGCTCAAGTAATAAAACCCTGGGTAGGTCGAGTACGACCATGCTATGAACTTGAGAATGTTCGATTATTAGTTGGATGCGGTGGTAGATTCGCCTTCCCATCTTCACATGCTACAAATATTGCAGGATTTACCACGCTCTTTTTGTTTTTTTATCCTAAAAAATGGTACTGGTTGGCAGGCATTGCTGTTCTTATTGGATTTTCAAGGATTTATGTGGGCAAACATTATTTATTAGATATTTTGGGTGGATATATACTTGGAACATTAATCGCCACTGTTATTTTTTTCTTCTATTGTCAGGTAAAAAAGAAAATACCAAAGATAGATTATGTTGATAAACCACAAGAAAAAATAAAATAATTTGATGAAATATTCGATCAGGTTAAACTTTTCTGAATATAATCAAAAATATGCTTTGATTTTTTTAAAAATCGTTCCATAAGTTGAAAAAAAGTAACGTGTCCCTCTTCTGAAAGTACACCTGTACGATCCCATTGCTCGAGTGTTGCTGTATTTAACATTTGAATTAATTTCTGTCTTTGCTGAAAGAAAATATCTATTCTATCTTCTAAAGAAAAATCCTGAAAATCAACTTTCGATTGAATCCTTTTTAAGTTTATATCTGTGATATATGGATGCTCCTCATTTAAAATTTTCTGAAGACAATATTCAATCATTTCACTTTCATAAAAATTTACCAGACCAAGATATTTGGACAAATGCTTTAATTGTTTTTTATTTAGCTTTTTATGATTCTCTAGAAGTGGACTGAGTAAGGAATAAAAATCTTGAAAATTATTCTCAATCTGTGAAATTAAATTTTTAATTTGAATACGATTCATTTTATAATAAATATATTAAAAAATTATTGAATGAATAAAATAAAAAAATACAGAATAAAAAATTATTTCTAATAATTATTAAATACTTTAATTTAAAATATAATTTAATATTGGTTAAACACCAAAACAGTTTTTAGATTTTTAAAAATTTATTTGAATTTTTCGAATTGAAATAACATTGTTTGCAAAATTTCTATTTCTTGAATTAATGAACTATTCTTAAAACTACCTTCTAGGTTTATCCAAAGATAGTCTTTTTTAACTCTTTGGGTTTTATCCATATAAAAATTTAATCTAAGGAATTTTTTATTTAAATTTAAATTTTCTAGTTCAGAAATATCTTATTTACATTTTCGAAAGTAACTTGATTTATCAAGATATTGTTACTAAATTAATATTAACCTGAATAATTTATTTTAATTTCTATACATATTTTATTTTAATATGGAATTAACTTCCAAGTAAAATATATATTTTATTAAAATATAATAAGCTAGTATTATTATTTATAACATTGGTTGTTAAAATGGAAAAGTCGATATTCTATTTATCTATTATTAATTGTTACTACTATGTTCATTTACTATTTTTTTAGGTAAATGCCAGTTTTCGTTTGCTAAAAATGTATTTCACAAAAAATATTATTATACAGTAGTAAAGACAAACTTATTTTACTTCTACTGATTTCTATGATTAATCCTTGTTAGATTAAGATTATGAGGAAGATATCGGGACGATAGTGACGCCGCCCAAATTTGATTGTTATAAAAAAAGAAACCATAAACATGGTTGAATAATTTGTTTTTTAAAAATATTGATTAAAAAGTTCTTTTAAAATTTCCTTCCATATTTACAAAATAACTTGGGTGTGCATATTTGTCTTGCCAGGGATGGTGAATTTATTTTTTGTTAATTATTAGCTTAAATACATCTAAATCTTCGTTACTTTTTTAAATAAATTGGATATTTTTAAATAATAATAGTGAATTACATCACAAAAAAATTCAGTGAACAGTGTACTTGGTTGAATTCTAGATTTGAAAATGATTATAGTTTACGATTGTGAACAAATTAATTCAATCCAAGAAAGTAATTTGTGCAAACTCTCTATTAATCATGGAATCTATTTAACTGCAGTAACTGGTGATTTGAGTCATAAATAAGGTTATATTTGCCTAGTCATATTGTTTAAACATGATTTCTAAAAATCTCATTTTTTTATAAATTTAAGATATTATCGTTTTTGATGTTAAAAAATAGGGATATTTTTTAACATTTTTCCTGCCACTCCTCTCAAGGCAGATGTATTAAAATACAAATCAGGAAGAACCTTCATAATTGAATATTTTAAATATCCTTATTCTATAATAAAAAATTTTAGATTAACTAAATTATGGAGGTTCACAATGCAGCGTTTCATTTTAATTGTAGGACTGATCTGGTATTTTTTATTGTCCTCTCACAATTTATTTTCGCAACTTATTGATTCTTTTACAGATGGGGATTTTACCAGTAATCCAACCTGGGTAGGTGACATTGGTTCCTGGCAGGTAGTTACCAATTCTGCTGCAGGGCCAAACACTGATGACTCATACACTTTAAGATTAAATGCCCCTAATGATGGGAGTTCTTCCCAATATTTATGCACCCAATTAATTGGTTCCTGGGGAAATAGCCAATCATGGGGCTTCTGGTTGGGAAGAAGGACAACTGCTTCTTCAGTAAATCAAAGTATCGTATGGTTATGGGCTAACGAATCAGATCTGGAATCCAGTACAGTTGATGGTTACCGGATAAAAATTGGGCAAACCGGCGCGGATTATATAGTTCTTCAACGAGTTGATAATGGAGTGCCTGAAAACATACTTACCTCATTGCAAGCCATACCAAGTTCAATTTCGAATTACTCGATATTGATTAGGGTTACAAGAAGTCCGGGATCTATCTGGACGATTTTTACTTCTGTATTACCAGAGGAAAACGAGAAAGGACCAGCTCCAACAGAAATTCCAGATAAAACTAATACCCCAGTAAATCAGGGTAGTATTTTTGATGATAATTACATAAATTTTTCAAACGGCTACTTTGGCGTAATGGCTATTCACACCAGTAGTGATCCTTGTCGCACCGGAGCAGAATTTGATCAATTCTATTTTGAAGCAGATGCAGATATTTCTCTTGCGGTAAATCTATTGAATTTCAACGCAATCGGAAAGCACAAGTCTGTACATTTGAACTGGTCAACAGTTAGCGAAATTAATAATGCTGGTTTTGAGCTTGCTAGATCTGAAAAGAAATCGGGTGATTATGTGATTATTGCTAGTTATTTAAGTTTTCCTTCTCTCAAAGGACAGGTTAATTCTAATCATCGGCATGATTACCATTTTACCGATTATTTGGTAACCAATGGTATTACCTATTGGTACAAATTGATTAATGTAGATTTAAATGGAAAAAAAACTGTTTATGGACCAGTATCGGCTATTCCTATGCTTCAAATTCAAAGACTTTCTTCTAATGAAAACCTACCTTCAAAGTTTACAATATATCCAAATTATCCAAATCCTTTCAATCCTCGTACTACAATACGTTTTGATATTCCTGCCGGAATTGATAATCCTGTACCTGTTAATCTGAGTGTTTACAATGCATCTGGGCAACAAATTCGGGTACTTTATAATAATCCCACACCGTCTGGAAGTTATACAATTGAATGGGATGGACGTAATCATTCAGGTACCAGAATGCCTTCTGGAATATATTTCGCAGTACTAAAGACTCCTGATTATCAAAAATGCATAAAAATGATACTAATGAATTAATAATTGTTATTAATAGGTAGAATAGGGGCCGGCAAGAGTGTCCGGCCTTACCAATATTTTCTATTAACTCTTACAATCCAAGCCTCAAATAAGCCACCAAATTTAAATATCAATTTAAAAGAGAATATTTTATTTCTTTTTTTATCTTTTAGATTGAATATTCCCCTGTTCTGGTTAGTAAAAATAAATAAAATTAATTTGTGTTGAAAAGTTGAATCCATATAAATTTAATAACAATCATAAGACTTGAATTTACATTTTTTTCGATTTAACATTCTAAAAAAAAGAAATAAAGTTGTATGAAACAGGTGATTTCAATTAGCCGGCGTACAGATATTCCAGCATTCTATTTGAATTGGCTTATTGAACATATTCGAAAAGGTTGTATTAAAGTCGCTAATCCTTTCAACCGCTCACAGGTGAGGCACGTATCGTTATCCAGAGAAAATGTTGCCTGGTTAGTTTTCTGGTCACGCAATTATGAATTCTTCTTGCAAAAAAAAGAGATTTTTTCCGATTACAACCTTTATTTTCATTTTACAATAAATCCTTCGCATGCCTTACTTGAGCCAGGAATGATTCGACCAACTGTCGCACTGCGCCAAATGGAAATGCTTTGTAACCATTATGATCCAAGATGTATTATGTGGCGTTATGATCCAATTGTATTTTATGAAAGAAATGGAGAATTGCAAACCAATCACGATATTCACATTTTTAAACTTTTTGCCCGGGAAGTTTCAAATATGGGGATTCAAAATTGTACCATAAGTATTGTACAAATCTACCCAAAGATAGTTAAACGCGCGAAAAAAATTTCAAATTTCCGATTTATTTACCCAGCCCAGAATTTATTAAAAAATATATTACAAGAGTTAACAGATACTGCTTCTGATTTTGGATTAACGATTTATAGTTGCTCAAATGATTCATTATTGCAGATTGCCAACTTAAAAAAGGGACATTGCATAAATGGTGCGTTATTAAATCATCTGGCTGATGAAAAAGTGAGTGAACGACTTCTTTCTACCAGACCAGATTGTGGATGTACAGAATCTATCGATATTGGGGATTATGTTAGAACAAGATGTCACTTTAAATGTCTCTATTGTTACGCCCGCCCATGATTAGCTAAAATAAATACACTACAATTCCATCAATTAATTAATGGATCCTAAAAATATATATATCGGTAACTATTTGTTGAAAAAACTGAATATTTATGTCAATTTTGTCAGAAATAAGTTTTTTAGATTCTCTCTGCTTGTTTATCTATTAAAAGATTTTTATAAAGCTTTAATTTCAAATATCGTGCAAAAAAAATAGATTAAATTCAAAGATTTCAATAAATTAAATAGTTAAATATGATTAATAATAAAAAAAACAAAACATAGGTACAAAAGATTTATTTAATGTTTTGGATTTTTATTGTTCAAATATTAAATTTAATAACTTAAATAATTTACAAAAAGATTGAAATTTATGTTAATTATTTTAATTATAAAACCGTAAAACTCTTTTAAGGAGGAAGTGGTATTATGGCAAAGTATGTTTATTTCTTCGGAGCAGGAAAAGCGGAAGGAACCAAGGATATGAAAGAGCTCCTTGGTGGTAAAGGAGCGAATTTAGCAGAGATGACTAATCTTGGTATTCCAGTTCCTGCAGGTTTTACTATTTCAACCGAAGTGTGTACTTATTATTATCAAAACAACCAGCAATATCCAGAAGACCTGGAGGAGCAGGTACTCGATGGATTACGCAAAGTAGAAAAAGTGATGGAAGCAAAATTCGGTGATTCGGAGAATCCTTTATTAGTTTCAGTCCGGTCGGGTGCAAGAGTCTCTATGCCAGGTATGATGGATACAGTTTTGAATCTTGGACTTAATGACCAGACAGTACAAGGATTAATCAAGAAAACCAATAATCCCCGGTTTGCTTATGATTGTTATCGCCGCTTTGTGGCAATGTATGGTGACGTTGTATTGGGTATGAAACCTGTAAGTAAAGATGATCTCGATCCTTTTGAAGAAATTCTGGAAGAAAAGAAAAAAGCACGTGGCATTCAGTATGATACTGAATTAACCGCGGAAGATTTGAAAGAACTTGCTCAAGAATTTAAAGCGGCTATTAAAGAGAGAACGGGCAAACCTTTCCCAGAAGATCCATTAGAACAATTATGGGGCGCTATAGGTGCTGTTTTCGGCTCCTGGAATAATGAAAGAGCTATTGCTTATCGCAAAATCAATAATATTCCCGATGATTGGGGAACTGCTGTAAATGTGCAAAGCATGGTTTATGGAAACATGGGAGAGGATTGTGCAACCGGTGTTGCTTTTACTCGTAATCCTGCTTCTGGCGAGAAAGAACTTTATGGTGAATTCCTTGTAAATGCCCAGGGTGAAGATGTTGTAGCCGGTATTCGCACACCACAAAAAATTGAAAAACTTAAAGATGTCATACCACAGGCTTATGAGCAGTTGGTTGAAATCGCAGAAAAATTGGAAAAGCATTATCGTGATATGCAGGATGTGGAATTCACCATTCAAAATAGCCGGCTTTGGATGTTACAAACACGTGTAGGGAAAAGAACAGGTTTTGCAGCATTTCGTATTGCGGTAGATATGGTAGAAGAAGGTTTAATAACCAAAGAAGAGGCTTTAATGCGTGTTGAACCGGATCAGTTGAATCAATTACTTCGTCCAATTTTTGATCTTAAACAAAAAGGCGCAGCAATCGAGAATGGTCGTTTGTTAGCTAAGGGACTGAACGCCGGTCCAGGTGCTGCAACTGGACGCGTTGTATTTAATGCTCCAGATGCGGTTGAATGGAAAGCTCGTGGTGAACAGGTAATTCTGGTTCGTATCGAAACAAGCCCTGAAGATATTAAAGGTATGCATGCTGCCGAGGGCATTCTGACTCAGCGCGGTGGAATGACTTCTCATGCTGCATTAGTTGCTCGTCAAATGGGTAAGGTATGCGTGGCCGGTGCTGGCGCTTTGAATATCGACTACAAAAAACGTCAGTTTGAGGTGAATGGACAAGTTATCAAAGAAGGCGATTGGATCTCTATCGATGGTTCAACTGGCGAGGTAATTGAAGGAAAAATTGAAACCCGTCCATCTGAAGTACTACAAGTTCTATTGGATAAAACCCTCAAGCCCGAAGAGTCGAAAACATTTCATACTTATGAGCAAATCATGAAATGGGCAGACGAAGTTAGACGTCTGGGGGTGCGTACTAATGCTGATCAGCCAGATCAGGCAGCTACTGCCATCGCTTTTGGTGCCGAAGGAATAGGTTTGTGCCGAACAGAACACATGTTCTTTGGAGGTGACCGAATTACAGCCGTGCGCGAAATGATTTTGGCTGATGATGAAGCAGGACGGAGAACTGCCCTCGAAAAATTATTACCCATGCAAAAAGAAGATTTTATCGGCATCTTTAAAGTAATGCAGGATCGTCCGGTTACCATTCGAACGCTCGATCCTCCTTTACACGAATTTTTGCCCCACACCGAAAAGGAACAGCGTGAATTGTCGGAAAAATTAAATGTACCGTTTGAGAAAATTCAGAATAAAATCGCCTCTTTACATGAGTTCAACCCGATGTTGGGTCACCGTGGCTGCCGTCTGGGTATCGTTTATCCGGAAATTACCGAGATGCAGACTCGTGCCATTTTGGAGGCAGCTTGTGAAGTGAAAAAAGAAGGTATCGACGTAAAACCAGAAATTATGATCCCATTGGTCGGTCATGTGAATGAATTGAGGAAACAAGCTGATGTGGTGAATAAAGTGGCCAAAGAAGTATTTGATAAATATGGTATTACTGTGGATTACAAAATTGGCACCATGATAGAATTGCCAAGAGCTGCTGTTACGGCTGACCAGATTGCTGAAATTGCAGAATTCTTCAGCTTTGGAACAAATGATCTTACCCAAACAACCTTTGGTTTATCGCGGGATGACTCTGGTAAATTCTTGCCTTACTATGTGGAAAACGGTATTCTGCCACGAGATCCGTTTGAAGCCATTGATCAGGAAGGTGTAGGTGAATTAATGAAATGGGGGGTAGAGAAGGGACGTGCTACTCGTTCTGATCTTAAAGTTGGAATTTGTGGCGAACATGGTGGCGAGCCCAGTTCAGTGGAATTCTGCCATCAAATAGATCTAAACTATGTGAGCTGTTCCCCATTTCGTGTTCCTATTGCCCGTCTGGCGGCCGCTCAGGCTACATTAAAGAATAAAGCTTAAAACAACATATTAATAAATAGAGGGAAGGCTTTTAAGGTCTTCCCTCTATTTATAGATGCAAAAATTACAAATTTTATTTAGGATAGTGAACTGATTTCAATTTCAGGAGAGTTCAAAATGGCCAGAAAAAAAGAAAGGCAATTTATAATCAAACAGATTATTCAGGAAGAAAAAATTGCTAATCAAGAAACTTTACTTAAGCGGTTGCGTGAACGTGGATTTAAAACTACTCAAGCCACCTTGTCACGAGATCTTCATGATATGGGAATCGTCCGCGTTCCTACGGCTGATGGCTACAGATATGCAATTTCAGAAGAAGAAGGTGGACATTCTTTCCGCCGGGTTGTAGGAATGGAAATATTAGGTGTTTATAATAATGAAAACAGCATTGTTGTGCGTACTATTACCGGGCGGGCAAAAGGTGTGGCTTTATTTATTGATCAAATGAAACATAGACGTATACTTGGCACGGTTGCCGGAGAGAATGCTATTCTTGTAATACCCGATAGTATTGAAAGCATTCCGGAAATTAAAAAAGACCTTGAAAGAATTGCTTATGAGTAAATTTTTAAAACAAGCAATATTTGAATTACATAAACTGTGGGGTTTTGCCTTAAAAAATTATCAAAATATTTTTTAGTATTAAATAATTGAAAATAAATCATATTTTAAGCAAAAACCCCCTACCCGCCATAACAGAAGGTTGGGTGGGGATGTTTTTTATACAGATTTCTTAACTCAGATATATTTTTTGACATATGATATTGGTAATGATTCATTTTAAACTCAAATTTGAGTTAATATTAATATTTTTGAACGTAAACTATAATAATAGTATTAGAAATATTAAATTCAGAAAAGTTTTTTCGCTTTTTGCATATGTTTTATAAAAAACATTATAGATAGAAAAATAAAAATTATTGTTCTGATCATCTTGAAAATTATTTAGTTAGTTTTAATATTTGTCGAATAGTCAGAAATTTTAGTTTTATAAAAATAAAAATGAAAGTAGTAGATAGAATTACTGGTACTGGAACTGAAATTTGCGTAACGACAATTCCTTG
Organism: uncultured Calditrichaceae bacterium; assembly: GCA_964387645.1. GTDB lineage: Bacteria > Calditrichota > Calditrichia > RBG-13-44-9 > RBG-13-44-9 > CAYLYM01. The sequence goes on along the minus strand of CAYLYM010000012.1, from coordinate 29,118 downwards.
AATCTGTGCTGCGTAATTAAACTTAGCATTGAACTAAAATGAGTTTATCCACAAGGATTGAAAAAGAGTTTTTACCATATATTAATAAACCCGGTCGTTTTTTAGGCAATGAGTTTAATGCAATTTTCAAAGATATTTCGAATATTAAATTACATGCGGTTCTGGCATTTCCTGATATTTATGAACTGGGAATGTCTTACATTGGTTTTGGCATTTTATATCATATTTTAAATTCTCAGCCTGATATTTGGGTAGAGCGAGTTTATGCACCCTGGTTTGACGCAGAAGAAATACTTCGCAAGAAAAATATCCCACTTTTTAGCCTGGAATCCTGGACACCGTTAAAGGATTTTGATTGGATAGGATTTACTTTGCAATATGAATTATCCTATACCAATATTCTAAATATGTTGGAGCTTGGAGGTATTCCATTAAGATCTGAAGAGAGGAACGAGAATGATCCTTTAATTATTGGAGGTGGACCTCTGGCATGTAATCCAGAACCGCTAGCTCCTTTTTTCGATGTGTTCTTAATCGGCGATGGCGAAGAAGCCATCTTGGAAATTTGTTCGACATTGAAAGAAGCCAGAGCTATGGGCTGGGAGCGTGCCAGAATATTACATGAATTGGCCATGATTTCTGGAGTGTACATTCCTTCTTTTTATGAAGCTAAATATAATCGGTTTGGCGATTTTCAGGAAACAGTACCCTTAAGTAATGATGTTCCCAAAAAAATTCATAAGCGAATCGTATCAGAATTAAAAGACAAATATTATACACAAAAACCTCTGGTTCCGTTAATCGAAATTACGCATGACCGGCTGACATTAGAAATCATGCGGGGATGTACCGAAGGATGCCGTTTTTGTAACGCTGGAATGATTTATCGACCGTTAAGACAACGGTCAGTTGATGATCTTATCTATCAATCAAAAAATGCCATCCGTTCTTCGGGCTTTGACGAAATTTCATTTCTTTCGTTAAACCCATCAGATTATGATAAACTGAATTTATTAATGATAAAAGAAAAACTTTTATTCTCACAGGAGAAGGTAAAGTTTGCGTTTCCTTCTCTTCGGTTGGACGCAATTACGCCTGAAATAGTGGATTTTGTCGGAACCATGAAAAAGACCGGTTTTACGTTTGCACCCGAGGCAGGCAGTCAGCGTTTAAGAAATGTAATCAATAAAAACATTCAAGAAGAAGATTTGTTTAATACCCTTCGATTGGTTCTGGATAAGGGTTGGCAATTAGTAAAATTCTATTTTATGATCGGGTTACCTACTGAAAAAGAAGAAGACATTCTGGCTATTGTGGATCTATTGAAGAAGTGTTTAGAAATAGCTAAATATTATAAGGATGTCCGATTTAATGTGTCGATTTCACCCTTTTCGCCAAAACCACACACTCCATTTCAATGGGAAAAGCAGGAATCACCTTTGCAACTCCAAAAAAAGATTAGTTTGTTGCAGGAAAAATTGAGAGATAGAAGAATTCATTTAACATGGCGTGATGGTGAAGTAACCAGCCTTGAAACGATTTTTGCTCGCGGAGGAAGAGAATTGAGCAAGGTTCTGGAAATTGCCTGGGAGAGTGGTGCTCGATTTGATGGTTGGCAGGAAGGTTTCGATTGGAACCGCTGGCAAAATGCTTTTGAACAGGCTGGTATCGAATGGAAGTCTTATCTTCGCCCGCTTTCTGTCTCAATTCCACTACCATGGGACCATATCGATATGGGCATTTCTAAATCATTTCTTCAGCAAGAGAAGATACGAGCATACGAAGGACAAATTACCCGAGATTGCAAAGATTTTGTTTGTATTGGCTGCGGATTACAACGTAAGGAATTTGAAAACTTTGTGAGTTGTTATCGGAAAGATTCAAAAAATAACAAAGAAAATCGACAGCCAGATTGGCAGCCCCTTTCGTCCATAAATTCTCAACCCCCCAGAACTGAAATATCCTATGGCAGAGGAATTAAGAAACGCCACGTTTCGGTAGCACCAGTAAAGAAAAAAATTCGTATTCGTTATTCAAAAACTGGACAGGCCAGGTTTATATCTCATCTGGATGTTGCACGTATATTTGATAGAGCAGCACGAAGGGCTAAAATTTCCCTTGTCTACACACAGGGTTTCAATCCCAGGCCTAAAATGTCTTTTGGTCTACCGTTAAGTCTGGGAATTGCCAGCGTGGCTGAATATATGGATCTGGAAGCAGAAATTGGAAGTGAAATCGATATTCAACATAAAATTAATCCATTTTTGCCTGCCGGTCTCCAAATATTAATGCAAAAAACAATTTATACAAAGGTCCCAGCGCTTGCAGCCATTATCAATCGAACAACTTATGAGACTTTTTTAGGTGACTTTGATTTGCCAGCCGAATGGATTGAAGCGTGGTTGAAAAAAAAAGAAATTGTAGTACAACGATTAGTAAAAGGAGAAAAAAAATTAATTAATATCCGGCCATTTGTAAGTTCTTTGGTGCTGGAAGAAAAAAAATTGATTTTTCAAATAGAAAGTATAGATGGACGGATGGCGAAAGTGAATGAGATTTTAGAATCGCTCATGGGTGAACATGGTGTAGATTATCGTCAATTTTTAACACAAAGGACGGGTCAATTTATCGTCGAAGGGAATCAAGTTTTTGATCCCTTTCAGGTTGTTTAACCCATCTTTGTTTTAGTTCATTAAATAATTTTCCCATGGCGATACTGGTGTAGTATGCATTCGAATATGAAGTGGAGGTAGTAGGAAAGGTTATGAAAAAAGAAATTATTATTAATTCGACCAATGAAGATACACGAATAGCCATACTTGAAAATAAAAAGTTAGTAGAAATTTTTGTCGAACGACCAGATAACGAACGTATGGTCGGCGACATTTATAAAGGAAAAATTCGCCGGGTTGTAAAAGGTATGCAAGCTGCTTTTATCGATATAGGATTTGAACAGGACGCATTTTTGCATTTTTCTGATATGGGTTCGGAGGTGAATCAATTATTTGCAGATATTGATGATGAAGTCCCAGAAGATGGGCGTTTAGGGCAGGATATCGATCCGGCCGATTTATTGAGAAACGGTCAGGAAATTGTAGTGCAAATAATCAAAGAGCCGATCAGTACGAAGGGACCGCGTGTGACCACAGAACTCACCTTACCAGGACGATTTATTGTTCTGGTACCGAATCAGAACAGGGTAGGGGTCTCACGAAAAATTTCCAGTTCACGCGAACGAAAAAGGCTACGGTCGATCTGCCGAAAAATTCGTCCGAAAAATTTTGGCATCATCGTTCGAACCGTTGCCGAAGGCAAGGATGAATCGATTATTGAACAGGACCTGCAAAAACTGTTGAAAATATGGAATAAAATTCAGGCAGAAATTAAACGTGCTAATCCGCCTAAATTAATTTTTAAAGATTTAGGTATGGCATCCAGTGTTATCCGAGATTTATTCACATCAGATGTCCATCGAGTGGTTGTAGATTCGCGTAGAATGTATAGGGAAATTACCCGGTATCTCAAAGAAGTCGGTTCAGAACTATTAAATCGAGTTGAGTATTTCAAATCTAAACAGCCAATTTTCGATGTATTTAATGTTGAACGGGAATTACAACGTAGCCTTGAACGGAAGGTGTGGATGAAAAACGGAGGTTACATTATTATTGAGCAAACCGAAGCATTGACATCTATCGATGTAAACAGCGGGCGATATTTTGGTAAAAAAGACCACGAGCGCAATTCATTAAAGATCAATTTAGAAGCAGCACGTGAAATTGCCAGACAACTCCGTTTAAGGGATATTGGTGGTTTAATTGTAATTGATTTTATTGACATGGAGCTTGAAGAGAATAAAGAGAAAGTACTAAATGAATTACGGAAAGAATTTGCTCACGATAGGGCCATTTCACGAATGGCTGAAATGAGCCGCTTTGGATTGGTCGAGATGACTCGTCAACGCATCAGACCAAGTCTGATCTACAACATCAATGAACCTTGCCCGCTTTGTTCAGGAAAAGGTTTGATTCCTACACCCGGAACCGTTCTGGCGAATATCGAACGAGTTATCCGTCGTTATATTGCTACGGATTATGACCGACGTATTATTATACGTGCCCATCCCAGTCTGGTTGAATATTTGAACAATAAACGCATTAGTCGAAGGCTTCGCTTAATGTGGAAATATTGGATTAAAATTGACACTGAAATAGATGAAGCACTCAAACCGCATGAATTTCGTATTCTGGTTAAAAAAACAAGAGAAGATGTGACTGAAAAATTTAGTTAACTTTAAATTCCAGGTAAACATCCTGATGATAATTTTTTAAATGATTTATTTTCACATTTTCTATAATTAAAAAATTTAATTAATCAGGCCTGCTGAAAATAAAAAGCAGGCCTAAATTTTCTTCCTTTTGCCTGCACAGATTATTCTAAGTTCTATTTTAAAGAAAGGAGACCCTTATGTTAGGATATATCCTATTTGGTTTATTCATTATTTTGGTAATGAAGACGGTCAGAGATGTCATTAGTTTTCGTTATGACATCAGTATTTTTACCAGACTTCCGGGCTGGATACAAGAATTTATCAAGGACCCTGAAGATAAATACGGTAGCTTTGATGGATGGCATGTGGCCGATGCACTAATTATTGCCGTTAGCTGGATACTCATCATGTGGTTTTTCATTGGCAGTTTCTGGAAGGCACTGGCAACTTACATAATTTTCTGGATAATATTTTACCAATTATTCAGATTTTTTTACCATTGGCTATTCACATTACCAGAGTATCGGGACTATAAAAAATCTAAATAATGTTGGCAGATTTTTTAAAATTGCATATCGTTAAAATGAGTCTTTGTGATTTCTATGGTACAATTCCCACAATTTCTCAATTACTTTTTCCAGATAGAGTTCTATGACTTCTGGACGGTCTGTTTTTTCTGGTTCGTTATCAAAAAGCACATAAGGTTCTTTATAGCCTTTAATTTCAATAAACTCCGAGTTGCCTTTAGTGAGCATTTCTCAATCAACTTCTTTATAGAGGCGTTCTAATTTTTCATCGAGTAATCCATGTCCAAGGATACTATCCGGCCGTTCTGGATTAAATCTTCGACGATTTTTTCTTTTTGACTCTTCGTATGACACATCTACGTATAATATGGCCTTTTTTTTAAAATTTCATCAGATAAATGAAGGAATGCTTCCTGGTAACCTCCGTGTTCAGAACAACGGGAAAATTCAATGATTGTTGTGAATTGGTTATGATAATCTTTGTGATCTCGGAGTTTTTTAGAATATTCTAAACTTATACGTTCAATGAGCAAATGCCACTGATAAATGTACTGTTCATAATAATTAAAATAGAAAAATGAAATTATTTTTCAAATGGAAAATTAATTTTATTTTTATGCATCATCGAGTTAATTTTAAAAATAAATTTTTTTGCCATGAATCAAGACACAGGGTTTCAAAATAAGTAACATTTAAGAGATTCTTTCTTTTTATTCATGACATAAAACATCTTTTCGTTAGAGTTTTATGAATCTTTTGATAAAACTGGCTTTTTGTCTTTTAGAGTAAAATAATAATCCATTTGCTTAAATGACCGCTGAAAAATATTTTTTCCTCTGTTGGGAGCGTATTATGAATAAAAAATTTTACCAGAACGGATTAAATTTTACTTGCATGGAATGCGGAGAGTGTTGCCGTCTTCCCGAAGGCAGAGTAGATATTATACCGGATGAAGTTTCGGCCATATCTGTTTATTTAGGCATTAAAGAAGAAGAGTTTCTCAAACAATATTGTGCTATTGCAGAAGAGAAAGTTGAACTGCGAGAGAATGCACAGAAAGAATGTATTTTCCTTGAAGATAACCGATGTATCATCTATCCCGTACGCCCGCTTCAGTGTCGGACATTTCCTTTTTGGCCGGAAAATCTTAAATCCCATTTCCGGTGGTCACAACTAAAACAATTCTGCAGAGGAATAGATCAAGGAAAACATCATTCAATAGAAAAAATTGAAGAGAAGCGTATTAAACAAAAACGTTATGATAAAAAATTAAAATATTCCTGGTTAGAAAAAATCGAAAAGCCATATATCCAATCTTGAATTAATTGTAATACTCATTTAAAATTGAGAGAAAAGGAGGTATGGGGAATGTTTGAAAAAATATTTCATTTTCGAGAAAGAAACGCCCGGATGAAAACAGAAATAATAGCTGGTGCAACTACTTTTATGACAATGGCCTATATTATTTTTGTACAACCTGCTGTTTTATCGGCCTGTGGTATGGATAGAGGTGCTGTGTTTGTGGCAACTTGCCTGTCTAGTGCCATTGGGACAATACTCATGGGATTATTAGCGAATTACCCAATTGCCCAGGCTCCAGCAATGGGACATAATTTTTATTTTGCTTTTGCTGCTATACCGATTATCACATTAAGCCTGAAAGAAGGGACTGGTACCGAACCCTGGCAGATCGCTTTGGGAGCCATTTTTATTTCCGGTAGTTTATTCTTAATTCTCTCCTTTACGCCATTCATTCACCAATTGATTATGGCAATACCGGAGTCATTAAAAAATGCCATTGCTGTTGGAATCGGATTATTAATTGCACTGGTTGGTTTCCAATGGGGTGGCATAGTAGTTGATTCCCCTGGCTCATTATTGACCCTTGGTAATATTAAAAGCACACCGGTTCTTCTAACCTTATTTGGGACTTTGTTAATGGCCATTCTTTTAGTGTTGCGAGTAAAGGGGGCTATTTTGTGGAGTATTCTGGCAACTGCTCTGGTCGGAATTCCAGCCGGAGTGACCAAATATCAGGGCATTCTTTCAGCACCACCAACTATTGCCCCCACATTTTTCAAACTCAATATTTCGGGAGCTTTTAACGTAGGATTCATCACGATAATTTTTACTTTCTTTATCCTGGATTTTTTTGATACTATTGGTACTTTGATCGGCGTCAGCGAAAAAGCTGGATTTATCAAAAAAGATGGATCATTGCCCCGTTCTAAACAAGCCCTTCAAGCCGATGCATTGGCAACTATTTCTGGAGCTATTTTAGGAACCTCCACAGTGACCAGTTATGTCGAAAGTGCTGCAGGTATTTCGGAAGGAGGACGTACAGGTTTTGCAAATATTGTTACTGGGCTATTGTTTATTGTAGCTCTATTTTTTGCACCAGTAGTTTCCATGATAGGCAGTACGTACTTTTATCAGATGACTTTACCGGATGGAAGTGTACTGGATTTACAGCTCTATCCCGTTATTGCTCCAGCATTGATTATTGTAGGATTTTTAATGATGAGTAGCGTAACCAGAATCGATTGGAATGATCTTACAGAAGCAATACCGGCATTTCTGACGATTGTAATGATGCCTTTCAGCGGATTTAGTATTACTGAGGGTATTGCTTTTGGATTTATTTCGTATACGCTATTAAAACTATTTACTGGCAAATTAAAGCAAGTACATTGGTTAATAGTGTTATTTGCTGCTCTTTTTATTATTCGGTATATCGTTACTTAAAATCAGATAAATTTGATTATGTCTTTTGCTCCGAAAAATTAAAATGATGAATTCATAATGACTGATTGCGCGACTCTCATTCGGAATAGTGAATGAAATGAGCAATTTCTATTATCAAAATTCTGAATAACTTTTCAGTTGATTTAAAAGTGCGTTGGGATTAAATTTGCGCTGATAATTAAAATGGTAAAAGGCCACCGTAGCTCAGTTGGTAGAGCAGCTGATTCGTAATCAGCAGGTCATCGGTTCGAGTCCGATCGGTGGCTCTTAAATTTAAAAAGCTCTCGGCGGAGCCAAGAGCTTTTTAATGAAGATTTGAATAAAGTATAGATATCTATTCGAGTTACTTAGGGTTATTTAAAAAATTTTATCAATATATCTGTTCTCCAGAAAATTGCCTAACAATTTCATCACGAATAATATTCCGAAATTTTTCGGGTTCTTCAAATTCAGGATGATGTCCTGAATTCTTGAACCAGAAAAAATATTTACCATTTGGGGCTTCTAATTGATCATAAAATTTTTGTACCAATTCAGAAAAAGTAAAATAATCATATTTACCGGCAAAAAAATAGACCGGAATTTCCACTCGTTTTACTAATTCGAATAAATTGTACTGGTAAAAATTTTTATTCCATAATTGTCTGAGAGCAAAGTATGGATCGAAACCTATTCTGATTAAATCAGAAACAGAATACTCTGGTGTAGCCAATAAGTACCGGAGCAAAGTATAATAACCGGTTATTTTAGCTGAATTTTTCTCGTTCATTATTTTAGAATAAAACTCAGTAAGCCATTTTCTTTGTATAAGTAAATTCCGATAATCATAAGGAGGAGGACCTACTTTATTTAATTCTTTTAATGCCTTATGATTTTGAAAACTCATTGCAAGCCTAACTGTCTGCTCAAAAGACAGTTGGTCGTTTTCAAGAGGTGCAACCATTTGTCCAATGCTAATATAGGCATAGAAAAGATGAGGATATTTTTGGATCGTTAACATTCCGATAAGGCTTCCCCAGGAACGGGCCATAAGGAAAATTCTTTTTTGATTAAAATGACGTATTAAGAATTGACTTATATCATGAGTATCAGAGATAAGTTGTTCAATAGTCATGCTTGAATCAGGTATATTGGGATGATAAGATTTACCTGTACCTCGTTGTTCCCAATATGCTACTACAAAATATTTTTCTATTTCAGTCATTTTTCCAATTTGCCTTGCATATGGAAAGAGACATGCACCTGGACCACCGTGAAGGTATAAAAGGATAGGATTTTGACGGTTCTCACCACGGATTAAAACCCATTGATTATATCCGCCTATCGGAATTTTTATCAACGTGTCAATGCCATAGGGCGTTGTAATAGCAGTTTGTGACTTTGTCTGATGAATAAGATATTCACGATATAGAATGAAAAAGCACCAAAAAAGAACAAAAAATAATAAAGGTACTAGAAAGAAATATTGACCATAGAGTTTTCTTTTAACAACCTTTTTCATTTGGAATAATCTTTATCGTTTTTATAAACAATCACAATTTGAATTACTAATTAAAAAGAATGCAATCGCTGATATTAAAAATTGTTAGAATAAAAGATTAATTTTTTTAATATCCGAAATTCGCCTAAAATCATAAATAAACCTGTAGTTTATCGTAAACTTAAACGACCCGAGAATTTATAAGATTTGAAATGAAATATAATTTTCTTGCTTAATCAATAATTTTAAGTTTAATTTAAAATTTAAATAATCTGGAGGTAGAGAATAGAATATGGCGTTAAAGATATACAATACTTTAACAAGAAGGAAAGAAGAATTCATACCTTTAGTCCCAAATCGTGTTCATATCTATGTTTGTGGGCCAACCGTATATGGTGATGCTCACATTGGACACGCTAAAAGCTACGTGAGCTTTGATGTAGTAGTGCGCTATTTTCGTTATTTAGGATATCGTGTCAAATACGTTCAAAATATTACGGATGTGGGGCATTTAACTGACAATGCTGATGAAGGGGAAGATAAAATATTGCAACAGGCCAGAAAGGAAAAACTCGATCCAATGGAAGTGGCTGAGCATTATACCTGGAGTTATTTTGATGATATGGCGGCCCTTGGAGTTGTTCGGGCCAATATATATCCACGTGCTACTGGACATATCCCCGAACAGATTGAAATGATTAAGAAGCTTATTGAAAAAGGATATGCATATGAAGTAAATGGTAATGTTTACTTTGATGTGAAAAAGTTTAAAGATTACGGCAAATTGAGTGGCCGCAAGTTGCATGAATTAGAAGCAGGTGCACGCATCGAGGTTAATCCAGAGAAACGTCATCCACACGATTTTGCCTTGTGGAAAAGAGCTGAGCCGGGACATTTAATGCGGTGGAATAGTCCCTGGGGAGAAGGATACCCGGGTTGGCATATTGAGTGCTCAACCATGTCTATGAAATATCTTGGAGAAACCTTTGATATTCACGGTGGTGGTTTGGAGAATGTTTTTCCCCATCATGAATGCGAAATTGCCCAGGCCGAAGCGGCAACCGGAAAACCTTTCGTACGTTACTGGATGCATAACAATATGGTTACTGTAAACGGCGTGAAAATGGGTAAATCATTGGGAAATTTTATAACCATTAAAGATGTTTTGAAAAAATACGACCCAGAGACTTTAAGATATTTCATCTTAAGTAGCCATTATCGTAGTGCTCTGGATTTTAGTGACGCTGCACTTGAATCAGCCGGGAAAGGTTTAGAAAAATTGTTATCTACTATTTTCAACGTTCAAAAATCCTTAAGATCGGCTAAAGAGGTGGCAGAATTTGATCCACCATTTGATGTTGATCATTTCCGCAAGCGCTTTGAAGAGGAGATGAACGACGATTTCAACACACCGCGTGCTATTGCTGTACTTTTTGATTTTGCACGTGAGGTTAATACTTATCTGAATGCTGCAAACAGACTACACGCCCCCTTTCTTCAAGAAATTCAAAATTTATTTCAGAAATTGGCAGGCGAAGTTCTTGGTTTAATTCCTAAAGATATTGCTACTCGCAAACAAAATGTTCAAGATGAACTTATTGATAAAATTATTCAAGTTACCATAAATATACGAAATCAACTAAGAAAAAATAAGCAATATCAATTAGCTGACCATATACGAGACGAATTAGGTAAGTTTGGAATTCAACTCATTGACAAACCTGAAGGAACGGAATATGAATTTAAATTATAAAAATATTTGTATATAGGTGCCTTGTGCCCAATTTATTTTTAAAAAATGTTTCAACTCTCTATAAATTATTGTAATTGGCCTTCCAAATTCTAATAAAGTACTACTTCAGTATGCGAAATATAATTGCCGAAAAATAGAGTTTATATTTTATAGAAAAAACAGCTTTTAACTTTATGCATCTCCCCGTGATAAATTGTAGAATAAATCGAAATAGCAAACCGAGGCCTTAGCTTTTTAAAGTAATGTTATGATGAAAAAAATTGAACCTCCCTTTTTAAAATTTAAAGAATCTTAGGTTTTGTTCAGGTGGCTAAAAAAATACTTTAGTAATTAAAACCATTTTAAATTATTTCAACAAGATTTTTATTACATTTAAAAGGTTTTCCAAAAACTTTATTTAAATTTGTCAAAAAAGATGTTTTCAATTAAAAAAACTTCCAAAGAAATTTTATACGGTTTTGATTGTCTAATCAGAAGAAGAAATGTTTATGTTAATCTGGTAGGTATTTACAAGATTGAAGAAAGATTCTCATTTTGAAGAAATTTATTATTCTGAAGCACATAAGGTGCTCAATCTTTGTTTTCGCATGCTCGGAGATGAACAAACTGCTCGGGACCTCGCTCAGGATATTTGGATTCAGGTATATCAACACCTTGATAGTTTTGAAGGCCGTTCAGCAATTTCGACCTGGATATACAGAATAACTATTAATCGAATAATAAACTATCTGAAACAAAAGAAGCGCCGGTTTTGGCAAAACCTTTTAGAAATGGACATTTTTAATTTAGCTAAAACCGAAGAAGAAACATCTTACATAAACAATCAAGTTGAAAAGGATCCTTTAGAGGGGCTCCAAAAAAGTGAATTGGAGAAAATTGTTTGGAATTGTATTTTAAAATTACCTGCTAAACAAAGAATACCTCTGATCCTTTTCCGTTATCAAGGATTAAGTTATAAGGAGATTGCAGATATTTTAGGAGTTTCTTTAAGTTCAGTAGAATCAAGACTCCATCGGGCAAAAAAGAAACTACAAAAATTGTTAGAACCTTATTTGGATAAGATTTAATGAAAGTTTTTTAGATTTGAATTGTCTAATGGTTTGAAGTGAGGTGATCATGAAAAGACATGTTAAAAAGTATTTTATTCTATGGTACGAAAAAAGAATTGATGAAAAGAAGAGAGAAAAAATTGAAAAACACCTTTGTTCTTGTAAAAGTTGCCGGACTTATTTTAAAAAAATGGAACTACTTTTTGACTCTTCCAAAACTATAGATTTACCAATGATAAATCCATCAGATATTCATCAGGTAACTTCACCTGCATATTCCGAAAAATTACAATTTGGAGATGATAAATTAATTTCCTGGAAATTAGTGGTTCTTTATACTGGACTTTTAATTTTTGCCATAATTACCGGTATTTGGTTGGGAAAAGATATAAATAAGTTCTACACCATGGAGGGGTCTATTTATCAATTGGTCCAGGAGGATAGACGGATTTTAGAGGAGTCTTTCTTGGATTATAAATCTTTCTTAGAAGTTATTACAGAAGAGGAAACCAATGAAAATTAAAGTTTTGGTGGGTCTTTTAATTTTTCTCATTGTCTTAAATTTAGCAACGCTTGGTAGTTACGTGTATTATAGATGGTTTAAACCACCTCAATTTGTACGTCTGCCACGGACAACATCCAAAAATAAGTTAGAAATGAAAATAGGTTTGGATAAAACTCAGCGCCAAAAATTTTTGGAATTACGCAGAGAATTCCGAGAAAGGGCAATGCCATATTTTCGAGAAATCAGAGAAATACAGCAGGAAATAATGGATTTGTTTATTAGTAACCGTGCCGATGAGGATACAATCCGTGAAAAATATAAAAGAATGATAAAACTGCGAAATAAAATCGAAGAACTTTCTATAGAAATGTTATTGGATACAAGAAAATTTTTAACACCCCTACAAACAACATTTTTATATAGGTATATGAACAATTTTTCCGTGGAAAAATACCACCAGAATTTAAAATTAAATAAGCAGAGTAGGAGAAATAATTAAAGATTAAAGATTAAAGATTAAAAATTAAAAATTAAAAATAACAGGAGGATTTATGAAACGCTACTACTCTATCTGGGCAATCATTTTGATCTTTTTAATTATGAATTTAATATGGGCGCAACCACCCAAAATTAATTTTACAAGGAAACCAGTGGTGCCAATTAAAAAAAGAACATTCAGGCCCAAATTTGGTTTTGGTTTTATGCGTTGGCTGAATCTGACCGAAAAGCAAAGAAAAAAAATAGCTGAATATCGTTTGGAATTGCAGAAAGAACTAACTCCATTACAGAGTGAGCTTTTGAAGAAAAAAAATAATTTAAAAGGGTTGCTCACATCTGATAAAACGAAGCAGCCTGAAATATCGACAATGTTGAAAGAAATTGGCCAAATTCAGACACAAATTCAGGAAAAAAAGATTGATCATTTATTGAAAGTTCGCAAGCTATTAAATGATAACCAGAAAAATAAATTTGACCGAATGATTTTATACAGTGGCGCAGGTATGAGATGGAAAGCTTTATGTATGGGTAGAAGATATAGAGGCGGTCCATGGTGGAATAAACCATGGCGTTTCCGAGGGAGATCCCGCTAATGGTAGGGGAAATGCCCATCCAAACTAAACTTTGGATGGGCATTCTTTTATTAATAATTGAGAAAGAATTATGTTTTGTTGTTAACTTTTTACAAAGTACTGAAGAATTTGTTTTAATTCTGGATCATCTGGCGTATCTTCGCATATTCACCACCCAGATTGCCATTTGTCATTAAAATAATTATATCAGTATTTTGGGCATATTTTTTCAATATATTGGCAATATCCGGGTAATTGGATACGGAAATTGCTTTGGTATTGGAATTTTCAAGGTCTTTTTTTAAGATTTCTAAAGAAAGTTGTTCCTTTGGCGGAATTCTTTTAGCTCGATAGATGGGAGAAATAATAACGATATCCGCAATAGAAAGTGCCTCTCCAATTTGTTTCTGGAATATGTTCTTTACGGTTGTGTTGGTCCGAGGTTCAAAAACAACTATTATACGCTTATCTGGATGCTTTATTTTTATTGCCCGAAGTGTTTCTCGAATAGCAGTAGGGTGGTGGGCAAAATCATCATAAAATAATGCGCCATTTAATTTCCCCCAATATTCTAGTCGTCGTTTGACATTTAAAAACGATTTAAATCCAGCTTGTATTTGATTTGTATCTAATCCAATATCATGAGCAACAGCAATCACTGCCAAAGCATTATATATTTGGAAGGTGCCAAATAGGGGCAAGCTAAAATCACCAAAATTGGAATTATTTTTTAAAACGCTAAATTCCATACCATTTGATGTAGACTTAACGTTTTTAAAAGACCAGTCATTATTGGGGCTTTTTCCGAATAAACAGACTCGTGAATAGGTTTTTTCTATAGCTTTTCTCACATTAGGATCATCGCCATTTGCTACGATCAATCCCTTTTGCGGAACGGTCCGTATCAATTTTTGGAATTCTGAAATAATATGATGCAAATCCTGATAAATATCTGAATGATCATATTCAATATTGTTTATAATCAGATAATAGGGAAAATAATGCATAAATTTGGGACGTTTATCAAAAAATGCAGAATCATATTCATCGCCTTCGATAACGAAAAATTCACCTTCACCGAGTTCGGCCGAGGTCTGGAAATTTCGGGAAATACCACCGATAAGAAAAGTAGGTGATAATCCAGAATTTTTCAGCACCCAACTCATTAGAGCTGTAGTAGTGGTTTTACCATGGGTTCCGGTTACCACAATATTAGTTTTATTTTCTATAAATTCTTTTCGGATGGTTTCGGGAAGGGAAGCAAAAGGAAGGTTTTGATTAAGAATTTCCTCTACTTCCGGATTTCCCCGAGAAAGTGCATTACCGATAATTGCTCGGTCGAAAGGTCTTTTTAAATTTTCAGGATGAAATCCTTCGATCACTTCGATATTATTTAATTTTAGAAGATCGCTTATGGGGGGATAAGCATTCTGGTCTGATCCCCACACTTCATGGCCCTTCTGTTTGAGCAAAATAGCAAGGGAAGCCATGGCAGTCCCGCATATTCCTAAAAAATAATACTTCATTCTTCTTTTTTTTCGTTTATATTTGTTTGGACTGTTCTTTTGAGCTGTTTTTCCATTTTTTTCAGTTTATTTTCTAAATGATTGATATGTTGATCAAACGCTTTAAGGATTTTGTGCCACACTCGAATATCACGAATTTCTGGATTGGCTCTTCCCATTAAGCGACTAAAACGCATGATGAAATTATCCCAATTATCTATCGGTTTAAATCCTACTCGATCAAGCGTCTGTTTTAAACGTTGATAAAGAGTTTCCAGATCTTCGTGTTTAGCTAATCTCCATTGATAGCGTTTAATATCACCATAAGCTGCATGATAGAACACATAACAATAGATCATTACAGTCTGTGCCAGATTAAGCGAGGGGTGTTTGGTATGGGTAGGAACTGTGGAAATAGCATCACAATGCCCCAATTCTTCATTAGTAAGACCACTTTGCTCACGACCAAAGACGATGGCTATTTTGTGATCATGGCTAATTGGCATGACCTTTTTTGCCAGTTCTTCTGGTGTAAAGAATGGTAAATGGAAAGAACGTTCCCGTTGAGTGGTCGCTACCACAAAATGGATTTCTTTTACAGCTTCTTGAAGTGAGTTGTAAATTTGTGCTCTCTCAAGAATATCTTCGGATGCATGAGCCATCCACCGAGCTTCCGGAACAGAAATGTCGCAGGGATTTATCAAAACGAGATTTTCAAATCCCATGGTTTTTAGCGCTCGGGCGGCCGCACCAACATTTCCAGGCGTTTTTGGCTCAACTAAAACGAAATATATGTTTTTCCGGTTAATTCGCATGACTTACCCTGTGTTCAATTTCTTAAATCGTTTTTGAACGGTGCGCAAATCTTCAGAAAGGCAAGTTAAACGATTTATGATCAGGGTGTTAATTATCTTCAATTAATTATCAATCCTTTGGTGAAACTTCCTTATTTAAAACGTTTTGAACTTTATTTACAAGCTCAGAAAGCGAAACCGTTTGTTGATCTCCGGTTTGCATATTTTTTATATTGACTGATTTCGTCTCGATTTCATTAGATCCTGCTACAATAACAATTGGTATTTTTTTATCATTCGCTAAACCGAATTGTCCTCGTATTTTTGAAGTCCCAGTATAAAGGTCAGTGGGAATACCAGCGGCTCGTAACATTTTCGCTATTTGAATAGAATAGTTCAAAGTATCTTCATCAAACACGGTAACCAATACCTTAATCGGTGTTGTAAAGTCTTCCGGGAACATGTTAAGTTCGTCCATAACTGTAACAATTCGTTCCAGGCCAATGCTGCTTCCGGTTGCAGGCTCTTCTCTACCAGTGAATAAACCGATAAGCCTATCGTACCTGCCGCCACCGGTAATGCTGCCGATACGTGGTTTATCTACTACCGTTTCAAAAATAGGTCCTGTATAATAATCTAATCCTCGTGCCAGAGTTAAGTCAAAGAGCAAAAATTCTTCTGGAATTTCATATCCTTGTAGATAATTGAATAGTTCCTTAACTTCTTTCACACCTTCTAAACCTATTGGACTATCAACAAGGAGTTTTGATATTTTTCCTAATCGTTCTTCATTAGTTCCGGCAATAGTCAATATCTTTGAAATTTTTTCAATACTGCTGGCAGGAATTTCACGGCTTTCCAATTCTGTTTTTACTCCTTCCATGCCAATTTTATCAAATTTATCAATGGCACGGCAAATGTCCAATTCCTTCTCATGACTCACGCCAGATATTTCAGCAATGCCGCTTAAAATCTTTCGGCTATTAATCCTCATGGTGAAATGTTCAAAACCTAAGGTAATCAGCGCTTCATAAAGTACCGCAAGAATTTCAGCGTCGGCCAAAACTGATTTGCTTCCCACAATATCCACATCGCATTGATAAAATTCTCTAAATCGACCTTTTTGTGGTTTATCAGCTCGCCAAACAGGCTGGATTTGATAACGTTTAAAAGGTTTTGGAATTTGTGGGTACATGGCAATAACCCTGGAAAGAGGAACAGTCAAATCATATCGCAATCCAACTTCCCGGTTTCCTCGGTCGGTAAAACGGTAAGTAAGTCTATCGCCTTCTTCACCGTATTTACCAGCCAGTGTCTCCCACAATTCAATTGTTGGAGTTTCCAGGGGTTCAAATCCATATTTTTCAAAGACTTGCTTGATTGTATTAATAACATGTTGCCGTTTTACCATTTGTTCCGGTAAAAAGTCACGTGTTCCTTTGTAAATCCTTGGTTGAACTTTTTTCTTCAAAATGTCCTCCACTGGTTCCAAGTTAGTAATTAATGTTAGCGCCTTCGTTTATCCAGGTTTTAATTGCTTTAATTTTTTCATTTGGTAGTTGAGCCCTCAGGTAAGGCATACGGGGCATATCCAAATAATTGTCTAATAAAACTCGATAAAGAGGGCTATTATCGGCATCATTCGGAAAAACAACCTGGCGTTTATTGCTGACAAAAGTAGGAGTAGTTGTGGCCAGGTCTAACCCAGCAGCCGGATTATTGCTCTGGTGACATCCAGATATATCTGTGCAATCCTGTATAAATATAGGGTGAATATGCATGGAAAAACTTAAGTTTGATTCAGGATATTCAAACGTTTCAGGCTCAGTCGATTCCTTTTTGCTACAGCTTAAAGCGAGTGAACAAAGAAAAATCGGTAATATGAAGAACAAAAACCATAAATTTTTACTAAAATATTTTCTTATGAATAGATAGTTGTTCATAACATCTCTTTCTTTAATGGTTTATCCCAATTTTTTACTTAAAATTTAGCAAAATCTGTCGTATATTTAAAGAAATTTCTAATAATATGAAAACAGGATTAAAAGAAGAATATGTTTGATCGTAGTGAAGAGAAAAGAAAACATAAAATTTTGGTTGTAGATGACGAACCTTCCATTCATAAGTTGATCCAACTTAAACTAAGTCGACAAAATTATGAAATTTACAGTTGCTTAGAAAGCGAAAAAGTAGTTGAAAAAATTCAAGAAGTTCAGCCAGATTTGATTCTGATGGATTTAATGATGCCGGTTTTAGATGGAATTAGCGCCACCAAAAGAATAAGAAATATAAAAACCAATTCCTATTTACCCATCATTGTTGTTACGGCCCTCCATGGAGTTCGTGATGTGGTAGCGGCACTTGAGGCTGGTGCGGATGATTATATTACCAAACCAATAGAATTCGATGAGCTGAATGCTCGAATAAAAAATATGCTTCGCCTAAAACAACTGCAAGATTCATTGATTAGAAAAACTGATGAACTTAATGAGGCTAATTCTCAGATCATGCGGCTCAATCAGGTTTTAACGAATACAAATAAACAATTGCAAAAAAGGGTTTATGATCTTCATAATCTATTCGAAATCAGTTTTAAAGTGATGGGGGAAAACAATCCAAAAAAACTCGTGAATATGGCTTTGCTCAACGCTCTGGGTATTTTTACTGCCAAAAGCGTTATGTTACTTACATTGAATGTAGAAAACCATGATGAATTTACTGTTGTCGAATCCAAAGGGTTTCTAAAATCTGTAGTTCAGGATTTCAGACTTAACCGCCATGATAAATTGATTCATTATCTTGAACTTACTAAAAAACCATTTCAAATTAAAGACGTTACAAGGGAATTCCAGGAAATTATTCCCCAACTTAAAGAATTCGAAATAAGCGTAGTAGCTCCATTAATTCAGAATGAAGAGATTATAGGAATTCTATGTTTGGGGCCTAGCGTAAAGGAAGAAGAATATCCACTCGACACTATTGAACTTATTGGAATTGTTGCTAATATGCTTTCTGTGGCATTGCACAATGCTCAAAATTTTGAAAAAATTATGTCACTTTCTTACACTGATGGCATGACGGGTTTACATAACTACCGTTTTTTTCAACTACGTTTAAAAGAAGAAATAGCAAGAGCTAGACGGAATCATACACCAGTCTCTCAATTAATAATTGATGTAGATTTCTTTAAGAATTACAACGATACTTTAGGGCATCTTGCCGGAGATGAGGTATTACGTCAGCTAAGCTCAATACTGAAAAATATGGTTAGAGATAATGATATCGTTGCACGATATGGAGGAGAAGAATTTGCCGTGATTCTTCCCGCCACTGATCAGCAAGGGGCCAAGGCGCTGGGCGAACGTATTCGAAAAACAGTGGAGAATTATCATTTTCCAAATGAAGAGATCCAACCTAATGGTACACTAACAATAAGTATAGGTGCAGCCACATTTCCTGAAAATGCGGTGGTATTAAAAGACTTAATTAATACCGCAGATCAGGCCCTCTATTATGCCAAAAAAAATGGTAGAAACCAGGTTATTCATTTTAGCGACATTTCCGATTAAGAAAATAAAGAATAAAAATAATAATTTTTTTAATATTAGACCATTTATTTGGGATTAAAATAAAAATAGAATTAGAGTTGGTAAAACATGAAAATAGGTATTTCTTGTTATCCTACTTATGGTGGTAGCGGAGTTGTTGCTACTGAATTGGGGAAGAACCTGGCTCGTCTGGGGCATGAAGTCCATTTTATCACATATGCCATGCCTTATCGTCTAAATGAGTATTTCGACCGCATTTTCTATCATGAAGTCAAAGTGCTTGATTACCCGTTGTTTGAATATCCACCATATTCTCTGGCTTTAGCAACTAAATTGGCTGAGATTGCCCGATTTCAATCATTAGATATTGTTCATGTTCACTATGCTATTCCTCATGCTGTCTCTGCCTATTTGGCTCGTGAAATGATCAAAGAGGAACATTCTTTAAAGATTGTCACGACTCTGCATGGAACCGACATTACTTTAGTTGGCCGTGATCCATCTTTTTTAGACGTTACCCGTTTCAGTATTGAACAGAGTGATGCCGTAACGGCGGTTTCGAAATATTTAAGAGATAAAACATATGAAAATTTTAATACAAAAGCCTCAATTGATGTAAT
Source organism: uncultured Calditrichaceae bacterium (assembly GCA_964387645.1). Classification (GTDB taxonomy): domain Bacteria; phylum Calditrichota; class Calditrichia; order RBG-13-44-9; family RBG-13-44-9; genus CAYLYM01. The sequence continues at coordinate 9,255 of CAYLYM010000012.1, read as the reverse complement.
TTATAATTTTATTGAGGAACATCCAGATCAACAAGTTAAATGCAAAGAATTACGGGAGAAAATTGCTCCTAATGGCGAGAAAATTATTTCGCACTTATCTAATTTCCGTCCTGTGAAAAGGGCGGTGGATGTAATTGAGGTAGCTGCAAAGGTTTTGAAAAAAATGCCTGTCAAAATTATGATGATTGGTGATGGCCCAGAACGTTCTAAAGTTGAAAACCGTACCAGAGAGTTAGATATTTCAGAACATGTTGCTTTTCTGGGTAAAAGGGACAATGTTTTTTTACTTTTATCAACATCCGAGGTTTTTTTAATGCCCAGCAGGTTAGAGAGTTTTGGTCTGGCGGCGTTGGAAGCCATGGCTTGTGGTGTGCCTTGTGTTACGAGTAATGCCGGGGGGCTTAAAGAACTTGTGAAACCTGGTGTAAGCGGGTATACCGCTCCCGTTGGCGATATCGATAGAATGGCTGAACTTGTAATAAATATTTTACAAAATGAAGATGAATATCGCCGTTTATCAAAATCTACTCGCGAATATGCTTTTGACAATTTTCACGTCAATAAAATCCTTCCACAATATATACAACTTTATGAAAAAGTGATCTCAAAATAATAAGCTTTTGTGCCTGGTTTAATTGAACTACATGAAAATTTATCAAGGCATCTTATCATTGCACACACAGAAGTTCACAGGAAATTCACAAATATCCAGAGAATACCTTTCCTGCTTTTCAAAAAGTAATTGAAATGGGTACTGATGGTATCGAAATGCATATGCAAATGTGCAATGATGCAATAATTTGTTGATTTTTATGATTTTAATCTTAATTGTTCAATTGAAATTTATATGAGAATTAAACGTTTTTCATTAAAAGAACTTCAAGGTTTTTTAATAAAACATTTGCATTTCAGGTTTGAGTGGATTTTACTTGCAACGATTTTCGAATTTTAAAAAATATTATTAAATATCTTGAAAAAATTTAGTTATTTTTTATTGTGTCATTAAGCGAAAAACTCCATTATTTAGTGAGGAAGTGATTTTTTTGAATTAATTTAGAAAAGGTAATTGAATGACCATTGGTGTAGATTCGAAAGTAATTGTAGTAGCCGTAAAGATAGGTGAAGGTAAATCTGTTGAGAAGGTTGATAAAATTGCTCAGATAGTTGATCTTCACTCTGACCTTATTTTGTTAGACTTAAGACGGCGTCCAGAATATAATTATAGTATTCTTAAATTTGGTGGGGAGATCAGCACAGTTTTAGAAACCCTTGACATTATAAATGAGAAAATTTTCAATCTACTTGATTTTAGTAATACTAGATCTTTGGCAAATGCGACAGGTTCTCTTTCAAGTATTGTGCTGATACCTATAAGAAATATCGCTATAGATGATTGTAAGGTATATATTCGAACATATGCTCAAAATTTTTCTGAAAAATTTCGTCAACCAGTAATTCTTTTTGCTGAGGCTGCCCATCAAGATAGAAAAAGGATTAATAGGTATCTTCATTCACTCACTGCAAAACAGTTTGCTAAAGAGTTTGAGACCGGAAAAATAGTTCCAGATTTTGGTAAAAATTATTTTAATCCTCGACGAGGCATAACGCTTATGGGTGTAAGAAAGTATATAGTATCTGCAATGTTTTATCTGGATACTGGTAATTTAGATATAGCTCAAGGAATTGCTGATGAAATTGGCAAACAGGGGCGTATTTTGTACGATCGAGAAGGAAAACCGCTTAGACATCAGAATGGTAATATTCGCCGTGGAAAAGGCAAATTTCCAACTGTTTCCACAGTTGCCGGAAATTTTGTTATGGAAAACATGACACAAATTTTATGCAATTTAGAAGATTACGATCATCCCAATTTATTTGAATTGTATAAAACAGTTAAAGAAGTTGCCAACAAGGATGTCGTAGAAATTTTAGGAACAAGTATTATAGAATATTTACCTTGGAGTGCTATTGAAACCACGATTCTTCAACATGAAAAATATCATCAAAGTTTACAATATCTTTCCATCCAGGAAAAGCTGACCATTTTTATAAAATTGCTTAATTTAGAATCCATTGGAGATTTCAATCCTTACCGGCAGATTATCGATTTCCAACTCATCCCTTCGTTATTTATTTGAGATCTTTCTAATAAGTTTTTTCGTATAATTAAGTAAGCTAATACGATTTTTCTAAGCTAATTTGAGAAAAAAGCAGTGTAGAAAAAAAAATGTTTAAAATTATTTAGCTGAAGAATCAAATTGAGGTTGATGTAAATTCAATTTTCAAAGAAGGGCAAAAAAGTATTTGGAAATAAATTAAATTTGTTTTTTATTAAATAATATTAATATTATTGATAAAATATATTGCTCCCTGAGTTTTGAAAAATGATGAGAGAGGAGTTTGACAAATTGAAAAATCTGACAATTGAAAAGTTTTTGGATGGTTTATCATCTGCTTCTCCAAATTTAAGTGGTAGTACAGTTTCAGGACTTTCAGGGGCGTTGGCTGCTGCTCTGATTTCTATGGTTTGTCAACTTTCTTTTGGAAAAAAAGATTGCAGAGTATATGAAGATGAATTAAAAAGAATTTTAAGTGAATCTGAAAAACTTCGCCGAGAATTTGAATTGCTTACAGAAAAAGATTCAGAAGCATTTAATGAAGCCATGAATGCTTATAAAATGCCACATGAAAGTGAAAAAGAAGTGGCTGAACGAAAACTTGCGATAGAGACTGCAAATAAAAAAGCTGCTCTTGTTCCTATGGATATACTTAGGAGATGTGAAACTCTTGCTCAATTAAGTTTGGCTATTGCGACAAAGGGAGATGTAAATTCCATTAGTGATGCTGGTGTGGCTTCGGTAATGACTTATGCTGCTGCAAAAGGAGCTTCATTAGGTTTATTGAACAATTTATCAACAATTGCCGATGAAGATTTCGTTGGAAAATTATCATCTGAACAAGCAAGGGTTTTAAAATCAATCAAATCGTTGACTGAAGAAACTCTTCAAATAGTCGAAAATAAATTATATTAACTATTTTAATAAATTCAATGTCAAATGAACATAAAGTAATGGAAGAAATGTTAAATAAGTTAAATGAAAATCAATTCTATTGTTACCATGTAAAAAAGTGATTTTAAAAAATAGCTAATACTGATTGCCATTCCTTGAAATAGGTGATAAATTATATAAAGAACAGAAAATTAATTTTTAATTTTAAAAATGTACAAAAATGTTGATCAATTAAAAAAGGAAATAGCAAATGAATGAAGAAAAAGTAAAAAATTTATTAGATGCAATTCGGCCCGGTTTACAGATGGACGGGGGAGATGTAGAATTTGTTAAAATAAAAGATAACGTTGTTTATGTAAAATTGTTAGGTGCTTGCGGTGGTTGTCCAATGGCACAATTGACGTTAAAAGAGGGAATTGAGCGATATCTTCGGCAACAAATTCCCGAAATAAAATCAGTTGAAGCTATTTAGTATTTTATGGGGAGTACTATGATTGAAGTTAAAATAAATGGTTTATTTTTAACTCAATCTCAGGCAAGCGGTGTAATTTTAAAAGAAATCAATGGAAATCGTACCCTACCAATTATTATTGGCGAATATGAAGCACAATCTATTGCTTTGGGATTAGAGAACATTAAACCACCCAGGCCTATTACCCATGATTTAACACTTAATCTTCTTAAGATTTTAAATACAAAAATAGAGCGAGTTGTAGTTACTGAATTAAAAAACAATACCTATTATGCTGTTATTCATGTTCGCCGAAATTCTGAAAGATATGAAGTTGATTCCAGACCAAGTGATGCAATTGCGTTGGCCGTTCGAGAAAAAATTCCAATTTATGTTGAAGAAGAAGTAATGGAAAAAGGTGCTTATACTCCAGATGAAATGCAAGATGTTGAAGTAGATCAAGTTGATCTTAAGGAAGACCGCTTAGAAAAGCTTAAAAAGGAATTACAGGAAGCAGTTGAAAATGAAGAGTATGAAAAAGCTGCCAGGATTCGAGATGAAATAAAAAAACTGGAATCTCGCCAATAATCAAGGATATCAGAATGAAAAATTACCCGATTAGGTTGAAAATATATGGGGTAAGAGGAAGTCATCCTCCTACCAATGGAGATATTACACATTTTGGTGTAAACACTACTTGTCTTCGCTGTGATATCGGAAAACATGTTCTAATAATTGATGCTGGTACTGGAATTATAAATTTAGGCACTGATATTATTTCTGAATTAAAATCAGGAAAAAGTAAACAAAATCTTTTCAAATTATTTCTTTTTTTTACACACACTCATTTAGATCATTTGATCGGTTTTCCTTACTTTAGTATGATTTATGTGCCTCAGACTGAACTTCATATTATTGCTCCGATTTTGAATAACTGTTCTATAAAAAAAACATTAGAAACTTGGATGAGCCCAGCTTTTTTCCCGGTAACCATATCTGAGCTAAGCAGTTCCTTTTTCTATTATGATTTTAGTGAAAATAGGCGTGTTTTCTTTTTGGAAAACGATTTTCGTATCGTACATATTAAGGATGAAAATAATGTAAAGGATTGGGTTGCAAAAATTTCTTGTATAAGAAATTACACACATCCAAAAGGTGGTACTTATATTTATAAAATTGAAAATCCTGAAGGTAAATCAATTGTTATTGCTACAGATATCGAAGGATTCGTTGGTGGAGATCAACGATTGATTAAATTTGCTAAGAAAGCAAATATTCTTATTCATGATGCACAGTATTCGTTGGAAGAATATCAACTATTTCAGGGATTTGGTCATAGTACTTATGAAATGGCTTGTGAAGTAGCAAAAAAGGCTAAGGTAGAAAAACTTCTTTTATTTCATCATGATCCCAAACACACCGACGAAGAGCTGAGTGAGTTAGAAAATCAGGCTAAAGAAATTTTTTCCGAAACTTATATGGCTACTGAATCTATGGAATTTATTATCTCATAAATATCCCCTTTGAAATTTAGAGATTGGATTAAAAACAAAAATTGCCTCTATTATATAAATCTGAATTCTTCTCTATGTTTCTTCTTTTACCTTTATTTTATCATCGTTTTAAAGCGACTTTTAAAATTATTAAATAAATAAGGTATTTTTGTGGAAATGGTAAAACGGACAAAAATTGTCGCAACCATAGGACCTTCTAGCAGAGATTTATCAATTTTGAAAAAATTAGTATTAGCTGGTGCAAATGTTTTTCGATTAAATTTTTCACATGGAGATCATTCTTCTCATTTAGAGATTATTAAAAGAATAAAACAAATAAGAAAAGAACTTGGATATCCTGTGGCTATTTTGCAGGATCTCAGTGGCCCGAAGATACGCATCGGGAAAATAAAAAATGAACCACTTCAGTTAAAGGTAAATGATCGTATCATTCTGGATGCTTCATTGAAGACACTTTCTGAAGGTAATCGGATAGGTTTAAATTATCCTGATTTTGCTTCAGATGTTTCTCCTGATTCTCGTTTATTGTTGGCGGATGGTGAAATTGAATTGGTAGTAGAAGCCATTCATCCACCGCAGGTGTATTGCCGAGTTTTGACAGGAGGAAATTTAACATCGGCTAAAGGTATTAATTTCCCCACTGGATCGTTCAAAGTTGCTGCTATAACTACTAAAGATAAACAAGATTTGCAATTCGGACTTAAAAATGGGATCGATTTAGTTGCCCTTTCATTTGTCCGCTCTGCTCAAGATATTAGACAACTTCGTCAAATAATGAAAGAAGCAGGTCGTTTGGTACCAGTAATAGCAAAAATAGAAAAACACGAAGCGATTGATAATATTGACGAGATTATTGAAGAAGCTGATGCCATAATGATTGCGCGTGGAGATCTAGGAGTAGAAATCGAAATCGAAAAAATACCAATAGTACAAAAAAGAATTTTAACATTATCTCAAAATGTAGGCAAGCCTGTTATTACAGCCACACAGATGCTTAAATCGATGGTGGTTGCAACACGACCAACTCGAGCAGAAGTTACTGATGTTGCTAATGCCATTCTTGACGGGACCGATGCTGTTATGCTTTCTGAAGAAACAGCGATTGGACGATACCCAGAACGTGTTGTTCAAGTTATGAAAAACATTGCTTATTACACAGAAGAATTCTATTTTGAGAAACAACATAATAAAATAACACCCATCAATATTGAAAAAGATTTTACCCTTTCAATAGCACATTCAGCGGTAATTTTAGCACAAGATATAAAGGCTAGTGTTATCCTTGCCATTACAAGAACTGGATATACGGCAAAAATGATAGCCCGATTTAGGCCTCAAAGTAGAATATTAGCCTTAACACCCAGCCAGGATACTTTTTATCAATTGTCTATGGTTTGGGGAGTTATACCAGTGGTCTGTCCTCATCCGAAGAATGCCAACCATTTATTCAAAGAAGGTTTAAAAATTGCCCATAAGCGAGGATTGATTAAAAAGGGTGATCATTATGTTATTATCAGCGGATATCCCCTTGAAAAACCAAGATCTATTAATCAAATAAAAGCAGGAAGATTTGATTAGGTTAGAAAAGTAGTTAATTATCTTTCATTTTGGTGTAAGATAAACTAATAAATTTGAAATATAAAACATTTCGAAAAAAATAAATCCCATAATTTTTTAAAAAAATCTAAAAATGACAAAGGAATGGGTAAGACATTTTTATACACAAAAATTTGGTAAGAAATATAACAAAGGGATTGTATTAATCTTTGATAAATGAAGTATTAAAGTAAAGACGTAGTAGTAAACTTTTTTATTCAAAATAAAATCTCAAACATCAATTTCAGTAGTAAGGATAAAATTGATAGAGAAGTATATAAGAAACAGTTAAAAATCAGATTTTTTGTTTATTAAATTATATTATAGTTCCATCAGGTATGCAAATACCTTTAGGTATTACAATTATTCCGTCCCTAATAACATATTTTTCAGTTTCTTCATTTGTTACATTTCTGGTATTGATTAGCTTTACATTATGGCCGACCCTGACATTTTTATCTATGATAGCATTTCGAATTTCGCAATTGTTTCCGATACCAATACTGGGAATTCCTTTTTTGTGGTTTTCCATAATTTCTTCTTTTGTTTCATAATAATCTGCACCCATCATAACTGTTCTTTCGATTAAGCAGTTACTTCCGATTCGTGATCGAATACCGATAATTGAATTATATATTTTTGATTTGTTAATAATACTGCCAGTACTTAAAATAGAATTTTCCACTTCAGCACCTAAAATTTTTGCTCCAGGTAAAAATCTTGGATGTGTATATATAGGTTTTTCTTCATCGTAAAAGTTAAATTTCGGTAAAGTTGAAGTCAGGTCCATATGAGTATCGAAAAAGTTTTTAATAGTTCCAATATCAGCCCAATAATCACCGAAGAAATAGCTAAAAACTTTTTTTCTTTTAATTGCCTCAGGGATAACTTCTTTGCCAAAATCCTGGTAATTCGTTTCTTCTAGAAATTCTTTCAAAACTTCCCATTTGAAGATATAAATACCCATTGATGCAAGGTGTGTTCTACCACCAGCTTCCAGTCCAAACCGTTTAAATACTTCTTCTGAAATTTTCGCCTCCTCTAAAATAGACGGATCATCAGGTTTTTCGTAAAAGGAGATAATTCTCCCTTGACTATCCACCTTTATAATGCCAAATTCAGGTGCTTGAGTCGAGAATATAGGAGATACAGAAATACTGATATCCGCTTTTAGATCTAAGTGGAATTCAATAAATTTTTTATAATCCATCCGATATAGATGATCTCCCGAGAGAATAAGAACTAAATCACCTTCTGGATGGAGAAAACGAAGATTTTGCCGTACAGCATCTGCTGTGCCCTGGTACCAGTCGCTGCTTTCAGAAGTTTGTTGAGCAGATAAAACAGTTACATAATCCTTGGTAAAATTGTCGAATCGATAGGTAAGAAAGATATGACGATGAAGTGATTCGCTACTAAACTGGGTTGAAATGAAAATTTTTCGTAGTCCAGAATGAAGACAATTACTTATTGGAATATCAATTAGGCGGAAATTACCAGCAATTGGTACAGCAGGTTTGCTTCTTTTTTTGGTAAGAGGGTAAAGCCGAGAACCCTGTCCTCCAGCTAGGATTATTGTGACAACTTTGGTCATAGGTGATTCCCCTTTTAAAATATTATTGGAGTGAATATATTAAAAAAAATCTATGTCGAGTTTAGAAATAAGCTTAACAAAAAGTGTTCAATATATTGGCCAATCAAATTCTATGGTAAATAAGGTGGTTATTTTGTTTTTTAAATTTGTCATCATAATAATCAATTCTGTTTATTTGTTAATATAACTTGTTTATTAATAAAGTTAAAACAGATTTTTTGACTTCTAACTCGTAGATATTGTTCCAGGTAAAAATAAATACTAATTTCGAGCAAAATGAATTCCATTTGAGGCTGAGCGAATGAAGTAGAGAAATCCGTGAAAGAAAATTATGAATAATTAATATAATAATCTTGCTTATTTAATTTGAAAATATAAAGAATAGTTTAAATTTAAAAAATTAATCTTTGAACATTTTCAGAACACTTCTAAGTGCAGAACGTAATTCGTTGGGTTGAAATAATTGGACTCCCCGGTCGATGGCTTCATTCAAAGCGTGTACCAGTTGTCTAACCTTGTGGAATTTCCAATAATCTGTTTCTGTCCTGAATAAGGGGTAAATGGAGTTATTAGTAAGTAAAGGATCGGCATCTGCTGGAAACAATTTTTTTTGAATAGATCGTTGATAATCAATAGTACCTGGAATGGGTGAAAAAGAAGCCAGGCTCACTTTTATACCTAAGGCATGTACAAAAAGAATGCTTTGATAAACTTCTTCAAGCGGTTGTTCGGGAAGTCCAAATAAAACATAAGCTGAGATTGATTTCTTTTCATATCCAGCACTTACTAAATTTTCTACCGCTTTTGCAAGATCCAAAGGAGTGACTTTGCTCTTCATATCGGATAGTCTTTCTGGACTTACTGATTCGAAACTTAATCGAATAGTTTTAAAACCGGTACGGTAAAATAAATCTGCTAATTTTCGATCGATTTCACGGGCGTGCAAACCATTCGGAGTATGAAACCGGAATTGCTTTTTTGATTCTAAAATTTTCTCAAGGACAGGGATAAGCCTTCGTTCTTTGTTGATCAATAAAGCATCATCATAAAAAGCAACATCACGGACTTTTAATTTTTTTGCCTGGTTTA
>CAYLYM010000011.1:0-57852 GCA_964387645.1 uncultured Calditrichaceae bacterium | reverse complement strand
AAAATCTCGTCTACTACAAATTCTGGTTTTCGCTGAACGAAACTACCATTGAGCAATTTACTTGCACAAAAAGTACATTGATAAGGGCATCCTCGAGAGCTCATTACAATAAAATAGTCGACATGTGAATATAGATCGAAAGCAGGATACGGAAAGTCATCTATAGTTTTGGGAGGATCAGGGTCTCTTAAACCATGAGGTAAAATGTCATTTAGCAATTGAGCCACCTGAATCTCACCAGGTCCTTTCACAATGTAATCAGGTCTAACAATCTCTTTAGCATGATCGGGCAATAGTGTTGCATAAATACCTCCAAGAATGATAGGTGTTTTTGGAAAAATTTCCCGAATTATTTCGACCACTCTTTTCGGTCCGGGGTACCAGTATGTCATTAATGATGTAATTAATATAGCATCAGGTTTTGGACGACTTTTTATTTCTCCTAAAAAGATATCTTCTGGCAAACCGTAGCGGCAAAAATGGCGTGGAACAAATTGCAAAATGGCTGGTTTTTTAACTTTTTCCCGATAGAAATTACCCGTTCCGTATTTTTTAATTTTGGGCCTTAAACGTCCCTGTCTTTTTAATAATTCCGGATGATATTTATCCAAACAATCTATATAATCAATTTTATAGCCTAATTGACGCAAATAAGCGGCTAAATACAGCAATCCGATTGGTTTACTCCAAAGATCGAAAGCACTAAAATCATAAATCCAGGGATTAATTAGAAGTAGACGCGGAACTGAATCACTAGGCATATCTCAGATATTTCCCATTTCTCTTTAAATATCTCATGTTACATAAAAATTAAACTGATCCAAGATTAATGAAAAGACTTTTGTTGAAAACTTCATATATGATCCGATATGTCATCAAGATTAAAATATTTTACATTGAACTTACTTAGATCATAATGAAAGGAAAATTTTTTTATTTTAACTTAGTCCGATAAAATACTTTTAAATAAATCTTCTTAACTGATTTTAATTTACACTTAGCTTTGTATTCAACACCAAATTAAATGCTTTATATTTAATTTATTGGTTTCATCGTATCAAAATGAAAACATAGTAGTTATTTACTGTTATTTTGAATTAAATTGTTTTCTACTAATTGATCTTTTTAAGTAGATTAATGAACCAATGGAATTATTATTTTACGTAGGCATAGAGTTTTGTAACACCTGTTATATCTTTTAATAGAAAATTTAACTATAAATTGGGATTTAATGGGTCCTATTATATTTGAGAATGTTAAAGTTCTTGTTGAAGATGCTTTAGGAGAGGTTGGGAAAGGGACGGAGGTTGCTTTCAACTCTTTGAATATAGGAAGATTTAAATTAGGTGCATCAGCAGTCCTGGCAGGTTGCAAAAATATTCTTGCTGAGAGTGTGTCTTATGCCCTTAAATGGAAATAATTTGGACAGGATATTGCTTATTTCGATGTCATCCGATTACGTTGATCTTAATAAAAAGTACACTCTTTGATTGAGATAAAATCTAAATTCAGTTAATCCTAAAAAGTAATGATGCAAATTCATTCATTTTTTTGGTTTTATGAAAAAATGTATAATCAAATGATGTCTCTACAGAATATTGTTCAAAGTACTTAAAAAATGCATCATTGTTGAAATGAAGATACTCATTCTAACGAAAAATCATTTGAAATATTATTGAGATTAACCAAAACATTTCAGGAGAATAAAATATGCATACCAAAGATCATTATGCGGTTATCATTGACGGTGTTCGCAGTCCAATTGGCGTGAAAAAAGGCAGGATGATCGGTATCCGAGCCGATGATTTGACTGCTCAGGTGATCAAAGCCTTATTGGAACGAAATAAGAATTTGCCTTTAGAAAAAATTGATGACTTTGTCTTAGGTTGTGCCTTTCCAGAGGGTATTCAGGGCATGTTGATGGCACGCGGTGTTTCTATTCTTGTCGGACTGCCCACGGAGTGTGGTGCAAAGGTTGTCAATCGATTTTGTGGCTCTTCCATGGATGCGGTTCATCAGATTGATAATGCCATTAATGTGGGAGATAATGATGCGGCCATAGCGGCTGGTGTGGAGGATATGTTTGCTGTGCCCATGGGTGGATATAATCCCAGTTTTCATCCCGAATTGTACAAGAAAGGTTATTATATGGGGATGGGTGAGACTGCCGAAAATCTGGCGCGTGAGTTGAACATCACTCGGGAAGAACAAGAAGAATTTGCTATTCATTCCCACCTGAAGGCATTGGATGCCTGGAAGAATGGGCGCTTCAGTAATGAGGTTGTTCCGATTCAAAAAGATGGAATAATTATCGACCGGGATGAAGGGCCGCGTGAACCCGATGTGGAAAAAATAAAAAGCCTTGAACCGACCTTCTTGGCTGATGGGACTGTTACTGCTGCGACCAGTAGTCCGTATTCCATTGGTGCAGCGGCCATTTTAATGACTAGTAGCAATCTTGCTAAAGAATTGGGTCTTAAACCCCGTGCGAGAATAATTGCCAGGGCAGTGGCCGGGGTGGACTGGACTAGGATGGGAATGGGACCACTGCCAGCGACTGAAAAAGCGTTAAAAAGGGCCGGATTAACAATGGATGATATCGATGTCATTGAATTAAACGAAGCTTTTGCTGCCCAGGCGCTTTATGTTATTAAAAAAGGTGATTGGCCCATGGAGAAGATTAATTTGAATGGCGGAGCGGTTGCTCTTGGTCATCCTTTAGGTTGTTCAGGTGCCAGGATACTGGTAACCCTGCTCAATGTCATGGATCAGCAGAATGCTAAATTGGGCCTGGCCACAATGTGTATTGGTGGAGGGCAGGGAATCGCAACCATAATTGAACGAATGTAATGGGAGGGCAGGGATATGAATGAAAAAATTGACAAAGTGGCCATACTTGGCGCCGGAATTATGGGAAGCCAGATTGCCGCGCATCTGGCTAATGTTGGTATTCCCTCTATGCTGTTTGATATTTCTCAAGAAGCTGCAGAAAAGGGACTGGCTGCAGCTAAAGAGACAAAACCCGCCGCCTTTTATTCTCCAAAGTACATTGATTTGATTACCCTATATAATTATGACGATCATTTAAAAAAGATAAAAGAAGCTGGATGGGTAATTGAAGCTGTCATTGAAAGACTGGATATAAAACAGAAATTATTCCAGCGAATACTTCCGCATTTGAAGCCTGATGCAATCATTAGCTCTAACACTTCGGGTCTCTCTATTAAAGAAATGTTGGAAGGAATGCCGGAGGAATTTAAAAGGAGATTTCTCATTACTCATTTTTTCAATCCACCTCGGTACATGCATTTATTGGAAATTGTGCCTGGACCGGATACTTTACAGGAAGTTGTTCAATTTGCAGTGCATATGGGAGAGAATATATTGGGTAAAGGAATCGTTTATGCTAAAGACACTCCGAATTTTGTTGCCAACCGCATCGGTGTTTACAGTATGATGTTGACTCTGAAATTAACCCAGGGCATGCACCTGACAGTAGAAGAGGCTGATCAACTAACCGGTCCGGTTATTGGTCATCCTAAAAGCGCTACATTCCGAACTGCTGACCTTGTTGGCCTGGATACTCTGGCCCATGTAGCGCAAACGGCCTATGATAAATGCCCGGATGATGAAGCGCGTGATTTATTCAGAATACCCGCCCTGCTAAAAATGATGATAGAGAATAAAATGTTGGGTGCCAAAACTAAAAAAGGATTCTATCAAAAGGTTAATAAAGAAATTTTATCCCTGGATTTTGAGAAATTTGAATACAAACCACAAAAAAGGGTTCGGATGGATGGTTTGCGTGTCGCAAAACGTCATCATACCACCATCGGCAAAATCCGGGCATTGGTAAATAGTGATGATGTAGCAGGTAAATTTGTATGGGAATTATTGTCTAATACTTTGAATTACTCTGCCCATCGTATCCCGGAAATTGCGGACGATATCGTTAACGTTGATAATGCCATGAAATGGGGCTTTGGCTGGGAATTAGGTCCTTTCGAAACCTGGGATGCTTTAGGTTTGGAAGAAACTATCGAGAGGATGACCTCAGAAGGGAAATCAGTAGCGCCATGGGTGTTAGATATGGTTCGTTCCGGGAAAGACAGATTTTATGGTCGTCAAAATGGTTCCATCACTTACTTCGACCTTCCTAAAAAATCATATCAAGTGCTAAAAGAACATTCCAAAGTGATTCGATTGAAATTATTTAAAGAAGTGGGTAAAGAATTAAAACGGAACTGGAATGCCAGTTTGATTGATTTGGGAGATGGTGTCGGTTTGGTGGAATTCCATAGTATCATTCAGCCACAATTTAACCCATTAGATGGTGCTATCATCGATATGATTTCTGAAGCAATTGATTATTTGCCTGAGGCAGGATTTCAGGCATTGGTTATCGGTCACCAGGGACAACATTTTTCGGCAGGTGCCAATTTAGCGCTAATTCAAAAATATTGTGAAGAGAAAAACTGGGAAATGTTGGAAAGGCTTAGTAAAACTTTTCAGGATGCTACTCAGAAAATTCGTTTTTCGCCAATTCCTGTAGTTGCGGCACCATTCAATGTGTGTTTAGGAGGTGGATATGAGATCATTGGTGCCTGTCATAGAAGGATTGTTTCGGCAGAACTTTATTGTGGTTTGGTTGAGGTGGGTATTGGATTGATTCCGGGTGCAGGAGGCAATTTAAGATTGCTACTAAACAATATGAAGACTATGGCGAAAAGCCGGCCTGGACCTTTTCCAGTAGTTCAAAAAACATTTGAAACCATTGGATTCGCTAAAGTGTCTTCTTCAGCCAAGGAAGCGTTTTTTTTGGGTTACCTAACCCGTGATGATAAGATCGTTATTAATCCCGATCATCTTATTTACGAAGCCAAACAGGAGGCACTCCGATTAGCAAAAGATTATCAACCACCAGAGATGGAAAAAGAAATTTATTTACCTGGCGAAGGCGGAAGATTGGCCATTGAAGCTACCCTGGAAAATTTCCTAAAAGCTGGCAAAATCTCCCAGCACGATGCCCTGATAGGTCGAAAGTTGGCCTATGTTTTAACTGGTGGGGATAAAGGCAGCCCGTTCCAGCCAGTGGATGAACAATATCTATTAGATATCGAGCGCGAAGCCTTTGTGAGTTTATGCGCTGAACCACTCACGCAACAGCGAATTGCACACATGCTGAAAACAGGGAAACCTTTACGGAATTAACCCTATTTTAATAACCTTTCTTTAAAAGACCCCGAGATATTTCAATTTCCGGGGTTTTAATGCGTCTCATTATGGATCGCTTTGATCTTTTTGGGAATTTTACTCATGGCTCGTTCGGTTAATGTTGCGATAATCAATAACGGATTTACATCAGAATTGGCAGAAATTATTGAGCTATCACAAATGTATTAATCAATGCGGTTTGGATTGTTCCAATAAAACTGGGTTATTCCCGATCGGGTGGCTATCCAAATATAATCTCCATCAAGGAGTAAACGGCGACATTGATTGTCTAATAAACCATCTTCGGTTGTAAATAGCAGCCAATATTTTCTCTCTCTATCATATTTTAAAAGTCCTTCGGTAGTACTCACCCAAACACTTTTTCTGTTAACTTCGATATCTGAATAAGGTCCTTTAACTTCCAGTCCAATTTGCGGAAAAGATTCCCATTGATTTGTTCGCGTATCCAACCAAAAAATGCCTCCTGGTGATGTAAACCAGACTTCCGGGCCAAAAATTTGAACAGCGTAAACAGGTAAATCCTGTATGGGAGCAGAAGTTGTAACAATTTCCCATTTTTTCTTTTTATCCAGATATCGAAAAATTCCCCGGTTTGTTGCTAACCAGAGAGAAGAATCGTTTCCGGCAATTTGATAAATGGTAGCTAAACGAATGTTATCATCTTTCTCACGCCTGACTTTGCCCGTAGTTAAGTCCAGATAATTTAAACCTTCTCGGGTACCTATATATAGAATATTTCCTTTGAGAAACAAATCGTACACTTCCTGACTATAGAGCCCGTGTTTTACGTTAAAATTTTTCCACCGATTTTTTCTAGTATTAAAGAGAGTCACCCCCAATTCAGTGGCGAACCAGACAGAATCTCCACGGGATTCAATATCGTAGACGTAATCACTGCGAAGCTGTGGGATGAATCGGGCTTGATAGTATTCCCAACTTCCATCGTTATCTTTCCAGTGAACAATTCCAGGTCGTCCCCTCCCTGGTAAGGGAATACCACCGATCCATAAGTCATTATATTGATATTGAATAACTTGCGGTGAAATATGGGTTAACCCTTTAATTAAAACATCCATCCGTTGGGAAAAAGTGCTTCCGATTCCAATCCCCAATCCATCTATTAAGAACCATACTCTTTCCCAGTGATCTAATAAAAATCCGCTTATTGGGAACTCATCAAAGCGGTCGTCTAAAATTTTCCAATCGCCAGTTAAAGTGTATTCACCGTTGGCGAAAAAAGTGGGAAGTAAATTTAAATATTTTGCTGGATAAAAAATGTTATAGTTTATTTTACTAATTGTATCTGGAAGCCCTCTGGAAGGGAATTTATAAGGCCAATAAGAAACCTGGGATTTGCAATACCATTCATGATCAGCAGGCATGAAAATGCAAGTATCGGGAGGTAAATAAGGTTTTTCCAACGGTTGTGTAACTGCCCATAGATAGCCAGAGTCTTCATCAAAAGCTACATCAAGAACTCTATTACCTTTTAAGCCATTACTGGTAGTGAAAGGAAAATCCCAGAAATTTTCATAAAGATGATAACGCAGAATTCCTCCATCAAGGGTCCCGAAATAAATGTACTCGGTTCCCACGGCAACTGAACTTATATATTTACTTTCTAAATAGCTGATCCAATCATCCAGGGCATATTGTAAACGACGCTCGTGTTCAGTAGAGAAAGTACGTCGGCGTACATACTGAGCGCGAAGGACAGTACCAAATAAAAAAATTAAAATGAAGAAAATGTAAACGATTTTTTTGCTTATCTGTCTTTCCATCAACTTCGTTAAATATTTTTCTCTATTTATGAATTTAAGATAGCCTCATTTTCCTACTCGTTCCGATATTTTTTATTCTTTTATCTTCGGAAGCAAACGAAATTAAATAAAGCAATTTTCAAGGAATTCATTCACCCATTACTTTGATTATTAGACGTTTTTTACGTTGACCGTCAAATTCAGCATAATAAATTTGTTGCCATGGTCCCAGGTCTAAACGACCTTTAGTAATAGGTACAATTACTTCGTGGTGAATTAATAAACTTTTTAGATGTGCATCGCCATTCGTTTCTCCGGTGCGATGATGGCGGTAATTCAAATTGAAGGGTGCTAGCTTTTCCAACCACTCATCAATATCCTGGATAAGACCTTGTTCTGCATCATTTACATATACGCCTGCAGTAATATGCATGGCACTCACCAACACCATCCCTTCCTGAACTCCACTTTTCCTAACCACTTCCTCAACGCGGTCGGTAATATTGATATACTCACGCTTTCGTGCTGTGTTAAACCAGATGTACTCCGTAGCAAATTTCATGGGTTACCTTCCTTTTTTAAGTTTCTTCAGTTTCTTTTTTATTAATATTCTGATATTTAGCAAGAAGTTGCCAGTAAATTGTCCGATGGCATTTGAAAGAAATATTTACTAAATCACCTAAATATTCTTGAGATTGTACCACAGCTACAGAATGAAGATAATGTATAAATTTCTGATGTTGAATGGGTATTTCTAATTGACCTAATATAAACTCTTTTTCTATATGGGCAATTAAGGCTTTTTTCAACGATTCAACACCGATATGTCGGATTGCCGAAATAAAAACCGCCGAAGGATATTGTTTTTTAAGTGTGCCAATGAAACCGATTTCTTTTAATTTATCAATTTTATTAAAAATGATTAACATAGGTTTTTGATGTACGCCTAAATCTTCCAGAACATTCATTACTACATGCATCTGTTCGCGGAACTGTGGATGAGTAATGTCTACCACATGAAGGAGAATGTCTGCTTCTCGGACTTCGTCAAGTGTGCTTTTAAAAGAAGCTACAAGGTTGTGAGGAAGTTTACGAATGAAACCGACGGTATCTCCTAAAAGCATCTCATGCTCGTCATTCAATCGGACACGCCGAATGGTAGAATCCAGAGTAGCAAATAATTGATTTTCGACCAGAACCTGAGATCCAGAAAGCATATTCATTATGGTAGATTTCCCTACATTAGTATATCCGATAAGCGCCCCTCTGAAAAGTTTTTTCCGGTTTTTACGCTGAACAGTTCGCTGGCGGTCTATAGTTGCCAAATCACGTCTTAGTTTCTCTATTCGCGTTCTAATTAGCCGACGGTCTGTTTCTAATTGTGTCTCACCCGGACCTTTTGTTCCAATTCCGCCGACTTGTCGGGAAAGGTGAGACCATTGTCTCGTTAATCTAGGAAGCAAATGTTCCAATTGTGCTAATTCAACCTGGGTTTTTGCCTCCCGAGTACGGGCGTGTTTTGCGAAAATATCTAATATCAGAGTACTCCGATCAATAACTTTGATCTTCAGTACTTTTTCTAAATTCCTAATCTGGGCTGGACTAAGTTCCTCATCGAAAATAACAACATTTGACCCTGTCGTCTGGATCAGTTCACTCAATTCATTTACTTTTCCAGAACCTATAAAATAAGCTGGATTAATTCTTTGGCGTTCTTGTGTCAGGTTTCCGCAAATTTCCAAACCTGCTGTACGGGCTAGTTGTTCTAACTCCTTCAAATTTTCTTCATACTCACCGTTTTGCTGGTCAGGCAATTCTACGCCTACTAATATGGCTTTTTCTTTCTTCTTTAATTCCTCAATTGGAAATGTCAGTTATCAATCCCCCTTTTTTTAGTTCCAATATTTTTTCATTTCCCTAAATTTAAAAATTATGAATTAAAAATGTTTCTTAATTTTTCAAATAAAATTTTTAAATTGATTAATGGGCTTAATCTAAAAAGAATCTTTTGGTCATCCAAAGCAACATAGCAAGGGTACCCTGCACTTTGCCTTAAGTTTTCTAACTTAATAAATATTAAGAGATTCTTCTCTCTTCGGCTGCGCCAGCCAGACGGGATTTCCGCTTCGCTCCAATCGGCTGGCCTGACGGAATTTTGTTCATGGCGTAAACTATCCCCCATTGGAACCCTGTGAACCTAATAGAAAAATAACATTTTTGCACAAACCCATCTTTTTAGAGTGAACTCATAAATAGTTAAGTTTTCTCGACTGCGATTTATTCATCTATATTTACTCTTCTAATTTTGCTATTTCATGCTTCAATTGTAATGATTCCTTACGTGAGCCTGTAAAAGCCAAAACCATTTCAATAAGAAGTAAAATTAGGGCCAGAATAAGTAAATATGGCCAGATTTCTTTCCCAAATCGGCTCATTTTTACCTGATTATCGATTTTCGCATCTGGAGAAATCCAGATTGTGTTTTTAAAAATATTTCCAAAATCATCTTCAGAAAGGAATTCTTCGCTCGATTCCTTTTGGTCATGATTAACAGAATACACGGCTATCTTCTTACCATTTTTTAAAATTTCATAGTTCCCTGGTAAATTATTACCTTTAATTTGTAATAAAATATTTGATCCTTTAAATACAGGTGTAATTTTTTCTTCAATACCATCAGGTCGTAAAAAGCTAAATGAATAAGGTGGACCTAATTGGTGCCATTCTTCTTTATATATTTCACCCACTTTAATCTGAACACGATCGGTAATGTTTCGCGTTGCGGTATAATAAATCATGCGGTAAAATAATGGAACAACTAATCCACTGGTGGCTAAGTCGTTCCATTTCAAATCTAAAGGCGCTAAAAATAGAAAGATATTTTCCAATGTTCGAGGTGCATTAATTAAGATTGGATCTCCATTTTTTAACTTTAAAATAACCTCACTCTGTGCTGAAGTCTTCAGTTGATAATATGCAAAAAAGTTAACTGGAATTAATTTTCCAGGTTTTTCGAACAAACCTTCAAAAATTGGGTGATCTGGATAAATTTCATCTAAAGAAATTTTTTGTTTTGTTATTCCAATTTCACCTTTTAATGCTATAATTTGTCCTAAATTTAATGATTTAAGTAATTTATTGAAAGATGGTAGTGATAGTTTCTGGCCGGGAAGAAGTATCAGGCCATTTCCATTTCGACAGTATTGAAGAATCCGGTTAAGAAGAGAAGTGGATATAAGATCAGCATTTTCTATGATAATCGTCTGGTATTTGGAAAAGTCAATCGAGTACCAATCTCCCAGATCTATCTCTTGATATGTGAAAATACCTTTTTCAATGGCGGGCTGAAGGATTAATGGAATAAAACTATTTGTTATATTGCGTGGTTTTATATGTAAAATATTTATTTTTTCTGGCACATAAAAATTAAAATAAAATCGGTTGTCTTCTAATAATGCGTCATTCTCGCATTCGACATACCCGGAAATAAAACCGCTGGTTTGAAGTGTTGTTTCAAAACTAATGTTGGTCTCCTCCTGGCTGGCCAAATTAATATTTTTTTGACCAACTCTTTTACCATTTAGAATTAATGAGATTAAAGTATTAAGATGTTTATCATGATGGTGATTTTGAACAAACGCATTAATTCTTATTGGTAAATTTTTTTCAACTAATCTATTGACTACATAGGCGGAATCAACTGAAATATTTTCACTATTTTGACCAAATACAGGTAAAAGAAAAATTCTAACGTTTTTAATCCAACTTTTATCCAATGATTGTAAACTTTTTAAATTGATTCCATTTTTTTGAAAATCTGAGATTATATAAATTTCCTTATTATATGATTCAGATTTTTGTAAAATTCCAAGTGCAGTAATAATTGCTTCTGATAAATTACCAGATAGGAATCCCGGTTCAATTTTTTTAGCAATTTTTTCCCAAAAACTTCTTGAATAAGGTTCTCGTTCTGCTAATATGTTTAGAGGTTTTACAGCTAAAATAACAGAGATACGGTCGCCGGTTTTAAAAAGAGTTTCCAAATTTAGCCATTTTTGATGTAGTTTTGTAAGTAGACTGCCTGTAAGCTCCAAACGATTTAAAGATAGGCTATTGTCGATAAGAATTACCACCTCTGATACGCTTCTGTTGGTTAATAAACTTGCCTCTGTACGAATAGTTGGCCTGGAAAAAACAAGGATTAATAAGATGATGATAAGTGTTCTCAAGATAAGAAGTAAAATTTGCCGAATTTTTAATCGTCTCATTTCTTTGCGAGCCATCTGTTTAAGAAAATGAATAGTACTAAAGTTGGTTTCTTTAGTTTTTCGACGATTCAGTATATGGATAATTAGAGGAATCAAAGCAGCGAAAAGACCAATAAGAACGGATGGATTTAAAAAACTTAGCATTTAAATTTTATACTATGCTCCATTTTTTATAAATAAAGATAAGCTATTTTTTAATGAAAAATCAACTCCTATTTCTCTTGTATTGCTTTATTTTCATATATTGAGAAGATGAACAGCAAATTTTAATAAATCATTGAAATTTCAGATTAATGAAAATTGTAATTTTTATCATATTAAATCGAATACTCTCATGTGTGAAAAAATATTTTTGTGTTTTAATTGTTTCGGAAAAGATTTTCAAGATTTTATGTGATTTTTATCATAACTATTATTTTCAAATTTACTCAATTTTAGGTCAGTTAGTATTAAAATAAAAGGAGAAGTAATTTATGGTAAAAAAGATTGTTGTCTATACTCTCATTTCTTTATTATTTGCCTTTTTAATTGTCTGGAATGGTTGTAGCACTTTTGAAGTTGTTGACGATACTCCTCCTGAATGTGTCATTATATATCCCAATGATGGAATAGATGTGGCAGGAGTTGTAAAAGTAGTGATTGGAGCAACTGATAATAAGGATGTAAAATATGTTGATTTGTTTATCGATGGTGAACACGTTGCTCAAATAAATCAACCGCCTTATGAATATTTATGGGACACTTCATCATTAGAAAACAATACAGAACATAGTCTTTATGCGGTTGCATATGATAAAGAAGACAATGCAGGATTTTCGGGTTCAGTAACTGTTAGACTATTAAATGGGGATGAACCAGATGAATTGGCACCACAAGTATTTATAAGTTATCCTCCTGCAGGATGTATTATAAATAATAATATTACAATTGTTGCAAATGCTTCTGATAATGTTGGTGTAGTAAAAGTACAATTCTTTATTGATGGTCTTTTAGTTTCAACTGATCTAGATGAACCGTTCAGTTATAATTGGGATATTTCTGGTTATCTCAATAATAGTTCTCATACTATCCATGCTCAAGCTTATGATCAAGCAGAAAATATAGGTTTGTCTTCGATTATTACAGTAACTGTTCAGAATCAGGATTTAACTCCACCAGACCTAACTATTCTATATCCAGTAAATGATGCTCAATTTAAAGCTGGGGATATCGTTAACATAAGCGTTGATGCAAGAGATGATTCTGGTATCGATAAAGTTGAATTTTACATCGACGGTCAACTTCTGGCAACAGTTACTTCAACGCCATATTATTATGCTTGGAATACCAGTGGTTTTGGTGATGGGAAAACCCATACAATTTATGTTAAGGCTTTCGATGCAGTAGGTAATTATAGTTCTCAATTAGCAACTGTAGTTGTTAATCCATAGTTTTAAAAATTATTTTAGTAATAAATCTGAATCTTCTTAAAAAGCACGGAATATATCCATTCCGTGCTATAAATTTATTTAAAAGTTTTGGAGCAAAATAATTACCTATAAACACTTCGCCACCATTTATAATTTTTTTCTTCCAATTCAGTTTCATCAGGTATTTGAAAAAAGAGAATATCTTTATCATCTGCTAACCAAAATCCATGTTTAATTTTAGAATAGGAGATTTGATCGAAAATCTCATTTAAGCTAATTGTTTTGGTCTTTTTTGTTGGATCACCTGCTAATTCCATCAAGGCTGCTTTTAAATTTGTTGGATTAATATTTGGAAGGGGTGAGCTTACTAATGGACCTGATTTTTTTTCTTTAAAAACATCCTCAGGATTTACATTGTATTGTGTGAAGAAAATTTTTGGCGCACCTTTTGACACAGTTTCTTTCGTTATATATTCAGCAAATTGAGTTGGAGCTAAATTTGATGCCACTAACAACTTCAAAGGACATATTTCCTGATATATCCGAATATGTTTAGGTTGATGAAATAGACTGAAATCTTTACTTTTTTCCAATGTCAATACATATCCATCTACAGTTACCAAATGAAGATCTAAAACCGCATTTAAGTCCACATGTTCTAATACACGATAAGATTTAATAAATTTAGTTTTTTTGGGAACTCCAGGTATTCCCGAATCGGTTTGTTTTAAATAGCCGTCTATGTCAAAATAGTTATTGCGAAAGTTTATGTCAATTTCGGCAAAAACTACTTTTCCCGAAAAATGTTTAGGACTTCCAATAGCATAATGTTTGCCAAACTCGTTTGGTGAAAGTTGAGATGCAACCAATGCCTCGTTGGGATAAAGAATTAAATAAAGATATTTTTTTAATTCTGTCATTTAATGGCTCCTGATTTACCATTTCCTGTTTGTTTCAAAAATTAATGAATCGGCAAAAATATATCGACAAATAAAAAGTTAAGCAAGTGAAAATAAAAAGCTTAAGTTATTTACAAAAATAAGTTAATTTTTGTTTATTAAAATTTCCTTATCAGTGAATTTACTAGAATAACCATTATTAAGTTTTGAATGTCTTATAATCAACTTATTATTATTTAAATAAAGACATAGTTAAACAATTATTAAATTTATTTTAATTTATATATCTTTGATTAGCTAAATTATTTTTTTATTTCCATCAATTTTATTTTTTTTGTTTTTATCCTTTATTACTTTTAAAAATAATATAACTCCTGTTGAACTTAGAAATGGAGAAATAAAGATGGATTCAAGATGGTCATTGTCTGGTAAAACAGCTCTGGTTACCGGGGGTACGCAGGGGATTGGTAAAGCAGTATCGGAAGAATTAATGAGGATGGGGGCTAAAGTTTTTTTTATTGCAAGGACAGCGGTAGATGTGAAAAAGCGCCTGGAGGAATGGGAAAAGAATAATTGGAAAGCTTATGGGCTTGTTGCTGATGTTAGTACTCCTGAGGGTCGGGAAAAAACATTCTCAGCTTTTAAATCTCAATTGGATGAGTTGCACATCCTTATTAATAATGTCGGGACAAACATTGTTAAATCAACTATTGAATATACTTCCGATGAGTTAGATCATATTTTCCAGACTAATCTTATTTCTGCTTTTGAAATGTCGCGATTGGCCTATCCACTTTTAAAAAGGTCCGAAAATTCTTCCATTGTGAATATCGGCTCCGTGGCCGGGTTGATTCACATTCGAACGGGTTCACTTTATGGAATGACTAAAGCCGCCCTATTTCAGTTAACCCGAAATCTGGCAGTAGAATGGGCAAAAGATGGCATCCGTGTAAATATGGTAGCACCGTGGTACACTCGTACGCTTATGGCTGGACAAAGGCTAAAAGATCCACGCTACCGCAGAGAAGTTCTGGAACGGACACCACTGAATCGTATTGCTGAGCCGGAAGAAATTGCAGCGCCGGTAGTCTTCTTGTGCATGCCCGCTGCCTCTTATATTACCGGACAATGTCTGACAGTGGATGGTGGCTTTACTATAAATGGTTTTTAATCATTGCTGTTTAAATACATAAATTTCAAATGTTACTTGCAAAAAAAACAGCTTATTTTCATATTTCTTGCAAAAAAACAGCTTATTTTCATATTTAATTCTATTTAATGGAGCAATTTTATGAAAAAAATTATATATATTTTTCCATTTCTAATATTCTTCTTTACTGCTTGCAGTTTGCAAAAAATTGCTTTAAAGTCCACTACAGGACTGCTTTATCATGGCATTGATGCTATTTATCAGGAATCAGATTTACAGATTGCTGAACAGGCCATTGCCTCGGATCTAAAATTATTGGAGGGGTTATATCGTGCTGACCCTGATAATAAGGATGTTTTGTTAATGCTTACCCAGGGATATGCCAGCTACAGCCTTGGATTTGTGGAAGATGATGATTCTGAACGGGCAAAATTGTTTTATTTACGTGCTCGCAATTATGGTCTGAAGCTTTTACAAAAAACCAAAGCTTTTAAAAAAGGAATTCCAGAAACCGAGAAAGCGTTTGTTGAAAGATTATCGCTCCTGAAAGAAGAAGATGTTGCGCCATTATTCTGGACAGCCTTTGCCTGGGGTGGCTGGATTAATTTAAGCAAGGACGATCCACAAGCAATATTCGATCTGGGCAAAGTAAAAGCCATGATGAAGCGAGTTCTGGAATTAAATGAAAACTTTTTCTTTGGTGCAGCCCATCTCTTTTTTGGAAGTGTCTTCGGTGCTTTGCCGAAAATGTTGGGTGGAGACCCCCAAAAAGCTAAAGAACATTTTCAACGTGTTATAGATTTGACCGGGGGGAAATTCCAGCTTGCTTATGTCTATTTGGCCCGGTATTACGCGCTAACAACCTTGAATGAAGAACTTTTCGATGAATATTTACAAAAAGTTCTTGAAGCACCTGTTGATATTCTTCCCGGGTATGAATTGATTACCGCCATTGCGAAGGATAAAGCCCGGAGACTACTGGCAAAGAAAGAAGATTTATTTTAATCTCCGTTTTAAAACAATTAGAACGCTTTTGTATTGATAAAATTTTGTTAATTTTGAAATAAAAGGAAACTTATTATATTTTTTGTGCATAGTAATTCTGAACTTAAAGAGGAGAGAAAGGTGAAAAAGCTCATCCTGATTTTATTTGTTATTTTGTTATTATTTTTAAATGGATATTCCCAAAAGTATCGAATTAAATTTGCCACTTTGGCTCCTGAGGGTTCTACCTGGTTGAAGGTGATGCAAGAATACAGCAACGAAGTAGAGAAACTGACCAACGGAGAAGTGAAATTTAAAATTTATCCGGGAGGTATTCAGGGAGATGAGAAAGATGTTTTAAGAAAAATTCGCATGGGTCAGTTGCATAGCGCCGGATTTACCGGTGTTGGCCTGGGTGAAATACTACCGGAAGTGCGCATCCTGGATTCACCAATGCTCTTCTTTAATTATGACGAAGTGGATTACATCACCAACATACTTTATGACGAATTTTCCCAAAAATTTGAAAAAGTTGGATACGTATTGATTGGCTGGACTGAAGTTGGGTTCGTTTACGTATTTGCTAACAAACCTGTTACCTCGATAAAAGAATTACGTGGAACTAAAATGTGGATGTGGGAAGGTGATCCCATTGCCGAAGCTACCTTTAATGCTCTGGGCGCAAGTCCTATTCCGTTGTCTATTACTGATGTTCTCACATCTTTACAAACCAATCTTATCGAGGCCGTTTATACTTCACCTTTGGCTTGTGTATCACTCCAGTGGCATACCCGCGTAAAATATATGATGGATATTCCCTTAGCTGATGCTGCTGGTGCAGTTCTTATTTCCAAAAAAATGTTCAATAAAATTCCTCCTGAGTATCAGAAAATCCTGAAAGAGAAAGGCCGAGAATATCTACGAAAGCTTGTTCAGTTAAGTCGGGAAGATAATGAACAATCGATTGAGCTTATGAAAAAAAATGGCATTCAACTGGTGTCTATTCCAGCAGAAAATCTACCGGCTTTTAAGGAAGCAGGCAAAAAGGCACGCAGAAGTTTAGTTGGTAAACTATACGATCAGGCACTGCTGGACAAAGTGGAGAAAGCATTGGAAGAGTTCCGGAAAAAACACGCGAATTAATTTAATGGATTGATGAAATCCACGCGTGAATCGATTGAGAACATCTCTCTATTTTATGAAGAGCTTAAGATAATCATTTGTACTTATCATGAGAAAAAGAAATAGAAGTTTTACTAAGTTGAAATTACAAGATCGGTTTATTTCATTGAAATTTGATGAATTAACACTGTTCAAATAAAAATAAGTATAAAAATGAGAACGCTTCTTAAGAAAATCGACGTAAGTCTGACTTTTTTTGAAAATTCTTTAATTGTAATTATTCTGGGAGCGATGGTTCTACTGGCCTTTTTGCAAGTGCTGCTCCGGAATGTTTTTGAGACTGGCATTTTGTGGGGCGATATTTTCCTGCGCCATCTGGTTTTATGGGTGGGTTTCCTGGGAGCTTCTCTGGCCACTCGTGAGGAGAAACACATCAGCATAGACATCCTTACACGGGTGATTGCGAAAAAATTTGTTCCTCTGGTTAAACTCCTGG
This sequence comes from uncultured Calditrichaceae bacterium, assembly GCA_964387645.1. Lineage (GTDB taxonomy): Bacteria > Calditrichota > Calditrichia > RBG-13-44-9 > RBG-13-44-9 > CAYLYM01. The sequence goes on along the minus strand of CAYLYM010000011.1, from coordinate 40,529 downwards.
TTGATGCGGTAGCAATAATTGTCAGTGTGTGGCTGGCAAAAGCCGGTTATGTGTTTTTGAAGTTTGAAATCGAAGCAAACACGATTCTCTTTAAAAACATACCTGCCTGGTATTTCCAGTTAATTATTCCAGTGGGCTTTGGTCTTATTGGATTACGATTTTTATTAAAGTTCATTGAACAAATCTTAGATAATCCTTTTAAATATTTCAAAACAAACTGAAAACCGTGTAAGAGATATGATTACAATCATTATCGGAACTGTACTTTTGCTCCTGGCTTTGTTTGGTACGCCTTTATTTGCCATTATTAGTCTCATTGCTTTATTGGCTTTCACCTTTGTCGATATTGATACTTCAGTTTTAATGGTATCTTTATACCGATTAGCCAGCACACCCATTCTTCTGGCTATTCCATTATTTACATTCGCGGGCTATTTATTAGCCGAAAGTAACACTCCTCGGCGCCTGGTGAATTTTTCACGCGCTTTTATCGGTTGGCTTCCAGGAGGCTTGTCTGTGGTTACCCTGGTCTCCTGTGCGGTGTTTACGGCTTTTACCGGTGCTTCGGGTGTAACCATCATTGCCCTGGGCGGATTACTTTACCCGGTTTTACTCAAAGAAAATTATCCGGAGAAATTTTCTCTGGGAATGCTTACCGCTTCGGGAAATTTGGGGTTGCTGTTTCCACCAAGCCTGCCTATCATTCTTTACGGCCTGGTAAGCGAAGTTAGCATCGATAAACTCTTTATAGCCGGCATTATTCCAGGCATCCTCATGGTAGTATTGCTTTCTCTTTACAGCGTTTTTTATATGCGAAATATTAAAGTGGAGACCACACCGTTTTCCTGGCAAAATGCCTGGAAGGCCACTAAAGAGGCTGCCTGGGAGATTCCTTTGCCTTTTATTATTTTAATTGGTATTTATGGTGGATTTTTCACGGCCACCGAGGCAGCAGCAGTAACGGCTTTTTATGTCCTGGTGATAGAAGTTTTTATTTATAGAGACTTGAATCTGAAGAGAGACCTGCCACGCGTCATGCGCGAGAGCATGGTGCTGGTCGGCGGGATTTTAATCATCCTTGGAGCAGCTCTTGGTCTGGCAAACTACATGATCGACGCCGAAATCCCCATGAAAATTCTCGATTTCATGAAAAATTTTATTACCAGCAAAGCCTTGTTTTTAATCACCCTCAACATTTTCCTGTTAATTGTGGGCGCTATGATGGATATTTTCTCGGCCATCATGGTGGTGGTGCCTCTTATTATCCCTATTGCTAATAATTTTGGCGTTGATCCAGTGCATCTGGGAATCATCTTTCTGGCCAATCTGGGAATTGGCTACTCCACCCCTCCGGTGGGTATGAATCTGTTTATTGCCAGTTTCCGATTTAATAAGCCCATCGTTCGACTTTATACTGCGGCATTACCTTTTTTGATAATCTTACTTGTCGCTTTGATGTTGATTACATTTATCCCGGAAATGAGTTTGTGGTTGGTTAGAATTTTTTCACCTGCGGGATAGGGGTAGTGTCCATTAAACAAATGAAAAAGATTTATTAAAATTTTTTCATTTGTTTGCAACACGTGTGATTCATAAAGTTGGGGTAGATATGTTTTTATTTTCCAAAAATAACACCATTTCTTTGATGGAATTGTTAAAATTGTTTCCATTATCTTTCTATTGTTTCAATTTTAATGATTTGAATAAATAAGAAAAAATAAAAAATATTGGGGTAATCACATGATTAGGATTGTCATCAATGGCATCGCTGGTCGTATGGGCAGAGAAATTCTTTCTGTGTTAGAAGCCCGCCCGAAGTTTTCCTTAATCGGAGGGATCGATCTGAAAAAAATTGAGGGGAAAGATCATATTCAAGTTAGCCAAAATCCAATAGATCTCTTACCGAAAACCGATGTTGTCATCGATTTTTCTTTACCGCAGGGTGCCCTTAATGTGTTGGATGCCTGCCTTACTTTTCAGAAGCCTTTAGTAACGGGAACAACCGGGCTTACAGAGGAAGAGATAGAAAAATTCCGCAAAGCTGGTGATAAAATTCCTGTGGTCCAGGCTTTTAACTTTAGCATTGGGATCAATCTACTGGTAGAACTGGTTACCCAGGCGGCAAGAGTTCTTAAAGATAAAACCGATACCGAGATCGTCGAGATACATCATCGGATGAAGAAAGATGCCCCCAGTGGCACTGCGCTGATGTTAGCTGAAGCCATCGCCAGAGGCAGGGGACAGGAAATTTCAGAAAATATCACCATTGGCAGGCGCGGCAAAGATCTTTCCCGGGGGAGTGAAATTGGCATTCATTCACTTCGAGGTGGAACAGTTATCGGAGAACATGAGGTCCATTTTTTTGGAATGAATGAAAATTTAACATTTTCACATCGAGCGTTAAACCGCAAAATTTTTGTTGATGGAGCTTTGACTGCTGCAGAATGGATTGTTCATCAAAAACCCGGTTATTATCGCATGAAAGATGTTCTGGGTTTTTAGGTTATTTTATTTAGGTTTCCTGAACAGGAATTGGCCATATTCAAAATTATAGCTGTAAAAAAAGGTGTATCGAACTATTGTTGGGGAAAGAAGGGGCTGTTCCACACAATTAGATTGATTTTTTTTCCATTTTAATTTATTGCATAAGTTGAACTTTACCTTCTTGTATCGTATGTTTTTGGTATAAAAATTCAAATTGGTTATGAAAAGCAAGATAAGTTTTAAAATCCGACCTGCAACAGTAAACGACGTTCCGGCGATCTTACGCTTGGTAAAAGCACTGGCTGAATATGAAAAACTAGCTGATCAGGTGACTGCCACGGAAGAATTGTTTCGCAAGTTTGGTTTTGGCAAGAAAAAATATTATTATGCTTTAATAGCTGAAAAGATAGATGGAACAGAAAAGAGCCAGATTGGGTTTGCCCTTTATTTTTTTACCTTTTCAACTTTTCTGTCAAAACCCACACTTTACCTGGAAGATCTTTTTGTTTTACCAGAATATCGCGGAAATGGTGTCGGTAAAGCGCTATTGACAGCTTTAGCGAAAATTGCCCTGCAGAGAGGTTGTGGCCGGATGGAGTGGGCGGTTCTGGATTGGAATGAACCCGCCATTCAGTTTTACAAAAATTTAGGTGCCCGCCCCCTGAATGATTGGACAACCTTTCGTTTAAACACCACAGAAATACAGAAATTGGCTACATCTTCCAATGAACTATAATTAAATCCTCATTCAGAATATCATGGCTAAGTTGTACTATTGTCAGTTAAAAAACAATTGAAAAAGAAAATTATACTCAAATGTGCTATGAGACAGTGTTTTTATCTTGAAAATTTACATTTCATTCTTTAAATTCCCAAAAACTTCCTGTTAGATTATTGCTAAAATATTACATTTTTATTCTTTATTTATATAAACTTGCTTTAGTTACTTTGGTAAAATATATTTGATCGCTATAAAAAAAAGCAGTGGGGTGTTTAATATGTTTATAGAAGATAAAAATTTCAGGCTAAAAGTAGGTTTAGCGGAGATGTTAAAGGGTGGTGTGATTATGGATGTGACCAATGCAGAGCAGGCAAAGATTGCTGAAGATGCTGGTGCTGTAGCAGTTATGGCTTTAGAGAGAATACCCGCTGATATTCGTGCCCAGGGTGGTGTAGCCCGGATGAGCGATCCAAAATTGATTAAGGAAATACAGAATGCTGTTTCCATTCCAGTGATGGCAAAGTGCCGTATTGGACATTTTGCTGAAGCTCAAATTTTGGAGACATTGAAGATTGATTTTATCGATGAGAGTGAGGTGCTAACTCCGGCTGATGAAGAGTATCATATTAACAAGCATTTATTTAAGACGCCTTTCGTTTGTGGTTGCCGTGACATTGGGGAAGCGCTCAGAAGGATAGCCGAAGGAGCTGCCATGCTACGAACCAAAGGAGAAGCCGGTTCAGGAAATATTGTTGAGGCTGTGCGACATATGAGATTGGTGCAAAGAGAAATAAAACATATCACAACCCTTGGCGATGAAGAATTGGTTGGTTATGCTAAAAAAATTGGCGCACCAGTAGAAATTGTCCGCTATGTTAAAGAAAATGGCAAACTCCCAGTCCCCAATTTTGCGGCGGGTGGCATTGCAACTCCAGCTGATGCGTCCCTGATGATGCAACTGGGTGCTGAAGCAATTTTCGTTGGAAGTGGTATCTTTAAATCAGAAGATCCTGCTAAAAGAGCGAAGGCCATTGTTACCGCAACAACCCATTATATGGATTTTGACCTTGTGGCAAAGGTATCAGAAGGATTAAAAGAACCTATGAAAGGTATTGATATACATACAATTCCTGAAGAACAAATGATGCAGACAAGAGGTTGGTAGTTGAAGATGAAAATTGGGGTTTTGGCAATTCAGGGCGATTTTGCTATGCATCAGAAGATGCTGAACCGCCTTGGAGTTGAAAATATCACTGTAAGAAATCCAGGACAATTACAAAAATGTGACGGTTTAATCATGCCGGGGGGAGAATCTACTACTTTTATTCGTTTGCTAAAAGAAATTAATTTATATAAAGCTATTTCCGATTTCGGCAAGAACCATTGTATTTTTGGTACTTGTGCTGGCTTAATCACACTATCTTCTCGAGTAGTAAATTCAAATATGGAAACAATGAATCTAATTGATATTGAAGTCATTCGAAATGCTTATGGTAGACAGATTGATTCATTTATTGATGAAATAAAAATAAACCTGGATAGCCAAAAATCGGTATTTGAGGGAGTTTTCATTCGAGCGCCCAAAATTTCAGAGGTAGGGAAGGGGGTAATACCGCTTGCTTATCACAAAGATGATGTTGTCATGGTCGAAAACAAAAACGTTTTGGTAGCGACATTTCATCCCGAATTAACCGAAGATACTCGAATACATGAATATTTTTTAAAGAAAGTACAAAATTTGAAATGATGTTTCTTTTATATATATTTATATATCCGTATATGTGAATATGATGATGTGAATAAAATCTAAACGTTTATTTTCTTTTATTTTTAAATTATTCTTGCAACACTGTTAATTTTTCAAACCAGATAAACGAAAATCATTTAAATTTGTTTAAGCTTTCGAAATTTTCTCCGAATAGTAATATTATAAGGAATTTAAAAAATTAGGGAGACAGGGAAGTGTCTTTACCAACAATTTTAATCATTGAGCCCGATTTACAATTCAGCCAGAAACTCGCAAATAAACTTCACGCTTTTGGATTTAAAACAATTCTTCGAACCAATATTCAAGATCCAGAAGAACTTTTTAAGTTAAAAACTTCCATTCAATCCATAGTACTAAATTTAGAATTGAAAAACATTGAAGGATTAACTCTTTATTCATATATTAAAAACCATAAATTATTTAAGAATACCACTTTCACGTTTTTGGCTGACGATCAAAATATTTTCTGCCTCTTAGAAAATATGCCCCTTGAAAGATCAATCGTGGTCAGTAAAAAAATAGATTTCCAGGAAATTATTCAGAAGATCATTAACAACATATCACTTTTTTCTATAAGTCAAACCCAATTCACTCATTATACTGAAGCAACTGGTAGATTTTATGAAATTTCTTTAGATGAAGTGCTTAAATTCTGTAATATTACTGCTTTTACTGGAATATTATTCATCAATAGAACAGAGGAAATAGCCATTTTAGAATTTCATTTAGGCAAACTTCAAAATATTTTCTATAAAAATCTTCCAATAGATGAGGCTTTGCAGGAATTAAAATCCTGGACTGATGGGGAATTTCGCCTCGAAAGACAGTGCTATTCTGTCGATGAAATAAAAAGACTTCTTTCAACTCATTTAAATGACAATTCTGTTTCTATGGTAAATATTAGCATAAACGATCTTTTTTATGATTTATTTTATTTTTTGCACAATTTTTTACAAGATCAGATGCCAGAAAAATTGGTTATTTCCATTTTTGAAAAGAATATTAACGAATTTCTTAACAATAATCCTCAATTCATTGGTTTTGATTATTTTCCACATACAGATGAAAAGGTCTTATTTAATCTGGAACTAACTAAAGATGATATTCAACCATTAATAAATTTATTTACAAATATTTTCTTATCGTCTAAATCTAATATAAATGAGATAGATTACCATGATTTACTAGACTATTTACATGAAATTGAACCTTATTTACGTCAGATCGATTTTTATAAATATTTTTTAGAAAATTTGCCTTTAGATGCTTTTAAAATCACATCAAGCGAATCTAACAGCATCAATAATGAATTAAGCACATTTTTATCATAAAAAAAGCTTATCTCAGAATAGGGGATAATCTTTTTAAACATATAAGTTTACATAATATATATTATATTAATAATTATACCTGAAAAATCCAGGTGCATCTGTATGCTTTTTATGCACCTGAATACCCTTTTAAATACTTTTCTGTCTTGACGTCTATTCAATTGTGCTTAAAGCCTTATCAATTCTTTCTAAGGCCCAATAAAGTTCGTCTTCGGTGATGACTAAGGGCGGGGCAAATCGTATAATGTGTTGATGGGTCGGCTTGGCTAACACACCTTTATCTTTAAGCGCGACACACACATCCCAAGCTGTTTTGCCGTTTTTAGTAGGCTCAATTACTATGGCATTTAATAATCCTTTACCACGAACTTGCGTTATAAAAGGATATGTCTCAGCCATTTTACTCATTTCAGCTCTGAAAATCTTCCCCAGCCGATTGGCATTTTCCGGCAGGTTTTCTTCCTGAAGAACCTCCAGAGCCGCAATAGCAACCCGGCTGGCCAATGGATTTCCACCAAAAGTTGAGCCATGTTGACCCGGTTTAATTGTTAACATAATTTCATCGCGTGCTAGCACGGCCGAGACAGGCATAACCCCGCCAGACAAAGCTTTGCCCAAGATCAAAATATCAGGTTTTACTCCTTCATGGTCAGAGGCTAACATTTTACCCGTTCGGCCCAGTCCGGTTTGCACCTCATCACAGATTAGCAAAGCATTATGTTTCTGACAAAGTTCATATGCGCCTTTTAAATAGCCTTCATCAGGCACAACAACACCTGCTTCTCCTTGTACCGGTTCCACCATGAAGGCAGCTACATTGGGATCCAGCAGCGCTTTTTCAAGGGCATTTAAATCATTATATGGTATAATTTCGAATCCTGGCATATACGGACCAAAACCATCTCTACAATTCGAGTCTGTAGAAGAAGAAATAGCAGCAAGTGTCCGTCCCCAGAAATTACCTTCAGCAAAAATAACTTTGGCTTCGTATCGCGGAACACCTTTTACATCATAAGCCCAGCGTCTTGCCAATTTTACCGCGGTTTCCCCGCCTTCAACGCCTGTATTCATGGGCAGAACTTTGTCGTAACCAAAAAGTTCTGTGATGTATTTTTCATAAATTCCCAGAACACTGTTATAAAATGCCCTGGATGTTAAAGTCAACTTTTGAGATTGTTCAATTAAAGCTTGAATAATCTTAGGATGACAGTGACCTTGATTCACGGCCGAATAGGCAGACAGAAAATCCATGTACTTTTTGCCTTCAACATCCCAAACCCATACACCTTTACCACGGTCAATAACTACATCTAAAGGATGGTAATTATGAGCACCATATTTGTCTTCGAGTGCAATATAATCTTTACTTGTCATAAATCCTCTCCTTCCATTAGAATACTGAAATCCTGAATGACAAAATATAAACTAAAGAAATAAAAGACAAATCGAAAAAAAATTCATTATTTTTGTATATTTGAAAGGAAATATATTCGATAAAGGACTTTGTGAATTAGGACTTGTATGTTAATAATATAATTGGCATCTTGTTTTTAAATAACGCATGGATAGGAGAACATATATGGAATTTTTAGGAAACATTAAAGTGATACCCCGCCTGCCTGAAGAATTAAAAGGATTGATTAAATTGGCATATAATTTTTATTATTCCTGGCATTCCGAAGTCAGGGATTTATTTATCGAAATTGATAGACAGTTGTGGTTTAAAGTTAAACACAATCCCGTAAAATTTTTACAAGAAGTGCAACAAAGAAAAATTGATGAAAAAGCTGAGGATGAGTCCTTTTTAAATCGACTGAAGAAGGTATTGGCTAAATACGACAGTTATATTAACGAGAAAAATACCTGGTTTTCTCAGCACTATCCGGACTATGTTGATAAAAAAATAGCTTATTTCACAGCCGAATTTGGTTTTCATGAATCTTTGCCAATTTATGCGGGTGGGCTTGGTGTGCTGGCTGGAGACCATTTAAAATCTGCCAGCGATTTAGGTTTTCCGATTGTTGGAATTAGTCTTTTTTACCGAGAAACCTATTTTACCCAACAAATTGATGCTTATGGAAACCAGGTGGCCATTTATAATCGTCTCAATCCTCAAGAGTTACCAATTCGATTGGTAAAAAAATCGGATGGCTCTCCCCTATTAATAAAAGTTCCATTGGCTAACCGTGTAATAACCATTCAAGCATGGGAAGTAAAGATTGGCAGAGTAACAGCATATCTATTAGATTCCGATGTTGAGACGAATTCTCCAACAGACCGAGAAATAACAGCCCGTTTGTATGGAGGTGATCAAGAAACCAGAATTTCTCAGGAAATTGTTTTAGGAATGGGTGGAGTGTTACTACTTCAAGCTTTGGACATTCATCCCGACGTCTGGCATATGAATGAAGGTCATTCAGTATTTCTGGCTTTACAAAGAATTAAAGATTTGCACACCCAATATGGTTTAGATTTTTTTACAGCGTTAGAGGCTGTAACTGCCAATACCATATTCACAACGCATACACCTGTTCCAGCGGGAAATGATGCCTTTCCTCTGGCAATTAAAGATAAATATTTTAAGAGATATTGGGAGTCAGTGGGGATTAAACGGCATGAATTCATGGAACTTGGATCGCAAGAACAGCCCGAAGGTTATGACATATTCAATCTGACCATTTTAGCGCTTAATCTTTCTCGCCACCGAAATGCAGTTAGTCAGCTTCATGGGGAAGTTTCACGACGCCTGTGGAAAACCCTTTGGCCGGATTTATCTGGTAACGAAGTACCTATTGTTTATATTACTAACGGTGTGCATACTGAGACCTGGATTTCCAGATACACAAAAAAATTGTTTGATTCTTATTTAAAAAATAACTGGATTCACCACCAGGACCAATCTGAGTTCTGGAAAAAAATAGATGAGATCGATGCGGAAGCACTATGGAATACGAAACTCGAGCAGAAAAAGAAATTATTCAATCATATTCTGGAAAGACTTGAAAAACAATTTAAACGCAATCATTTGGGTTCGCTCCAATTACTGCGTGTCAAACAATTGGTGAAACCCGATGTACTCACTATTGGATTTGCTCGCCGCTTTGCCACATATAAACGTGGGACTTTGATTTTTAGAGATAAAGAGAGATTAAGACGCCTACTAAACGATCCTGACCATCCTGTCCAGATAATTTTTGCAGGAAAAGCTCATCCAAAAGATGGGGGCGGTCAAAATCTGATAAAACAAATTTATCAAATATCTCTTGAACCTGATTTTAAGGGAAAAATACTTTTTGTTGAAAATTATGATATGGATTTAGCAAGGGACCTCGTATCGGGTGTAGATGTGTGGTTAAATAATCCCCGACGCACCCAGGAAGCATCAGGGACAAGTGGGCAAAAAGCTGCGATGAACGGTGTATTAAACTTTAGCGTTTTGGATGGTTGGTGGTGTGAAGGTTTTAATGGTAAAAACGGTTGGGCATTTGGCGACAACGGAGATATAGAATCGCTGGATGATTTAGATTCCTGGGATAGTGAGGAACTGTATGATATACTTGAAAACGATATCATTCCGCTCTACTATCAGCGCAATGAACAGGGATTGCCTTTACAATGGATAGAGAAGATGAAAGAGGCTATAAAATCGATCTTACCGCAATTTAATACCGATCGTATGATTAAAGAATATCTTGTAAAATTGTATCTGCCAGCCATTGATCTGGGCAAAAAATATCAGGAAAATGATTTTCAGGTTGCAAAAAATTTAGCCAAATGGAAGGAAAAAATTGAGAAACATTGGTCGGAGGTGGACATTTTGATTCCAAACGGCAGTCACTTCTCACCAGAACCGATCAATTTAACATTTGGAGAACCATATGAAATTGAAGCTGTTGTAAAATTGGCTCAGTTAGATCCTTCGGATGTAAAAGTCCAAATATTCTTAGAGAAAAATAACGATAATTATTCCCCGGAGAAAATTGTTGAGATTTTTGATTTAAAAGCAGCGAAGACTCTTGACAACGGAGATTATGTATACAGTGCAAAGATTCAACCATTGGATAGTGGAAATTACAAGTATACTTTAAGGGTTCTTCCCTATCACCCCGATCTGGCAAATCCTATGGAGCTAGGATTAGCTAAATGGTGTCAACCTCAGAACCATCATCAATAATATTTTGAAAGCAATAAAAAAAACGGAGATTCGCTATTCAGCATCTTCCGGTCCTTTTCATTATATAACTTTTATATGGATTGACTACAAAGATTGGAGAGCAGTCTCATAAGACTCTTCATCAATAAAACCATATTTCCTTAATCGATTCAAGATAATTTTTGATCGCCAGAGTAACTCTCTGGACCGCTTATCTGGTCTTAGCTCGAGAGGTTTAGGAAGTACTGCAGCTAATCGAACCATTTCATCTAAAGTCAATTCTGAGGGCATTTTTTGGAAATAAAATTTTGAAGCCGATTTGATCCCGTAAATATTTTTTCCCCATTCAATAACATTAAGATAAATTTCAAGAATACGTTTTTTAGATAGATGCTTTTCAATTTTTCTGGCGATAAAAAGCTCTTGAAATTTTCGTTTTAGAGTTTTTTTTGGATCTAAAAACAAATTTTTTGCAAGCTGTTGGGTAATGGTACTTGCACCACGCGAAAAAGTTCCGCGTTTTAAATTTACCTTAAGGGATTCCCATACTTCATGCCAGTCAATCCCACGATGAAACCAAAAAGATGCATCTTCTGCGACAATAACACATTTTTGCATAAGAGCTGGTACATTCTTCAATGCAACCCATTCATATTGTATGAAATTAGAAGAGATAGACCTCTTTTGTTGGCTTGCTCGATATTGCATAAATGAAGTCACTTTTGGATTGTTAAATTTTAATGAAGTTACATCAGGTAAAGTGAGGTAAAGATAGCTGAAAAAAATGATGAGTAGAAAAAAGATACTGGTGAAATAATAAAAAATAAAACGCCTCATGGTATAATAAAAAGGATGCACTTTCCTTAAACATTTCTGTCAATCAATGGGTTCAGATGATTCTTGAGAAAGCTCTAAGAGAATGCCATTCAAACTCTTGGGATGTACAAAAGCAATGAGTTTTCCTTCAGCTCCTTTTCTGGGTTCTTCATCTATCAGCTTAATATTATTTGCTTTTATTTTACTTAACGTATCTTTTATATTATCCACGCCCAATGCCAGATGATGTAAACCTTCTCCGCGTTTTTCTAAAAATTTTGATATTGGTGAATCATGTGAAGTAGGTTCTAAAAATTCTATGGTTGACTCACCGACTCTAAAACCGACGACTTTAACCTGTTGATCAGTCACAATTTCTTCAAAATCAGGTTTTAAACCAAAGATCAGACTCATAATTTGCTTAATGTTTTCAAGAGACTTAACAGCAACTCCCACATGATCGATTTTTATAATCATTTTTACTTCTCCTTTACTACCTTAGTCTGTAGTTTGGTGATTCTTTGGTAATCTCGACATCGTGAGGATGACTTTCTTTAATCCCTGCTCCGGTGATTTTAACAAATTTTGCCTTGGTCTTCATTTCTTGAATAGAACGGCAACCGGTATAACCCATTGCTGATCTAAGTCCACCAACCATTTGAAAAACCGTATCGCTTAAAGGACCACGATATGGAACCCGTCCTTCAATGCCTTCGGGTACTAATTTTTCTTTTTCCTTAATATCAGCCTGGAAATATCGATCTTTACTACCTTCGGTCATAGCGCCTAGGGAGCCCATTCCTCGAACTTGTTTATAACGTCGTCCATCTAATAAAATTGTCTCACCAGGGCTTTCTTCGGTTCCGGCAAATAAACCTCCAATCATCACAGAATCAGCGCCTGCTGCAATAGCTTTGGGAATATCTCCGGTAAACTTGATTCCGCCGTCTGCGATGATCGGAACATCAGTACCTTGCAGAGCTTTGGCAACCTCCATAATCGCTGTAATTTGTGGAATTCCGACTCCTGCAACAATCCTGGTTGTGCAGATTGAACCAGGACCAATACCCACTTTCACTGCATCTACACCAGCATCCATCAAGGCACGTGCAGCTTCACCAGTAGCAATATTACCGGCAATTAAACTCGTATCAGGAAAAATCTGTTTAAATTCTTTAACCGTATCAATAACCTTTTGAGAATGGCCATGAGCAGTATCGATAACGATGACATCCACTTCTGCAGCGATTAAAGCTTCAGCCCTTTCTAAACCTTCAGGGCCAACACCAATTGCTGCTCCAACTCGTAAACGACCATGTTCATCTTTACAAGCATTTGGATATTTGGCTTTTTTCTGAATATCTTTAACCGTAATCAATCCTTTTAAATTGCCTGACTTATCCACCACAAGTAATTTTTCAATTCTATGTTTCTGAAGAATGACCTTTGCTTCTTCAAGAGTTGTTCCTTCAGGTGCAGTAATGAGGTTTTCAGAAGTCATTAATTCTGAAATCGGCCTGTCTAAATTTTCTTCAAAGCGCAAATCTCTGTTTGTAATGATTCCAACCAATTTATTGCCTCTCACTATGGGAATTCCAGATATTCGGTAGTGGCTCATTACCTGCAATGCTTCTCTTATCGGTTTATCGGGAGTCAGAGTAATGGGATTCATAATCATCCCGCTTTCTGACCGCTTAACACGGTCTATCTCTGCGGCCTGGGCTTCTGGAGTCATGTTCTTGTGAATGATACCTATACCGCCTTCTCTTGCCAAAGCAATGGCTAAATCGGACTCCGTTACTGTATCCATGGCAGCCGAAACTATCGGAATATTTAATTTTATCTGACGAGTCAACTGAGTTGTTGTATCAACTTCGGTGGGAATTATTTTTGAATGACTCGGGACCAATAAAACATCATCAAATGTTAAAGCCTCACATATTATTTTACTCATAATGTTTCTCCAAATTAAATAATCGCCAAATTTAATTGAATTCAAATTAAAGGCAACAACAAAGTAATTTTTTATTCAAATTATCCAAATAATATCATGAATTATGAAATAAAATAGACTTATTTAATCAACATATAATCAAAAAAGTATAAATTAAATTTCTATATCAAACTATTTTTATTATTTTATCCGAAGCTTGTAAATCTTTGTTTATTTTTTAAATTTTAAAATACAATTAATAAACAAAAGGAGACGGTATGATGAAGTTGGATTTCCATAATCGTGTTGTTCTCATTACAGGGGCAACAAGCGGTATCGGAAAAGCCACCGCTCATCGATTTGCTGAATTCAACGCAGATCTTATTCTCACAGGTCGTAATCGGGCTATGCTAACAGAAATAAAAAAATTAATTGTACAAAATGGTCGAAGGTGTCAAATTTTAGCAGGTGACTTGACAAATTACAATTTCCGAAAAGAACTCATTCAAACAACCATTCAATCTTTTAATAAATTGGATGTATTAGTGAATGCCGCAGGAATCATTGGAACTGGAACCATTGAAAATACTTCATTGGACGATTTCGATAGAATGATGGATATCAATTTACGTTCAATTTTTCATCTTATGCAACTTGCCATTCCACATTTACTAAAGACTAAGGGTAATATTGTTAATGTCAGTTCAGTCACTGGATTGAGGGCATTTCCCGGTATTTTAGCATATTGTGTAAGTAAAGCCGGATTAGATCAACTTACCCGTTGTGCCGCTTTAGAATTAGCACCAAAAGGTGTACGGATCAACGCAGTGAACCCCGGAGTTGTCCAAACAAACCTCCATCGTAGAGGCGGAATGGATGAAGCAAACTATATGAAGTTTTTAGAGCACAGTAAAACCACTCATCCTTTAGGTCGAGTCGGTAAACCGGAAGAAATTGCAGATCTCATTGTTTTTCTGGCTTCCGAACATGCTTCCTGGATTACTGGTGTTACTTATAGTATTGATGGAGGTCGGCACCAAACTTGTGCTCGATAAGCAAAATTGGAAAATACAAAGTAAGGAAATAATATGGTAAAACACATTATCTTCGATTTAGGAAATGTTCTGGTGGATATTCATCCTGAACTTGCCATGCGTGCTTTTACTCAGCGTTGTAATATATCCTATCAAACAGTAAAAACATTTTTTTTATCTGATTTACATTTAGATTTTATGGCAGGCAAATTTTCACCTGATGATTTTTATCAATTGATGATTCAAAAATTTCTCTGTAATATTTCTCAAATTGAATTTCAATCAATCTGGAATTTAGTGATTGGAGATCCTAAACCAGGGATTGAAGAGTTAATTAATACTTTAACAGAACAATATACACTCTCTGTTTGCTCAAACACCGATCCCTGGCACTGGCAGGTTGCTATGCAAAAATGTTCATTCTTTAAACATTTCTATCGATTTTTTCTTTCTTTTCAGTTAAAAATGAATAAACCCAATCCAGAAGTTTTTAAAACAATTCTTAATGAGTTAGCCGTTCCCGCAGAAAAATGTCTTTTTATCGACGATACGAAAGAGAATATCGATCAGGCCAGCCAGTTTGGTATAAAAACAATCTGGACGAATTCTGTCGAAGAAATGAGACAATTTTTTAAAGAATTTAATTTGATTTAAGCAGATTCGAAAGTCGAATACTTTTTAAGTTATTATTTTTATATTTGTTCTCTAAAATTAAAAAACTGTTAACAAATATGTTTGGAAGTCAAATTCTTTCATTTTAAAGACAAGCCCCCCTACCCTTATTAAAATTATTTAAATACACTAATCTGAATTCATCCTCACAGAAAAATTTTATTTTTGGGAATTGGCTGTAAGAAAAAGATTTTGAAACCCCCGAAGAATAATTATTCATACGTAATATATTGTTTATTCATTAATTATCTTTAGAAAAAAGGTTTCATCATAATGCTATGTTTGTTTGCCTATATATCCTTTTTAATAATGAAGAAAAAAAGATTTCTTGGTTCTCCCGGCCAGCCGGGATCGCTCGAAATAATCATTCTTTGGAAAGAAAAATGACAAAGTAGATCATTGGCAGAGAAAATTTAAAATCGTTTATAATTTACCTGATAATAATCATCTTTTTAAAATTACTTCTCTTTCTTGTGCCAGAAATGGGATTCTGATAGATCAGTTGGTAAAAATAAACACCTGAGGGTAAACTCCCCTGAACTCCTTCTCCATTCCAGGTAAAATGATATTCATTATGATTCTGACCGGAAAGAATTGGTCGAATATTCTTCAAATTAACCACCTTCTGTCCCAGAACGTTATAAACAACGAAATCTATTCTACCATATGTTGGGAGGGTAAATCGGATATCAGTTACACCTACCTGTTTGAGATAAGGATTTGGGAAATTACCTTTTAATACAAATGTGGTATCTATTTCAACAGGAAGACTAATACTATCAGTATCTGTCAAACCAGAAAAAGCGGCGCGAATCATCCAGACACCATCGAAAGTTTTACCATTTTCTGATTGGAAATCTGATAATTTTCTCCAGAAACTATTTGATTTTAAATAACTTTTATCTGTTTTGTTAGATTCATCATATCCCAGACTTTTCTCTGGTTCATTGATCTCCACACCAACAAATATATTGTCCCCTTTTCGTAATCCAGAAACTGGTTCTGGAAGATTAACTGTAATCCATGAGTCGCTAGTTGAGACCATTGTTTCTATAGGTGGAATTAGATCTTTACCTGGAATCAGACCCAGGGTTTGTTCATAAACGTGAATGCGAGCAATAAAATCGGACGCTCCACTCCAAAATCGAACACTCTCAAGTTGTATATTTGAAGCCGGAACTTCAAACAAATTGGCAGCCGTCCCTTGAAATTGTATATGAATATCTGCATTTCCATCATCATAACTGAGTTCAAAGAAATTCAAAGAATACTTAGCATTTGCACTATAACGATATATTTGATATGTCGTTGTTGAATACAATACTAAGATATAAGAGGAATCTTCAGTAAAAAATGGAACATTTATGGTTATATTTGAAGGAATTTGAATATGATAATCTTTCCCCTGGCTGACAACCCAATAAAGCTGGTAGGGTATACTGTAAAAATCTATTTGTAGAGAGTCTTTACCCCGAAATTGGTGATATTCGCAGGCATATCGATTGACTTCTCCCGAGACATCATTCTGAGGATATTCTCGAATTATTCGTGTAGGGTTTGCTCTCAGACCACGAGCTTCTTTCCATTGATAACCATATCTTGGATCGAATTCTATATCGTTTATAAGATTGGCGATGACCCAATTAGAAAATACCTGTGCCATAGATCCGTTTAAACCAGCCTGGGCCATTGCTGCATTAAAACCATCTTCGCTATTCAGTTTATTCTCTACCAATTTTCTAATAAAACTGAGCCCTAATTGTTCTGCAGAATAGAGCATCCATAAATTTACCCTGGAGTAATCTCGTAATTTTCCATCCCAGGTAGTCAAACTGACATTGGTGCTGTCCAGAAACAATCCAGGGAAACTAATTCCATATCCGCAGTAGGTCGAGGCAAGTTCTGATAGTCCTTCATTAACCCAATTCGCTTCATCCTGATCATAATTGTAATGAATCAAATGTTGAAACTCGTGGGCAGTTGTAGAAAGGACCCTATCTGTACGATACTTATCGTTAAAATAAATTCCAGGCCAGGAATCTAAATATATCAGGTCACTTTCATTACTGAAATAATTCTCTGTTTGATCGTTCGGAGAGAAATACCCGGCAATAAATGAGCGGGTTCCCGTTGTATCAAAATTATCTTTTATATCTAAGATTAAAAAATCCACAATACCATCACCATCATAGTTTGGCGGTTGACCAAACAACATAGTATCAATTGCAATAATCCCCATGTTAGGATTAATAGAATTCGATCCGCTTATATATTCCAGATGATTAAGAAGTTCATCTAAAACAGCATCGTTGACATAATTATTATTCCAGCTTTCATCTTCCACCCATATTCGGGTAAAATTGCCGGTTCGTTTGAGAGTAGCGCTTACATCATAATGTGATTGTGATTTGAAATTAAAAGCCCAGAATTTCCGAGTCTCTGTAGCCCCTCTATTAAATCTCCCGATCTCCTCAAATTTTTGCAGCCAAAATGTATATTGCTCCGGGTCATTCTTCTTTAACAATTCCATATATTTATTAACATCAAAAGTGGATACAACTGAGGTTCCACAAATTCCGTATGGAAAAGATTGTTGAGCAACTTCTTTAGCAGGTAATGTCAGAAAAAATAGTAAAACGAAAAACCATGTCAATTTCATCTAACATCCTTTTTTACATATTCTGATGAAATCGAACCGTCAATTCCGGATCAGCCACATTTTTTTCTATTTTATTTAATTATGATTTTAATAAAGTTAAGATATTTGCATTAACATTTATTTAAATTTCATCACACTGGACGAATTTCAAAATTGAACAATCAATCCAATGCGATGACTATTTCCAATTTCGGTATCATAATGCGTATAAGCATAATCTATCCGAATATGGGGTATTTGAATTCCTGTTCCTAAGGCCATTCGTGAAATCTGATCTACTCCTGCTCTCACAAATAAAACGCCACGATAATCATATTCTATTCCGCCTGTAAAATCTAAACTTAAAGTGCCAAAATTCAATTGTGCACTCTTTTGTATGCCTTCCGAGCGGAGAATTATATCCATTACCGGACGTAAATTACTTTTTATCGATGCTATTGGAATTTTTCCTGCCCCGCCAATAAAAAGAGCAGGTTTCACCAATTCTTTCTCACCGGTATCCCATGCAATTAAAGTCGTTGTTGTATTTTTCAAATTGGCACCAAATCGAAATTTATCAAATAAGCTTTTTTGGACGGCTATATCAACACCCAGTCCATTACCACTATGTTCTGCAAGGCTTCGTCTTATTAATTTAATATTGCCGCCCAGCCACCAACCTCGCTTCATTTTCTGTGCAACTGAAATAATAAATATATAATCAGCAGCATTAAATGATTTCACTTTAGCCCAATCAATCCGCCAGTTTTCCGGGTCATTTTCAAAAAATACCTGTGCTTCTCTGCTATCGTTGATATGATCAATACCCAGGCGAATAAGACTTAAGGAAAATATTCGATTTTCTGACTGTGGTTTGGCAAAAGCGATGAAATCGTAATTGACAGAAGCGAGCATTTGTTGAGTGTGCATAAAGGATGCTTGAGCTGTTTTGACATCACGTAAACCGGCAGGATTGTAATAGGCGGCAGTAACATCATTTGCTAACGCCGTGTAACTACCACCTAAAGCTTCGGCACGGGCTGCAACACCAATTTCTAAAAACTCACCAGCATATTTCCGAAAACGCCATCCTTCTGCCCAAACTAAATCGAATGAGATTATCAAAATACCTATAAAAATTAAATAAAATTTAGAAACACTCTTTTTAATTATCATGGAATCCTTTTTCTAACTTTCTACCTTCAGCAAGATGTTTCATTTTAAAGTTTCAAAATTCCCTGATACTATTAGAATCGGTTGAAATACTTCTATTTTTCACCTATGTTCTAATTGAAGTAACCAATATTATTTCATATTTCTCCAATATGCAATGGATTATTCAAGTAGTGTTTTGTGATTAAGCGAAAAATTCTCTTAAAATTTAACATGGTAGGAATTTTAATAAAGATAAATCCAAGCGAACTCCATAAGATATAACAATTTAAACCAACTTACCCGAATATTTTTTTTGAGCTTCTTCAATAGCTTTAATAATTGCATAAACCGCTTTCGGACGATCTTTCTGTCCAAAAATGGCACTTCCGGCCACAAAGTAATCTGCACCGGCAAGACGAACTTCTCCTGCTGTGATCTGGTCAATCCCACCATCAACTTCAATAATGAAATTCAATCCCTTTTCCCTGCGCCATTTATTTAATTTTTTAATTTTAGCTAAACTGGAGTGAATAAACTTTTGACCACCAAATCCCGGATTGACGCTCATTATTAAAACCAGATCAACGTCCGGTAAAATCAATTCAATATTTTCTAATGGTGTAGCCGGGTTTATTGAAACTCCTGCTAACACGCCATATTCCTTAATTTGATAAATATGTCTATGCAAATGTCTGGTTGCTTCTTGGTGAATAGTGATAATATCGGCCCCGGCTTTTGCGAATTCTGGAATAAATTCAGCAATTTTATCTATCATTAAATGCACATCCAATTTAAAACGAGTATGTTTTTTTAATGAAGTCACAACCTGGGGACCAAAAGTCAAATTGGGTACAAAATGTCCATCCATGACGTCTACATGCAAATAATCTATTTCTGGGATGTCTACAGTGCTCACTTCGGCAATAAATTTTCCAAAATCAGCAGAAAGTATAGAAGGGAGTATTTTGTAATTATTCAAGGGTACTGTCATTTACTGTCTCCTCCTCTGGTGGTTGATCGGTACTCACAATAAGACTTACGGAATCAACTAGTGCTGCTTTTTGTCCTGCTGAAACCGATTGGTTCAGAACTGTACCTGGAACTAAGTCAGCCCGGTAAACATATTTTATTTTTCCAACTTTAACTCCAACCGCGTCAAGTTCTTTTGCTGCACTTTCTAAACTCTTTCCAATAAGATTTGGTATTTCCCAAGAAGTTGGAGCAGGACCAAGGCTTATAGTAATGTTGATTTTTTGATTTTTCTTAACCATCTCTCCGGGTGGGATTGATTGATTTATTACCACCCCTCTTGGATAAAAATCGGAAAAATCATAGATTTTTTCATTTAACTGTAGTCCCTCTTCCCGTATCCGGAATTCAGCATCCTGGGGGGTTAAACCGATCAGTCGAGGCACATAACGTGGTTTTTCTCCAATACTGACAATTAAATAAACTCTTCTGCCCTTTTTAACTCTGGAATAAGGCAACGGATTTTGCTGTATTATATAACCTGGTGGAAATTGTTCATCGTATACCGAATCCTGGACGATGGGTTTAAAGTCGTTAGATTTCAATATTTCCACGGCTTCATTAAGCGGTTTATCGGTTACATCCGGTAGCTGGTACTCTTTTCCATGTTTTGTATAAAACGGCATTATAACTAAATCCATTAAAAAAGTAAAAACAAGGAACAGTATTGAAAGATAAAAAATTTTTAATAATATTTTTTTATTCAATATTCTTTTAAAGAATGTGCTCTTTGTTAGATTCATTTGAACTCCCAAATACATTATCGCCTTGGTTTAAACCGGTCTTCACTTTCAATAATAATGGTTACAGGTCCTTGATTGAAAATTTTTACATTCATCGTGGCTCCGAAGATACCCCGGGCCACCCGTATGTTCTCTCTCTTTAGACACTGAATAAAGTATTCATATAACGGTTCGGCTACTTCGGGTGGTGCAGCTTCAATAAAACTGGGACGCCGACCTTTCCGGGTATTCCCATAAAGAGTAAATTGGGAAATTGCCAGTATTTCACCAGAATTTTCTAATAGACTCTTATTCATCTTCCCCTGATCATCTTCAAAAATCCTTAAATTGATAATTTTATTAGCAAGATATTCAGCATCTGCCTTTTCATCACCATTTTTTATGCCTAATAATACAACCAAACCAGGCCCAATTTCTCCAACTGTTTTACCATCAACCTCTACTGCTGCTTGTGAAACTCTTTGAATAACTGTTCTCATTCTCTTCTCAAATTTTACTTCAATTTTTTATTACCACATTTTCCTTACCTAATAATATTTGCAATTCGTGCAGCAATTCATCAGTGATAACAACTTTATATTTCATTGAGCGAAGTAAAAATCCAGCTCCATTTCCATTCGGACGTACTTCGATGTAAAGGGGTATGGTTCCCGGATGTTGTCGCACGAGTTCCTGTAATTTGTCTACAGATTTTTCATCCAGGTTTTTCGTATTGATGATAAGTTGAAGTCCATCCGACATTCGATTTCGAACTTCAGAAAGAGGAAATATTTCCTCACACAGTATTTTAAAAGTTTGTTCTCCCGATTCGCTTACATTTCCACGAACAAAAACCATTTCTCCCTTTTGAATGTATTGCGAGTATTTTTCATAGACTGAGGAGAAGACCACACATTCAAATGAATTTTGTCGATCCTCCAGGGTAAGGAATGCCATGATATTCCCATTTCTATCAAAGTGGGTTTTTACCTGAGAAACAATTGCTGCAGCTCTGACTTCTTTTTTCTCGGCGTATGATTGAGGATTGTTCCAATCAAGAGTGCAGAACAATTCTATTTCTTTGGAATACTTATCAAGCGGGTGGCCACTAATATAAAATCCTAAAAGTTCTTTTTCTCTTTCTAATTTTTCCTGAGTCGACCACTCAGGAATATCTGGTAAAGAAGGATAGTTTAAAAATTTTTCGGATTCTTGACTGTCATTCTGGTTGTCCAGGATCTCAAACAAACTGATCTGAGATTTATTTTGAAACTGGTTTTGGTATTTCTGCGCGAAATTAATAGCGGATTCAATCGCTGCAAATTTCTGAGCTCGGTTTCCTTCTAAAGAATCGAGAGCACCTGCTTGAACAAGTGCTTCTAAGATTTTTTTATTAACAGAACGTAAATCTACATGTTGAAGAAATTGATAAATATTTTTGAATTTACCATATTCTTTTCTTGCTTTAATAATCGATTTTATTGCAGCTTTGCCAACATTTTTTATAGCAGCAAGACCAAAACTAATTTTACCCTGTTCTGGTACAACAAATTCTGCTTCTGATATATTAACATCTGGTGGTAAAATTTCTAAACCCATACGTCGGCATTCTTCTATTAATATAACAATTCGGGAACTGTCATTTATTTCTGAAGTCAGAGTAGCAGCCATAAATTCAGCAGGATAATGTCGTTTTAAATATGCAGTCTGATAAGCCAACACAGCATAAGCCGTGGCATGGGATTTATTAAAACCATAACTGGCAAACTTATATATTAAATCATAAATCTTTTCAGCAGTATTTTTATCAATATCATTATTAATACAACCATCAATAAATTCCTTTTTAAGCTTTTCCATTACATCCTTTTTCTTTTTACCCATCGCACGGCGCAAAATGTCTGCTTTACCCAGACTGAACCCTGCTAACTCCGAAGCCACACGCATAACCTGCTCTTGATAAACAATAATACCATGGGTCTCTTTCAGGATAGGTTCCAACTTAGGATGAAGGTATTCAATTTTTTCTCGTCCATATTTGCGGGCAATATATACATCAATGTTCTCCATAGGCCCAGGACGATATAAAGCATTCATTGCAATCAAATCTTCAATACGATTAGGTTTCAATTTTCGTAAGTATTCCTGCATACCTGAGCTTTCGAATTGAAATATTCCTACAGTGTTACCCTCGCTAAAAATCTCATAAGTTTCAGGGTCATCTAATGGCAAATTATCTAAATCTATTTCAATTCCCTTTCGTCTCAGCATTTCTATAGTATGATGAATAACCGTTAGTGTTCGTAGTCCTAAAAAGTCCATTTTCAGCAGGCCTATATTTTCGCATCCGGTCATAGTAAATTGTGTAGCAATAACCTTTTGGCCTTTTTCTTCAGCCTGGTAAAGTGGAACATAATTAGTTATATCATCAGGTGCAATAATGATACCCGCTGCATGGATGGAAGCATGTCGGGCCAATCCTTCTAAAACCAGAGCATGTTTCATGAGTTGTTTGAATTTTTCATCCCCATTTTCGACCATTTCTTTTAAACTTGGTAAATTCTCCAGAGCCTCTGCTAATGGCATGGGTTTACCCTGATGAACAGGAATCATCTTCGATATCGCATCAGCCTTTGCATATTCAATACCCAATACCCGAGCTACGTCACGAACTACGCCCTTAGACGCCATTGTGCCAAAGGTTATAATTTGTGCTACGTTTTTTTCACCATATTTTTTTCGTACATAATTAATAACTTCTTCACGACGTTCAAAACAAAAATCAATATCAATATCGGGCATTGAAACCCGCTCTGGATTTAAAAACCGTTCAAAGAGAAGTCCATAACGTAATGGATCTACTCTGGTAATACCAATACAGTAAGCAACAAGACTACCTGCAGCAGAACCTCTGCCTAAACCTACCGGAATGTCTCGACTACGGGCAAAATCAATAAAATCTTTCACAATAAGAAAGTAACCCGCATATCCCATCCGTTTTATCACATCCAATTCATATTCTAATCGATTCGTTATCTCAGGTGTTACTTGTTTATAAAGCTTTTGCGCTCCCTCGAAAGAAATTTTTCTTAGATAGTCATCCAAAGACATATTCTTAAACTCAGGGGGCAATGGGAAACGAGGAAGTAAAAGTTTGCCTGTCTCTATTTCAACATTACATTTTTCAGCAACTTCTAATGTGCGTTCCAGAGCATCAGTTTTATCAGGAAACATCTTGTACATTTCGTCTACGCTTTTCAAATATAATTCGGTTGTATTATAGCGTATACGATTTGGATCAGATATATTTTTACCAGATTGGATACACAGTAATATATCATGAGACTCATAATGCTCTCTTAATAGATAATGCACATCATTCGTAGCAATCACTGGAACGCCCATTTCTTTACCTAATTTATATATATTTTCATACCCCACCTCTTCCGGGATATTGTGGTTCTGAATTTCTAAATAATAATCATCACCAAAAATTTCTAAATATTCTTCAACTGCCTTTATCGCAGCCTCTTTACTATGATTATTTAACTTATCAAATATTTCACCTTTCATGCAGGCAGAACTCGCTATGAGTCCTTCACTATACTGTCTTAATAAGTCTTTATCAATTCTTGGTCGATAATAAAAACCTTCAAGGTAAGCTAAACTGGATAGCTTCATTAAATTTTTATATCCTGTCTGATTCTTTGCGAGAAGAACCAGATGATAAGCAGCTTTACTTCCTCCTTTTCCAGCACCCTTTTTGTCAAACCTTGAGCCGGGAGCCACATAAGCTTCCATCCCAATAATAGGTTTGATGTTATATTTCTTTGCTGTCAGATAGAAATCCAATACACCAAACATATTACCATGATCAGTAATAGCCAGAGTATCTAATTTTAACTCTATAGCTCTTTTAAATAATCGTTTTATATCTATAGCTCCATCTAACAAACTGTAGTGAGTGTGATTGTGTAAGTGAACATAAGAAGACAATTTATTCCCTCTCCAATATTTTTACAGTTGGTTTAATACATGATTTAAAATTTATGTTTGGTATATATTAATTGCAACCGATTTTTCTGAACCCCTTACACCGACAATATTAGGTTATTCTGTTGAAATCTGTATTTAAGAATATCTTCGAATCACAAAGATTTTGCTAATTTCTTTAAATAGTTACATTCTTTGGATACTCTGGCTAAAAAAGCTATCTAACTGGTTTTAAATAAAGGACTTTTACTTCACTTTTACTTTTCTGGAAAATTCGCCAAGAACCGGGTAAACCCTTTTTCTTTGCCAGGAAAGGAGGTTGCCTGCTCTTTGAACTTCACGGAAACCAGTTTCAGCTTTCATGGACTATATCTATTATATCCAGTTCTGTAGGCATTAAGTGGGATGAACTTCAGTTGACCGCAACACTTCGAGGCAAAATTGAGTGAAATATCCAGAATCCAGAAAACCGAACTCAATTTTTAAGGATTATAGTTTGAAAAAATAAGTATAATATTCATCGGGTTTCAGTTTTTCAAAAACAGGACTCACACATGATTACTTCAATTGTTCTTTTCGATGGTTTTATTGTTTGCCAGAAGGCCAACAAATTATTGCAAACGATGAAATAACCGTTTATCTATTCTCATGAAGGTGTTGTAATGGGCTTATATTGAATCGATTTGCATCAGCGCT
Organism: uncultured Calditrichaceae bacterium; assembly: GCA_964387645.1. GTDB lineage: Bacteria > Calditrichota > Calditrichia > RBG-13-44-9 > RBG-13-44-9 > CAYLYM01. Next base: position 15,384 of record CAYLYM010000011.1, on the reverse strand, counting down.
AAAAAAGGCATCGTAAAAAAAAGAAATTCCAGAAGCTAATTTGATTACAGATTATGGAATTCAAGGAGATGCGCATGCGGGAAATTGGCATCGTCAGGTGTCGTTACTGGCTGGAGAGAGCATTGACAAAATGAAAGAAAAGATGCCTGGTCTTAGCCACGGTGCATTTGCCGAAAACATCATCATCCGCGCATTTGATATTCGAAAAGTCCGGGTGGGATATGGTCTGGCTATAGGAAATAAGATTATTCTGGAAGTTATGCAAATTGGTAAAAATACCAAACTGCTTGTGTAATAAAGAAAAAAATTAGGCAATTACAATATGCTACGAGAGGTTATTTTTGCACGAGTTATTAAAGGAGGTTCTGTCAAACCTGGAGATATTATTAAGCATATCACAGCAGCTATAATTGAGCATGTTAATTAAAACAGAATGAAAGCTTTGAAAAATTATAGAATGACGAATAAATATTTATGGCTATTTTATATTTCAAAACTATTTAACGAAAAATCTTTGTACCTTTGGGTCTTTGTGGTTTTATTTAAAAGCTTTCAGAATATTTTATCTACTTCCTCCAGAAATAAGTTAATTTAAACATAATTGTTCGGTTATTAATTTTGCTATCACCATTACCAAATAATCGTCTATCATTATAAACGATATAAAAATCGCTTCCGGGACGGAAAGTCCAACGCAAGAGTAAATTAGCCAAAGATATCTGATTACCATCATTGGCTAATCTATCATCTTTCCACTGGAGATAAGCTTTAATATACAATTTAGTAGAGAAATAATAGTAGATTCGGCTTGCAAATGTTTTTGCATTAAACGATCCCTGTGGTAACCACACTTTATTAAAATTCAAATCAATTTCAATCCTTGTTTTTTGTAAATTCAATAAAGTTAATTCAGGATCAAACGTGAATTTTCTGCCTGTATAATAATCACTATAATCAGTTCTTAGTCCCCCAGAGATTTCCTTGCTTCGATCTGAAGAAAAAAACACATAAGTAGACCAACCATAATATGTATCTTCAGGAATAATATATCCTGGACGAACTTCCCAATCAGATGGAATAAATTCTGCTTCTCGCCGTAGTCCAATGTAGAGAAAAGCGCTATTCTGGAATCGAATACCAAACGAAGTTGAATAATTATTTTCCTGCATGATATTTTGGTGATCAGTCATATATTCTCCCGACAACCTGAATCGTAATTGTCTAACTGAAGGCAAAAATCGAGGTCGTGGTGAATAAGTTATCTCTGCTCTAGTATTTCTAATATCTGTTCTACGGACGAATCCCATTTCTGCATTAAAATTCTCCTGAATATCTAAATGAGAAAGTTCAAGATCCCATAAGTCAGACCGATATTCCAGAGACAGATTACCCGCCCAATTTCTTCTATTCATGCGATAAAGTGTGCTATCTTCTATCTTATCTGGTCCTGTGGTAGCAGCCAATGAGCCACTTATTGAAAATAGATCGGTTAAAGGAAAATTAGCATCAAAACCAACCGAGCGATGGTAATCATTATCAGATAATGACTGACGATTTAAGAACATTATTCCCACATTTGATCTTTTTAAAAGCTCTCTTTTCAGCCTTAAAACAGTAAAGTTTGTTGCTGGAAATGTTTCTAGGGAATCATCATCTTCATCTTTAATCACTGTTTTTTCCGTTAGCATATTTAGAATACCAACTTGATACTTACCTATTTTACCAATCATTTTTACACCACCGGAAATAGGTTGTTGGTGTCCATCAACAATTCCGATTCGTCGGGAATAAAAGAGTCGAATTCCATCGGTTTCTCCTCCTCGCCGCCCACTCATGCTCTGCCCACCAAAATTAAAAACTTCTGCACCATCCAGAAAGAATTCTCTTTTTTCAGGGAAATATAATGAAAACCGTGATAAATTAATACGTTCCTGGTCAGCTTCGACCTGGGCAAAATCAGTGTTCCAGGTTAAATTTACAGCTAAATTTGAAGTCAAATTAATTTTAGCATCGACTCCTATATCATCCACTGTTTTTACATTAAAATCAGTTTCGGCATCTTTTTCAGCTCCGCCTAACAAATAAGGCTCAAACTCGATATTTCCGCCAGCCGTTAAATGGGAAAGTCCAACAAGGGTCCCAGCTTGTGATAATCTGAAAAAACCATATCGACCTGCATCGCGTGAAATTAATTGCCAAAAATCATGTTCATTTTTCCTCCGGATCATTCGAGCAAAATTAATTCCCCAGATGTGATCGTCCGATTCAGCAAACCGCAGCGTTTTCCAGGGAATTTCTATTTCTGCAAACCATCCTTCTTGAGTAATTTCTACCCCACAATCCCAAATTCCATCCCATTCACTGTTCATATTTCTTCCTTCTTCGCTAAAAGTAGCATCCCGTCGGCAACCAGTTGGATTAATAACAAAATAAAATCCATTTCTATGATCTCGATATGTATCTAAGACAATTTCAAAATAATCATCATTCTCCATAAAAGCATCCCGTCTCCTTTCTCTGGCAAGAATTTTTTCTGGATTGCTATCATAACATTTTATCCCAATATATAAATATTCATCATTATGCAAAATGGCAACCTCTGTAAGTTCAGTTGCCGGTTGACCTTCTTTCGGCTCTCTTTGCAGAAAATCGCCCTGAAATTGTACCTGCTTCCAGACTGTTTCATTGAATTTTCCATCAATTTTTATTTTGCTGGTGATGTAAGTTGATCTAATAATGCGTTTTCCTCTCTCATCTCTAATCATTTCATTTTCAGAAGCCAGACTTACCATTTTTAGAATTGAAAAAATAAAAAAAGTGATAAAAACAAATAGATTTCTCATATCAAAATACATTTGAGGATTCATTTTAATTTTTTCCTTTGCATAAATTCACTCAATTTCGCGCTCTTAAATTCCTTTCTCCAAGATAAACCCAGGAATCTTTAAAACATTTTTAAAATATAAGCTACTTGATTTATTAAATAAAAAAATATTATTTTTTCATAAGATCTTTTACTGATAAATTGATTATACAGGTATTGGGAAAATTACCATAAACTTTTTTGGAATAACTAGAGGAGAGATCAAAAATATTATATTATAGGTTAAATTCATAAGCTACATAAATTCTTTTTAATTTGAATTATTAATTTATATTTGACAGTTGGTAAATAATTTTATTCCCATCTTTATTCAATTTTTACCTGTTTTTTTTCATAAAAAACATTTGTCCATAATAATCATTTCATTTATTTTTTATTAAAGTGATTTAAGCGACAGCGAGGTAGATTAAGTGGCACATCGTCATTCAACAACCTCATCTCTCAGGCGATTATTAATTACAATGATTCTTAATTTTGTGATTACCATAGCAGATGTCATTGGTGGAATACTTTCGGGTAGCCTTTCACTCCTTTCCGATGCTTTACACAATTTTAGCGACGGAATTGCCGTTATTATCAGTTACATAGCCATTCGGTTGAACGAGCGCCCTAAAAATCAACATTATACTTTTGGGATGAAACGTGCTGAAATCCTTGCCGCCGTTATCAATGCCAGTTCTTTGATCATTATCTGTTTCTTCCTTTTTAAAACAGCTTATTCTCGTTTAATTTCGCCCAATCCCATCGCCGGCGGTTTGATGGTTGGTGTTGCTGGTGCGGGCTTTCTGGCAAATGTTATCGGAACACTTCTCCTTCGGAAGAATGCCCGTGAGAACATGAACATCAGAGCTTCTTATTTGCATTTATTAAGCGACGCTATTTCCAGTATTGCAGTCATCACCGGTGGTTTATTCATCTATTTTTTCCAGATATACTGGATCGACCCTGTATTAACCATTTTAATTTCTCTTTATGTTCTTAAAGAGAGTTTTTCCATCATAAAGACCGCTGTGAATATGATTATGATGGGGAGTCCAGAAAATATTTCTCTTGCAGATATAAAAAATGAAATAGAGTCTTTTCCTGGAATACAAAATATTCATCATGTTCATGTTTGGCGGCTTAATGAAAGGGAAATTCACTTTGAAGCTCATATAGAGGTGGAAGATATGAAAGTAAGTGAAACTTCACAACTTCTCCGACAAATCGAAAACCGGTTAGTAGAAAAATTTCAAATTTCCCATGTCACACTTCAATTCGAATGTGGCGTGTGCGATTCTAAGACTTTAATTTAACATTCTGAATTGGATGTATCCTTCATTTTTTATTATATATATAACAATATAATCATTGATTATTAAAGGAGAAATTAGATGATTCCTTTGAAAGATGATATTCCCTCAAGGACGTTTCCTTTTATCACAATTATGCTTATTATCATAAATTCCCTCATTTTTCTATTTGAAATCTCTTTGAGCCAGGGAGAATTAATGGAGTTGTTTGAATATTTTGGCGTTATTCCAGCTCGATTTCTGGCTTTAATATCGGTCCAAAAATTCCTTGATCCATCCCAATTTTACACCCTTTTCACTTCCATGTTTTTACACGGAGGATGGTTCCACATCATTGGCAATATGTGGTATCTCTGGATATTTGGTGACAATGTGGAAGACCGTATGGGCCATTTTCGTTACTTGATCTTCTACATATTGTGCGGTATTGGAGCAGGTTTAACGCATATTTATCTTAATCCTACTTCTACAGTTCCGACCATTGGAGCAAGCGGAGCAATCTCTGGGGTAATGGGGGCATATTTCATTCTCTATCCCAGAGCAAGGGTTTTAACGTTAGTGCCTGTTTTTATTTTTGTGGAAATTTTAGTCATCCCGGCCTTTTTCTACCTGGGTTTCTGGGTTTTCATGCAATTCATAGAAGGAACTTTATTATTTCTGGTTCCTTCGAACGCTGGAGGGGTAGCTGTTTGGGCTCATTTTGGCGGATTTATACTCGGGGCAATTTTTGTTTTCTTTTTCAGAAAGCCAAAACATCGTGTGCCCCGAACTTATGTTGATCAATATTTTCCATGGTAAAATTTTGAACGTAAATCAAATATAAAGGAGCACGAAATGAATATGCTGGATATCTTCTGGTTGTTTTTTATGATCTCGGCGTTACAGCCTATTATAAAACAAAAGATGTTGATTTCATCAAGATTACGCCTTATGCAGGCCATCGAAGCCAAGCGTAAAAGTCGGTTGATTGCCCTGATCCACCGACAAGAAACTATGAGTCTTCTCGGTTTTCCAGTAATGAAATATATAAATATAGAAGATTCCGAAGAAATTTTACGAGCCATAAAGCTAACTGATCCGAATATACCTATAGATCTGATTATCCATACTCCAGGTGGCTTGGCGCTGGCCGCTAAACAAATCGCGATGGCATTAAAAAAACATCCTGCAAAGGTTACTGTCTTCGTTCCTCATTATGCCATGTCAGGCGGCACACTCATTTCTTTAGCCGCCGATGAAATTGTTATGGATCCTAATGCTGTCCTGGGACCGGTCGATCCACAATTAGGACAATACCCGGCAGCATCTATCTTATCAGCTATTAAGAAGAAAAAAATTGAAAACACTGACGACCAGACTTTAATAATGGCAGACGTAGCAGAAAAAGCCATTGCCCAATTAAAACAAACTGTAAAAGAAATTTTAGATGGGAAATTAGAACCAGAAAAAGCCGAAAGAATTGCCAATTTGTTAGCAACAGGTCACTGGACTCATGATTATCCACTTATGTATGATGACTGTAAAGCACTGGGCTTGCCCGTTTCAACCGAAATACCCGACGAAATTTATAAATTTATGAACCTTTTTCCGCAGCCTTTGCAAAGAAAATCACCTTCGGTTCAATACATACCAACACCCTATACACAAAACCACCATATAAATGAGTAAAAAATCATTTTTATCTCAACAACCGAATATTATTATGTGTTCTTAATTCTAAAAGCCGGTCAAGCTTATTTGACCGGCTTTTGACCATTCCAATGTTCACATTTTTTAATCCGATTTGACTAAAATAAAACATAAACTGATTCACCAGATTTATCTATCTCCAAAGCTATTAACTTTTAGTAATTAATTCAGAAAATAAAAAAACTTTTCAGATTTTAATATTCTATTTTGTTAGCAGGGTCATATTCTCTAAATTTCATTTAGATAAATTTAACAGTTAAATAAAAAAACAGTTGAATTTTAGTAGATATAGGTGTATGAGAAAAAGAAATTACAGACGGGGAGTTTTACTGGTAAATCTGGGATCTCCTGATTCGCCATCTATAGAAGATGTTCGTAAATATCTTAAAGAACTTTTAATGGACGAGAGAGTATTAGATATACCTTATTTTTTCCGAAAGCTTATCGTTTTTGGTTTCATCCTGCCTTTCCGTTCTAAGAAATCAGCTGAGGCTTATCAACAAATATGGTGGCAAGAGGGTTCTCCATTGATCGTTATAAGCAGAAAAATAGAAAAATTGCTGCAAGATAAGATAGAATTTCCGGTAGCTTTAGGTATGCGATATGGTAATCCTTCCATTTACAGTGCAATTTTAAAATTAATAAATGAGAAAGTAGATGAAATTTTGCTTATTCCCCTTTTTCCACATTATGCCATGTCCACATACGAATCAGTATTGGAGAAAACAAAGGAAGTACTTTCAAAAATAAATTTTAATATTCGTTTAAAGCTAATGCCCCCATTTTACAATCATCCGGCTTATCTGGAAGCATTAGTAAGTAATGCACAGTATTATCTATCATGGAATTTCGATTATTTATTATTCAGCTATCACGGGATACCGATTCGGCATATTCGCAAAACTGATCCTACCGGAAATCATTGCTTAAAGGTTCGGAAATGCTGTACAACACCTTCTCCTGCTCACCAGACCTGTTACCGACACCAAGTTCTTATTACAACTGGAACCTTAGCCAAAATGCTTAGATTGCCAAGGGAAAAATATTCCGTTTCTTTCCAGTCCAGATTGGGAAGCGATTCCTGGCTAAAACCTTATACGAATGAGGAAATTGTTCGTCTGGCTCAATCGGGAGTTAAAAGGTTATTAGTAATGTGTCCGGCATTCATAACTGATTGTATAGAAACATTAGAGGAAATTGGAATTCGCAGTAGAGCGTTATTTTTGGAAAATGGCGGCGAGGAAATGAGAATAATTGCCTGTTTGAATGATCATCCAGATTGGATTGCTGCTTTGAAAGAATTTGTCCTAAGTGATAATCTTTTGAAAGAAATACCTCTCAAATCTTAACTAAAATTTCCAATCTAAATTTTATAATAATCAACAATTTAAATAAATTTTTTCATTCACCACTCATTTTTAGATATTTACATTTCTTAACTTATTAGTAAGAAATAGCATATTAAATTTAATTTACCTTACAATCGGTGAACAATTTTCAATTTCAAATTCGGTAGTCAAACCCAATCCATTTCAAAGTTACTTAAATCTGAAGTAAATTTATTTTTTATCTAAAATCGATTCTTATTTCTTTCCTGAAGAGAAACTGTAATATTTTCAGCTATAAATAGATGGATTATAATTTCTCTAAATATTTTGTCTCCCACTCTGTTTTTCTGCTCTTTATTTTCTTAAATTATTTTGTTTAAATACAAGTGAGGATAACAAGTAAATGAAGATAGCAGTTTTGTTATCTGGCGGTGTGGACAGCTCTGTTGCCCTGCGGCTTCTAAAAGAAGAAGGACACGAGGTTACCGCTTTTTATCTAAAAATATGGTTAGAGGATGAACTTTCTTTTTTAGGCAAATGTCCCTGGGAAGAAGATTTAGAGTACGCCCGCGGCGTTTGCAAACAAGCTGATGTCCCTTTAAAAATTATTTCATTACAAAGGGAATACTGGGAGAAGGTTGTTACTTATGCAATTAAAGAATTAAAAGAAGGCCGGACGCCGAACTCTGATATGTTTTGTAATCGACTGATTAAATTCGGGTTATTCTTCGATAAAATTGATCTTTCTTTTGAGAAGGTGGCCTCAGGACATTATGCCCAGGTGGTTTATGAAAATAATCGCTATTATTTGAAAAAATCACCCGATCCGGTGAAAGACCAGACCTATTTCCTGGGATACATGCGGCAGGAGCAGATTGCTCGTGCGGTGTTTCCTTTGGGTCGTTACACAAAAAAACAGGTCAGACAGTTGGCAGAGGTTTATGACCTCCCTAATAAATATCGCAAAGATAGCCAGGGTATCTGCTTTTTAGGCCAAATTCGGTATTCCGATTTTGTAAGGCATCATTTAGGCGAAATGCCCGGTTATTTTGTAAATATCGATACCGGAGAAAAATTGGGCCGACACAAAGGTTACTGGTTCTACACAATTGGTCAACGCCATGGGCTGGGTTTATCAGGCGGTCCATGGTACGTGGTAAAAAAGGATATTAAAAACAATATTATTTATTTATCACAAAAAGACAGAATGAATACTCGTCTCTTTGATAAATTCAAAGTGGGTAAATTCAACTGGATTCTGGGTGACCCGCCTACCAAACGGAATTTACAGGTAAAAGTACGGCATGGGAAAGATTTTTACCATTGTGAATTAGACATTCGTGGAGACGAAGGATGGGTAACCCTTGATAAACCAGATCAGGGTATTGCTCCAGGTCAATTTGCCGTATTTTATGATGGCGATGTTTGTCTGGGTGGAAGTGTGATTCTGGAATCCTGATGAGCCATCTCCTACCATTTTTGAATATTTCTTCAAAAAAATGGCAATTATTACCGGTATTCTAATAAACAGATTTCCTAAAAAGCCCAATTCAACAATTTTATTAGATAAGGATATTCGGGCTCAGCAAAAATTGAGAAGACACCCCCAAAATGCTCCAGAAAGACAGATGATGAGGATATATAAAAGATTCTGACTCATGTGAATTCTACTTTTTTAAACCGAGTACCTAACTTCCCATGACATTTTTAATTAACAGATGAAACATTATTCTTTGTAATGGATTATTTCCATCTATAAAAATTTTCATCTTACCGAAACGGAATGAGAGAACACAGGATCTCAGGAAAATAGTTCAGAGTGCTTTTATTTCACCGGTCTTAACAATTTCAATAGGAATGCCTTCGATTTCATCTGGAATTAAATGAGATTCTTCGATAAATTTCTTCGACACGGATATAATGATGCCTGGTTTCTGGTTTTTGGTTAACCCAACTCCCACGGCCACAACACCGGGGATAGCCAACCAACGGGATTGGTATTTCTGCTTTATTTTTTTTATTTTTTCAAAGCCACCATTCATTGCCATACCAGGATTTAAAAAATTACACTAATGATACCTGGAGAGCTTGAAATACGTTCTGAATTCTATTTATGATAGTGGTCGTATTGCTCCCGGCAAAAAGGAGACCGACGAGCTTATTCTCATCGGATAATACCGCCGAACCGCTATCACCTCCCTGGCTTATATTTCCTGTCATTAGTTGGTCTACAAATACCGCTGTTTTATTGGGACCATAGCTTACCCGTACAGTCACGTCAATCTGCTGAATAACGCCAGTTGTCAATCCAGTCGTCCGGCCACTTTTTTTCACCGACATGCCCAGTGCGCCTTCTGCAACTCCTTGAATAGTTCCAATATTCAGGATTTCATTAACCACCACATTTTCATCGACTGGTTCAGCAATGGCGGCATCTACTAAATTATCCTCCACTTGAAGCCGCGTGGCCACCAGGCGCGTTTTGCTACCGGTAGCAGCCGCCAACCAGTTGAGAACGGTTGCAACTGCATTGCCGATTTTACAGGGACCGGGTAAGGTATCTCCACCTTCGAACTGAATTGGTATAAAATTGCTCAAAGTGGCGATGCGGTCCTGCGGATTCTTTCCGCCATCATAGGGACCCGGTTGGAGAATGGAGTCTCCAATGGAAGCATCGTTGCTATTAGCTAGAACGTGGTTGTTAGAGAGAATATAGATTTTATTATTCTTCTTCACCAAACATCCCAGAGTACCTGCGGTAATATTCACATGGCCGATACTAACACCACCAGGTGCTGGACGAAATCGCTCGGTAGGATCTTTAAGCGCCCGGATAATGCCAGTAGGGTTGACATCTGTTGGGATATTTTGAATGGTGGCTGGAATCATTTCTCTCTTAGTAAGCGATTTTTTAGTTTTTTTCACATCTACTGAACACACAATGGCCAATTGATCGGTCTGCTCGCCAGCAGTAACTTTGTACCCAACTCCTGTCGCCACCACATTGGATTTAGACATTAATTCAGTACTCGCTGCTAACAAGACCTTACGTACCTCTTCTAAGGTTATAGCCATGATTATCTCCTAATTTGATGAATGTTTTTAAAATATAATAATTCTATCAATAATAACCAAAATTTTAACAGTAATTGTGTATAAAATTAAAAAACTGTGGTTTAGCTAGTATTTTTATTTTGATTGCCCTTTTTATTTAGTTAATATATTTTCTATTTTTTATTATCATTAGGAATCAAGAATATGGAATTTCGAGTAGAACAGGATTATTTAGGTAAAAAATCTATTCCATACGAAGCTCTTTACGGTATCCATGCCGCCCGCGCCAGCAAAAATTTCCCTTATCAGACACCTTTTCACTTCGAATGGTATAAGGCTATAGCTACCGTGAAACTGGCTTATTACCAGACCTGTCAAAAATTTAAGCAGGCTGCACTGTCACAATATAGACAAGATCAAATTCCCATTCGAATGATAGAAAATGAAATTATTTCCCATCTGATCCAGAGCGCTGAAGAATGTAGGAACGGTCAATATTTCGAGTATTTCATTGTTCCTACCATATCGGGTGGAGACGGAACAAGCATCAACATGAATATAAATAAAATCATCGCCAATGCCAGTCTGGTACGTATGGGCAAAAAGCCCGGCGATTATCAATTCATCGATCCTGTTGAACATGCCAATGTATTTCAATCAACCAACGATGTTATTCCTACTTCCCTGAAATTAGTCACCATGCAACTGTTAGATGAATTAGAGGCTTCAATAAACGGACTGCGGACCAGAGTGGAAAACATCGAAAAAGCTAATCGGAATAGCTTACGGATTGCTTACACCCAGATGCAGGAGGCGGTACCAGGCTCCTTTAGAAAACTCTTCAGCACCTACAGTGAAGCACTTTCTCGCGACTGGTGGCGCATTTCAAAATTTTTTGAACGAATCAAAGTAGTGAATCTGGGCGGGAGCGCTATTGGCACCGGTATCACCGTACCACGTTTTTTTATTTTCGAAGTTGTAAAAGCCCTGCAGCAAATTGCACAAAAACCGCTCACCCGGGCAGAAAACCTGGAAGATGCCACGGCAAACATTGATCCACTGGTAGAAATTCATGCCATTTTAAAATCCCATGCCGTGAATCTGGAAAAAATGGCGAGCGACATCCGCGCCTTGGCTTCCGATCTCCATAATCTGGATGAAATAAAAATCTCCCAAAAGCAGGTTGGCAGTTCCATTATGCCGGGGAAAATCAATCCGGTTATCTCCGAATTTGTAATCAGTTGTTGCCATCGGGTGTACAGCAACGATCAACTCATCAGCTCTCTGGCAGGCCAGGGATTCCTTGATTTGAATGCCTATCTGCCCATTATTGGCCATGCCCTGATTGAAAGTATCAAATGTCTAATAGCAAGTGACAGATCGTTGTCAGAAAATCTGTTTCCAGGACTTGCCGTCGACGACCAGGCAGCTAAAAAGAAACTTTTCCATAGTCAGTCCATCACCACCGCATTGATTCCATATATCGGCTATCATGCAGCATCAAAACTGGCACAGGAAATGCAGAAAGAAAAGCGCTCTATTTTTACGGCTAACAAAAAACTTAAACTGATGACAGAGCAAAAGCTCCAGGAAATCTTCGAACCACAGAATTTATTAAGGTTAGGATTTTCTTTAAAAGAAATCGTATGAAATAAATAAAAAGAAATTTTCTTTATTAAATATATAAGGAATCTCGAATGTTAAAATCAGAAAAGCCACATATCGGAATATTTGGCAGAAGAAACTGTGGAAAAAGCTCATTCATCAATATACTCACCGGTCAGAACGTTGCGATTGTTTCTGATCATCCCGGGACCACGACTGATCCTGTCAAAAAATCTTACGAGATTATCGGATTGGGACCCGTTGTCCTGATCGATACCGCCGGGATTGACGATACTGGAGAAATCGGGAAAAAGAGAATTGAGAAAACTCTAGAAACACTGAAAACCATTGATCTGGGTATTCTGCTTATTGCAGAAAATCAATTTGGCACATTCGAACGCACCATTATTGATGAATTCGAAAAATACCATGTTCCATTTTTCATTGTACACAATAAAACCGATTTGTCTCCTTTAACGGAAGTGACACGCCAATTTATTGAACGAGAAACAAAAACCGATATCGTTAACTTCAGTTGCCTGAATCCCGAAAATCTTGAAACCATTATCGAGCTGATTCGAAAACATCTGCCGGATTCTGTGTTTAACAATCCGCCCTTAGTGGGTGATCTGGTTTCTTATGGCGATATTGTTATGCTTATCACGCCTATCGATGTTCAGGCGCCAAAAGGCCGCCTGATTCTCCCACAAGTACAGACTATTCGCGATCTTTTAGACAACGACTGCATCACCATTATTTTGAAAGAAAGGGAGTTAGAAGCCTTCTGGCGTCAAACCGATCTTAAACCCAAATTGGCGATTACCGATAGCCAGGTGTTTTTAAAAGCCGATGCCGCCATTCCTCGAGATATTCCACTTACCAGTTTCAGTATTCTCTTTGCCCGATATCGCGGGGCTTTTGATGAATATTTAAGGGGTACACCTAAAATTTCTGATTTAAAAGACGGTGATCGGGTGTTGATTCTGGAATCATGTTCCCACCATGTCAGTGACGATGACATTGGACGGGTAAAAATTCCCCGCTGGATTTCCAACTTCACCGGCAAAAAACTGTCCTTCGAAGTGGTTGCTGGATTGAACCAGCCCAAACGTCCAATGGAAGAATACAGCCTGGTTGTACAATGTGGTGGCTGCATGATGACTCGGCGGCAGATTTACAACCGGTTGAAACCCGCCATTGAAAAAAATATTCCGGTAACCAATTATGGAATGACCATCGCCTACTGTTTGGGAATTTATAAACGGGCTATTGAACCGTTTGTCAAATCACCTGATCTGATAACAAATTATTTATGATTATAAGAATAACAAATCTCGAACTTTATTGGGGGATAGTACACGCCACAAGCGTTATCTCCGACTGGCTGCTGGCCAGGTCAGTTTGGCTGATAAAGCCAGGCAATCCAAATTAAAGAATTAAGATACTAAAGCATCAACTGAATTTTGGAGAGCAACAAAGCGCTTTTTCAAAGAGTGACCTTTGCCAAGGCCAACCTCTCTGCCAAGAGCTTTAATCCGTGCCTGAATACAGTTAAAACAGTGTTTCGGCATATCATCCACACAGCGTTTATTCGGATAGATTTCATACAGTCGTCGATATCTGGCTGGTGTAAAATTGGGCATGAGGACGTTCGCCCCGCATTTCAAAGCTTTTTCTCTTCCCCATTCATCGATACTCCCCAATGCTGTGGTTGCCGGGATGTGCGTATCGCGTAACACAATTCTGGCAACCGCTACTGTTTTCAATGTCATGAGCACATCACCTCCCGGGTACTTTCCCAGCGGTGTGTTGACATTTGGAATAAAAGGACCTATACCGACCATATCGGCATCGATTTTTTTCAAGAATAGAATATCATCGGCGATATCCTCGATCGTCTGCCCGGGTAAGCCAATTATATTTCCAGCTCCGATCTGGTAACCAATGGTCCGTAACGCCTTCAGACAATTTAAGCGCTCTTCATATTTCATATCAGGATGCATTCTGGCATAAAGCTCGGGATTGATGGTTTCATGCTTCAGCAAGTAACGATCGGCCCCAGCTAAGTGCCATCGCTGCAGTTCATCAAATGGCCTTTCGCCCAGAGAAAGTGTTATGGCGACATCCGCTTTTTGTTTAATGCGGAAAATAATCCTTTCGACCACTTCTGCTGTAAAATACGGATCTTCTCCTGATTGTAGAACCACCGTCCCAACTCCCAAATCAGCTATTTCCAGAGCAGTTTTTACTATTTCATCCTCATGCATCCGGTATCGAGTTAACTGGAAATGCTCCCGTCGCAAACCACAGTAAAGACAATTCCTCCGGCAATAATTGGAAAATTCAATAATTCCTCTTAAATATACCTTATCTCCGCAAAATTCGCGGCGGACCTCATCGGCATGTTGAAATAGGATTTTCAGCATTTCCTGGTTTGCTAACGAGAGCAAAAAAATCACATCCTCTCGTGACAATTCGGTTTTATTTAAAATATGTAAAAGTCGCTCTTTCATCTCATCTGTAATTAGAAATAAACATCCCTTTCGCCCTGGTCGACCCGCTCCATTAATTTGCGTGCCGTTTTCTGAACCCCGTCCGGCTCGTTTTTCAAATCCCGTTCAATAGCTTCAAGTCCTACCCGTTTTGTCTCATTACTAGCAAAGTCCAGAAGATACTCTTTAAAAGAACTCAAAGCATTCGGGCTACAGATTTTTTTAATGTCGCCCGGTTTGGCCAGATGCATAAAATCTTCGCCTGTTCGGCCTTTACGATAGCAGGCAGTACAAAAACTAGGCATAAAACCAAGTTGACAGATATCCCGAATCACTTCGTCCAGAGGTCGATGATCGCTCACCTGGAATTGGTCAAGTTCTGGTTCATCATCACAACCTTGCTTTCCATAACCACCCGGGGATGTTTTGCTTCCAGCACTAATCTGGGAAACACCCAACTGAATCAATTCCCGTCTCATTTCTGGTCTTTCACGGGTAGAAAGAATAATACCAGTGTAAGGCACAGCTAACCGCAAAATGGCCACTAACTTTTTAAATTCCAGATCATTAATGGCATAAGGTGGATTCATTGCGGCCGGGGCATTCAATGCCGGTTCTAATCTTGGAACAGAAATAGTATGAGGACCTACATTAAAACGGTTTTCTAAATGTTCTACATGTTGTAAAAGCGCTAATATTTCCCACCGGTAATCGTATAAGCCAAAGAGAACGCCCATACCAACATCATCAATACCGGCTTCCATTGCCCGGTCCATGGTGTAAAGTCGGTAAGCATAATCTTTTTTAGGACCGCTGGGATGCATTCTTGTGTAAGTATCAAAATGATATGTTTCTTGAAACGATTGATAGGTTCCAATTCCAAAAGATTTCAGTGTTCGAAAGTCTTCGACTGACATTGGTGCAGAATTTACGTTAATCCTGCGAATTTCACCTTTCTGAATTTTTGTCGAATAAATGGTATCTATAACTTCTCCAATGAAATTTAGATTAGCTTCTTTGGGGTGTTCTCCACACACCAG
>CAYLYM010000010.1:22067-57953 GCA_964387645.1 uncultured Calditrichaceae bacterium | reverse complement strand
TTTGTCATTTCTTGCAAAATTAATATTGCAAAAGCTGGCAAATTTTTGAATTTTTCATTCATTCTTTATTCTTCTCAAATTATATTTTGAAACTCTGGGAACGTGGTGAGTGATGATGTTAGATAGAAAAACGTTGCTAAAAAATTTTACAATTGGATTCCTACCGCTGCTGGTATTTATCCTTGCCGATGAGTTTTTTGGCCTGACCATTGGCTTAGTAGTGGCAATTACTTTTGGCTTAGGCGAAATAATTTTTACTTACCTGCATGAAAAAAGAATTGACAGATTTATTCTTTTCGATACCGGCTTAATTACTATTCTGGGATTGGTTTCGATCATCTTGCAGAATGATATTTTTTTCAAATTAAAACCCGGTCTCGTTCAGATGATTTTAGTTGTTCTACTGGGAATTTCGGCTTTTTCGAAACATCCTTTGCTGATTAAAATGTCAGGGCGTTACATGCAGGGAATAGAGTTTTCTCAGGAACAAATCCAACGTATGCAAATCACTATGCGACGAATGTTTTATATATTTACAGTTCACACTTTTTTAGTTTTTTATTCAGCATTTTATATGACCAAAGAAGCCTGGGCATTTATTAGCGGCGGGCTGTTTTACATCTTAATAGGTATTGTGTTTATTGCTGAATTCGTTATTGCTCGTTGGCAACAGTACCGCTTCCGTAAAAAATATGCTGCTGAAGAATGGTTTGATCTGGTAACGCCAGAAGGAAAAATTGTTGGGAAAGCACCTCGCAGCCTTGTACATGGGAATCCTGATCTTTTGCATCCCGTTGTTCATGTACACATCTTTAACTCACAAGGCGAGATTTTTTTGCAGAAAAGATCAGATAATAAGGATGTCCAGCCAGGAAAATGGGATACAGCCATTGGTGGACATGTCCATAGCGGTGAAACTATCGAACATGCGTTACATCGCGAGGCTGAGGAAGAATTGGGAATATCCATGGCAAAATTTCAGCCTCTATTTCGCTATGTCATGCGGAATGAAATTGAAAGTGAACTAGTACATGCTTTCTTATTAAAGGATGATGGTCCTTTTTTTCCAGATCCAAAAGAAATTTCTGAAGCCCGTTTCTGGAAAATTTCAGAGGTTGAAGAAAATTTGGGTAAGGGTATTTTTACTCCTAATTTTGAACAAGAATTTGAAATTCTTAAAAAAGTCCTGTTTAAAAAATCTACGTATAAATAGGCTTTAAAGTTTGGTATATTATTCTGTAGGACAAACCATTGATTCGTTAATTATCAAGCCAATAAAAACATCAAACGAGTTTTTAACGATTCAGTGAATCATTCTACAGTAAGCCGATTTGGCAAATTGTATTCCTAATTCTTTACTTTGACCGAGAGGTCAGCTTTTAACTATTATAGCTAAGTTATGATCGTATTCCAATTAAAAAGCTAATTTGATTTTTTCTGTTAACCCGACTGTTTAAAGTGTGGGTAATCGATTTGGATTTTCTTTTTTCAATCATATGTTGCCTTTTAATTATTTATGGTTCAAATTCGACGAATGTGTTTTTTCTCTTGCCAATTTTTAAGGTTTTTTAAATTTTTTTAAAATTTAAGATTGAGGAGAAATCATGAGTGAAAAGGAAAATGTCCGAATTTATGATATTAGTCTACCTTTACATGCAGGTATTCCTGTTTGGCCAGGTGATCCTTTAGTTGCTATTCAAAAAGAATGCAGTCTGAGAAAGGGTGATAAAATTAATCTTAGTCGAATAACAATGTCTTTGCATTGGGGAACACATGTGGATGCGCCTTATCATTTTTATGAGAATGGGTGGCGAGTAGATCAAATTCCTCTGGAAGTTTTGGTTGGTAAAGCACACCTGATTGAAGTTAAAAACTCGCTACTAATTGACAAGGATCATCTACAAAAATATGATCTACATGGTGTGAAACGTTTATTGGTAAAAACACGCAACTCTAATTTTTGGTCAGAGAATCCACTTCGATTTCACCACGATTATACTGCATTCACTTCCGATGCCGCCCGTTATTTAATTCAGTTGGGTATTCAATTGGTTGGAATTGACTATCTTTCTATAGATCTTTATTCAAATACAGAATATCCTGCTCACCGTATTTTACTAAGAGAAAATATCGTAGTGATAGAAGGATTGGATTTACGTGGGGTAAAACCTGGTATCTATGATCTTTATTGTTTACCATTAAAGATTAAAGAGGCTGATGGTGCGCCTGCAAGAATTTTATTAAAAGAATTGATTAGATAAAAATGAACAGTGGGAATCTGCAAATTTTTGATAGTTTTTGATTTTATTTGAATTATGATTTTTTTAATTGAACATAATTGGGTTTTAATTTCACTTTCCTATCTTTAAATTGTATTTCTACGTTTCCTGATTCTGTTATACGTAATATTTTACCTTCTCCAAGAGTTGGGTGGGCAACGATATTTCCAACGAAACTACGGGTCTGATATTCTTGTTCTGGTATTGTATGAAGTAACATTAAAACAGGTAGATCGAACTCTTTAACTTTGCTTGTATCTTCTTTAATTTTGCTGCAAATTGGTAATAGTATGCCTTCGCGGAGGACCCGCCGTATCGATTCTTTTAGTGTCTGGACAGAGACTGACCAAATATTTTTGTTTGGCCGTTTTAAACGGATTTTAAAGTTTGTTCTTCCAGCGAATTCAATGGTTTCGTGATTCGTACCAGGAATTTCTATCGACTTTTTTTCCATTAAATTCGAAATCATCATATTTTCTAACTCTTCAATGTATGTTGTTTCTAATTGTTTGAAGATTTTATCGAATTCTTCGGACTCTAATTTTGATGGATTAATCATAAGAATCTCCTTCAATCGGAGTTTTCTCTCCGAAGTCTTATTATGTCCCACCATTATGGTAACTTAACAAAAATTATGAGAAAATATGATAAAAATCAACCTATAAGCTTAAAAAAAGAAATATTGTTATCCTTCCCCTAACTAGTACATTAATTTATTTATACTAAATTCATTTATTATTTGGTAGTTGAGTAAATTATTTTTGAAAATCTTTGTATCTATAAGTTTTTTCTATATCTTGTTATAAAAAGAGTATACTTTATTAATTAATTTAAGAATCCAAGCTTCATCGCTTTTTATTCACTAATTTTGTAAAGTAAAAGAGGAACTAAAAATTTTTTTTTAAGTGAAAATTGGTGTTTAGATTAAAAAAGAAAAATTAAGATGAAAAAATAAAAGATTTTGTATTATTTTCCGAATTTAAATTAAAGAAAGAAATTAATTTTATTAAATTATAATGATCATTGAATTAATCCTTTGATTTATTTATATTTTCCATCTTAAAATTGGAATTTATTTAATACTTAGGAAGGATGAGAAGTTTGAATTTTTTAGAACATTTATTTGTTTTTATTCTTATTGTATTTCTTGTTTTATTGAACAGTTGCAGTGATGATCCATTTAATCTTCAGAATAATCTTTATAATCCGGAGTTTGGGGGTGAAGTTAGAGACACAGTTCTTTATGCGGTAAAAGATACTACCTATTTGATTCAGCCCATTGTTGGAAATCGTCTTACTAATAATTTAGTAATTGGTTCTTACAAGGGGTTTGAAAGCAGGATTATTTTAAAATTTTCGAGAGGCCTTCCTCCAATGGCGAAAATTATCGCAGCAAGGATTCAATTTAGAGCTGATGGATATGTTGGTGATATGAATGCACAGCCATTTATTGCCAACGCTTATCCGATATTAAAGCAATGGGTTAGTAATAAGGATTCAATATGGGAAGACTACACTCAAAATTTTGATCCAACTGTTCCGCTTGGTCAAATTGAGTTTGCTCCATCTGAAGATGATACTTTCTTTTTACAGATGAATACCAATGGATTAGAAAAGTTTACTTTTTGGGCAGATACCAACAATGCTGATCAAAATTTTGGTTTAATTTTAGATTTTGCAGAAGCAACTTACCTTCAGTATCTGACCAGCATTAATATTGAAGGAGATCCAACTATTGTGGTTGAGCCTATGTTGATTTTTGATTATCAATCTCCGGAAGATACACTGGTTAAAACCGACACTATTTCTGCAACTTTCGATGCGTATGTCTATTCAGTAAATATTCCCATGTTGGAAAGCCGTAATTATGTTTCTACACAAAAAATTTACAATACTCTTATTCAATTTGATTTTGAAAGTTTGTTAGAGAAATTTCCGGAAGGGATCGATGTTGTTTCGGCTAACTTACAAATTCCTATTGATAAAGAAAGTAGTTTTTTTAACCCAAAAGAATTGAAAGATTTACAAGTTCAGAGAACTTTAACGGATTTTAATACAAGCAAAGTTGTAGTTGATTCGTCTTTCCAGGGACTGGTTTTTTTAAGTCAGTGGAGTTCAGACAGTAGTTATGTAGAAGTATTTGCAGGGGATGAGAGGAGAAAATTTGCCCGGTCTGTTATTCAATTACAATTAATGTCTTTAAAATCATCTTCTGCTTTAATGATAGAATTTGAGTCGAAAACTGCCCCTTATTCTTATGTAGCATTATATAAAAGTGGACTAAACGACAAAGAACTGTTACCCAAACTTTATTTAACTTTTCGTGTTCCTCCTGTACCACGCTTTTGAAAGAATTTTAGGGAGATTTGCATGAAGAAATTTGCAATAATATTTTTTATTTTGTTGTATTTAACTACTAATACATTTTCTATGTCACTTTTCAGCAGTGCTCAGAAGGGAATTGGTTTAAGAGAATATATTACAAGTGTCCGTGGTATGGGAATGGGAGGCACTGGATTAGCATTAGTGAACCAGTCAGAATTAAATGCCTACAATTTTTCTCTCTGGCGATACATTCAAAATACCCGGATGAGCGCATTGATGCGTTATGATATGAATTACACCATTATTACAAATGAAAATTTATATTCTTCTACTGGTAATTTTGCAGGTATTCAATTGGCCATTCCTTTGATAAGAAATCGTTGGGTTTTTGGCTTTTCGATAACCCCGTATACTATTGTTGATTTTGGATATAATTTGAATTTAAGTGTAGGGACTAAACCATATGTTCAGGGTAATTTTTTTAAAGGAAATATATCAAAAGTTCAATTTTCTTCAGCCTGGTCTGTTAATCGAAATATAGGTGTGGCAGCTAGTTTTGATTATTATATTGGTACAATTTTAGATAGGTATACTTTAGATTTCGATAGCCCTGAGTTTTATGATAGTTATAGTGATGTGAATTATTTGTTTAAAGGGTTTGGTTTTGGTTTAGGTTTTGATGTAAGATTATATAAATCGCTAGTTCTTGGCGGTTTTGTTGATTTTAAACCAACAATCCATTTAACAAAAACAACCTATTCTCCTATAACATTTTCGGAATTGAGAACAGAAAAAGATGCGAATTTTCCAATTAACTGTGGAATGGGTTTAAGTTATATGATCTGGCGAAACTGGACTCTGAGTTCAGATGTGATATATCAAGATTGGTCAAATATAACTAATTTGGGAGCTTTTAATTCAAATTTATTAGAAGATTGGTATCAATGGAGTGCTGGAATTGAACATAACCATATCCGGGGAAGAAAAGAATCAGTATTTAATAAAGTTGATACACGTATGGGATTTTCTATAGGAAACATTGGTTATAAATTTAATGGATCGACCGTTAAACAATATGCTGTGCATTTGGGGCTGGGAGTTCCATTTAATAAAGACCTAGCCCGTTTGGATTTTGCAGTAATAGCAGGGATTCGCGGTGACAGAAAATTCAATTCTGTTGAAGAAAAATTTGTTAGATTTCTTTTCTCCATTTCGGCTGGAGAATTATGGTTTCAAAGATTACGTTAATGAATTTGAATGTTAAATCAAAATATAGAAAAGGAAAAAGGAGGAAAACCGTGAATAAAAAAGATTATGCACTCGGGAGAATTCTTACATTCTTTTTTATCCTGTTGTTCTTTTTCTTTGGAACTGGATATAGTCAGCTAGAAGAACTAGAAGAACTTGGTAAGGAAGAAGTCAAATGTAAACCCGATAGTTTTACGACAATTTATGATAAGTATGCTGATGAGAATGTGAGCTCCCAACAGCTTGGAATATGGTATAGCCTGGCACGTGAGGAATATAAATACAAAAATTACAAGAGAGCTGTTCCTTATTATTGGAAAGTAGTGGTTAATGATAAATCTGGTAAATTTTTTGTTGCTTACTCCAGATTAGCAGATTGTTACTATAATTTAAATTTTCCCGATAGCGTATTTATCGTTGTTTATAGAGGATTAGAGCTTAGACCAAACAGCCAAACATTACATTATTGGGGTGCATTAGTACATGAACGTTTGGGACACATTGAATGTGCTATTCCCCACTATGAGGCTATGGTGAAAGCCCAACCTAAGAATAAGGTGTATTGGGAAAAATTAGCTCGTTTTTATTTCCAGAAAGAAGATCCCAAGGCTATTGAAGCCCAACGCAAAGTAGTTGAACTAGATCCACAAAATGTAGAGGCTTCTCGTTTGTTGGCTCAGATTATGGAATATTTTGGTGAAGATCCAATTGAGGCTCAAAAAGAAACTTATCTTAAAGATACTACTAATGTTGACAATGCCATGAGTTATGGCAAAACGCTTTTTGAGAGAGGCGAATACGAAAAGGCAATTAAACCTTTCAAAAGCGTTTTAAACCAGGATTCTAAAAACACGGCTGCTTTAGAATATTTGGGTCGTTCATATGAAGGGCTTAATCAGCTAACCAAGGCTCTACAAAGTTATCGGAAAATCCTTGAGATCGATCCCAAAAATGTTAATGTATTATGTTTGACTGCATCAGTGTATGGAAGATTGAACAATTTTACTACTGCTCGTAGTTTTGTAAACAAAGCAAAACGGATTGACCCAGATAATGGCTTACCATATATGATTATGGCCGAGATTTATGAGAATGCTGTACAGTATTGCTCCGATCAAAGAAGAGAAAATAAATTAACATACGACGACAAACTTGTCTATCGGCTTGCACAAGAAGAATTGAAAAAAGCCACCAAAGATCCAACTTATGCTCAAACCGCGCGACGTCGAATTAATCAGTTAAGCACTCTGGTTCCTACTAAGGAAGACCTGTTTATGCATAAGAATCGTTTACAACCGCGCGAAAAGTGTTATAGTTGGATTCATTAATCGATAAAAATATGTAATGTGTTCGGTAATTTTTGTTAAAGATAATTAAACACAGGAAATGGATTGAAATTTTCAAATGGTTCTTATAAATCATTAGGTTCTTGGTTAATTTTCATATTTTGATAATTGCCGTGGGTAGCATTGCCTACGGCAATTTTTATGTGGCTAGCTTTATCTATTCTAATTATACTACGGCCTTTTATTCTGGGTTTTTATAGTAGAGTTTAATTTTTAAACCAATCTGAGTAATTCTGCTGGATTCAATACAATGAATTGATTGAATGATTTTAATCTTGGAGGATAAGATATGTTAGAATATGTCAAACAGACTGACCCGGAAGTTTTTGAGGCAATTAAAGGTGAAATCGATCGAGAAAATAATACTTTAGAACTCATAGCTTCAGAAAATTTTGTTAGTAAAGCGGTCTTGCAAACTGCTGGCTCTGTGATGACTAATAAATATGCCGAAGGTTACCCTGGAAGGCGTTATTATGGTGGATGTGAATGGGTAGATGTGGCAGAGAATCTTGCAAAAGAACGGGCGAAAAAGCTTTTCGACGCTGAATATGTTAATGTTCAGCCTCATTCTGGCACTCAAGCTAATATGGCTATTTATTTTACCTTTTGTAAACCAGGAGATACGGTTTTGGGTATGAACCTGGCCCATGGCGGCCACCTTTCCCACGGAAGCCCGGTGAATTTTTCTGGTAAGATGTACAATGTGGTAGCTTACGGCGTAAAGAAGGAAACCGGTTATATTGATTTGGATGATGTTCGTCAAAAAGCGCTTGAACATAAGCCGCGTTTGATTATTGTAGGAGCCAGCGCATACAGCCGTTTTTATCCCTTTGAAGAATTCCGGGAAATTGCTGATGAAGTTGGTGCAATTCTCATGGCTGATATTGCTCATCCGGCCGGACTTGTAGCTGCTGGATTACACCCCAATCCTGTCCCAATATGTGATGTAGTGACGACTACCACGCATAAGACTTTACGTGGACCTCGTGGTGGTATGATTTTGGTTGGAAAAGATATAGAAAATGACATGGGTATTGTAGCACCCAAATCTGGTAGGGTAAAAATGATTTCTGAGGTGATCGATAGTAATGTAATGCCTGGCATCCAGGGCGGACCTTTAATGCATATTATTGCAGCTAAAGCTGTGGCATTTAAAGAAGCATTACAACCTGAATTTAAAAATTATGCGGCTCAAATTATTAAAAATGCTAAGGCATTGGCCAATGAGTTAATAGAGTTGGGCTATGATATTGTTTCTGGTGGAACTGATAACCATGTGATGTTAGTAGACTTGACTAAAACTGGTATTACAGGTCGGGAGGCCGAGAATGCCCTGCATGAAGCAGGAATTACAGTGAACAAGAACATGATTCCCTTCGATGAAAGAAGCCCATTTATTACCAGTGGTATTCGTTTGGGTACCCCAGCATTGACTACTCGTGGATTCAAAGAAGATGAAATGAAGCGAACTGCTCGACTCATTGACAGAGTGCTGAAAAATATGGGTAATGAGAATGTTTACAAAAGTGTCCGAGGTGAAGTTAAGGAAATGTGTGATGCGTTTCCATTGTACGATTTTGCCAGGGAATTCGAATAGTTATTATTAAAGAGCAATATTGCCCTCAATCATGATCGGGCATATTCTGATAATATGCCAATCAAAGAATAATCTGTTTGTAATTCTTCAAGCTTTTAAAAACCTCCTGCCTGAAACAGGGGGTTTTTAATTGTTGTTAGAGGTCACGAGTTATCTTCTTCTACTTTTTTAACCAATTATTCAGTAATCATTAGTAAAAACACTGTTCATCGTATTAGTAATATCTTTTGTGTTTCTATAATATCTCCCGCAATGATACGGTATAAATACACACCACTAGCGACCGGCTGATCCAGGCTGTTTTTAGCATCCCACTGGATATCGTATTCGCCTTTTTGTTGAAATATTTTCACTAGGTTCTTGATGTGGTGACCTTGTATATCAAAAATATCTATTTGTACATGATTGTCTTTAGGTAAACGATAACGAATGGTAATGACACTATTGAAGGGATTAGGGAAACTTTTGCTGATGGTCGGTTGTGTTTTTTTCTGATCGAGATATTTGTTCTCGAAAACGAATAAGCCCAGGTTGGGTTCACTGGCAAATATCAGATTGTTATAAATCGCCAGATCGATCTCCTCGTCAAAATAATCATCTATTCTAAATTCTTTTAAAAGAATTGGATTGGCAGGATCGGCTATATAAAAAACTTTTATGGGCGGGGTGGTGAAAAGAAAATCAGCTTGAGCTAAACATCTGTCGTAGTCACCTGGAGTCATCTGAATTACTTCTGGATGTGTTGGATCTGAAATTCCGAGACAGAGTAGTCCGGACTCATCGATACATAAGTAAGCTTTATCTTTATTTACATAGAAATCGTTGATATAGCTGTTTACCTCATAAGAGCTTTGGAATTCGGGATGATGCGGATCACCTATATTGAAAATTTGAAATGTTGAAATATTCTCGCAGTAAAGTTTATTTTGTACAATTTGCATTTTACCAAATTTTAGTTCAGGGAAGTGAGCGAATTCTTTTGGATAGACTGGATTGCTGATGTCAAGAACTTGTAATCCATTCCGATAACTGGAGAGAAATAAATAATCAGAGAAAATTTCTAAATCCCATGCCGTAAAACCCAGATTAAAGTAACCGATATATTTGGGATCACCTGAATGGGTCAAATCAAATATTTTTAGATTGTCTCCTACGATCTGGTAGGCAAAATTGTGATATTGAACCAGTCGACTGCCCCTTTTTGTGCCTTTTAAAATATTGTGTTCTTCTGGAAAATTGGAATTGGAAAAATCCAGAACTGTTAAATCGCCAGTCTCATTTTGTAAGTAGGCGAAATTATTTTTGACACCTATTAGATGAGATTGGCTGCCTCCGACCGGAATGATTTCATTTACTTCGAAATTCTGCTGTACTCCCATATCGATAATTTTTATATGATCGTAACAAGTTAAGAATAGAAGACTGTCGGAAATAGTGTAATCAAATATTTTACCAGAACTAGAAAATATTATCTCTGGCTTTAGTGGGGTAGTAACGTCCATTATTGTTAAAAAATTACCTGGTGAAGTTATATACAAGTTTCTCCCTGAGATATTCGTTTTTACCTCAGGTAAATTATAATTCAAATTGGCGCTTGATACAAAATGTAAGTTAAGAGAATCTGTTAATTTATAAATACCGATTTTACCTGATGTAATTGAATAAATGGTACTATCTACGAGTAATAATTCGTGAACATCGTTCCTTGTACTTAATTCAGGAATGGATTTTTTTTGTTTTATTTCATCCAGCGATATGAGATAACCATTTTCTTCTGTTTGAGCAAGAATGAATTTTTCATTTACTGATAGAGAGTGAACAAAACTTTCAAAATTTTTAAAAGTTCTTATTGTTAAAACATTTTGAATAGGATTGAGCTGATCGATGACTTTAATAGCATTTCCTTTCGACAGGAATATTTTGTCCCCCGATATTTTCCAATCGAAAATTGGTTCCGGTCCTAAATTTATTTGTGCAATAATAAAAGGTTTTTCTGGATTGTGTAAATCGATAACCAGAATTTTATCAGCATTGTTCCGTACATATAAAAATTTTTTCCAAAACAACATATCAACAGGTAAAAAATTCAGCATTAATTGTGAAATTTTATTGAATGAACTTGGCTTCAAAAATTGAACGAATTCTAGATATGCGCCTTTATTGTAACAAACAATATTTCCTTGTGCAGCAATAGTATAGGATGGCCCTGCAGACCATCGTCCTTTTTCTATGAGAACACTGTCGGCCATAGCTTTTAATTTTTCGCGGTCAAGAATTGATGGTGAATCTGGAAAAACTTTTTGATAATTATCAGAGGCAAAATTTGTTTGTGATTGAAGATGATTTATGCTCAATATCAACATAATTGACAAAACTATCCGAATTATAATTTGAAAAGAAATAGAAGAAATTTTCCTAATATTTTTGGGAAAACTCAGTTTTTCATAAGAAAGCTTAAGAATAACATGAAATTTATGGAATATATTTCTCACCAGTTTAAAATTTGATATAACATTTAAGTTTAAAATATTTTTTATATCTGAAACACAAGTCATTATAAATATACCATTTATAAATATTCCAATTCAGTTTTTTTATTGCATACCCTATTTTTGCTATTTATTTATGATCAGACTATAAATTAAGATACAAAAATCTTGCCATGTGTATAATAGATGTTTCTTAAACAATTGAATTATTTTAAGTTGAATGTATTTTCTATTAAATGTTCTAATTATTATTGACGAAATATTTCCCAGAATAATGGGAAATATTTTTCCTTTTAAGCGTTATTCTGTAATTTAATTTTTAATGATTACTTTTGAAGTTTATGAAAAATAAATTGTTTTTTACTAAAATATTGATTTTGACTCTAAAATATTTCTCGCTGATAAAATTTAAATTTTGGAATATTTGAATCGTTCAAAAACTTATTTTAATTAAAGGGAAAATTTTTAGAAAGAATTTTATATTTCAGTGAGGAAATTTGATCCTAAAGTGAATTAAGAATTACCTGTTATGCTCATATTTATTGAGACCTACAGTTTATTTCATTTTAATATCTTAATGCTGTGTATAGTTAAATTTTTTGAGACCAATAAAACAATTTTATTTGTGTTCTCAAGAGTATATATATAAGCATTACATTAAAATATAAATAAATTCATTTTTAGCGAGGACAATTGCTCGCCTTTTCAGACTAAAAAATGGTTCTTGTAGTTAAAAATGTAACCTATATTTTCAATGTTTGGATGCAATATTCAATTTTAGTGTATGAGTACCATTTTTTTGGCCATTTCTTTCCCATGTGAGCGAAGTCGATAAATATAGATTCCGTTGGCTACTGGCAAATTGTGATCATCTTTCCCGTCCCAGAGAACAACATCGCCCTTATCATAAAATCCGTTAATAAGCGATCGTATTTTTCGTCCGGTAATATCATATATTTCTAAATTGACATGGCCTGAGCTGTCCAGTGTGAAAGGTATTCGGGTTGTAGAATTGAAAGGATTAGGAAAATTCTGATACAAATGGAAACCAGAAGTCTGGAATTTAGGTAAATTTATAATAGTTACAGGAACTCGAACAGCTTCTTTTAGCACTAATGTTTCCGGATCGAAAAATATGTTTTTAATCTTCCCTTTTATCGGTAATTCGAAAGTTTGGGTAGCGAGAGAATCCCATATTGTGAGGGTATCTTTGGAACCATCGTCATAAACAATACTAATATCAATAGGCATCTTATAAAGGTGAGAGTAACCATAATCGCTTTGTTTTTGATCGATCTGCAAAAATAAAAAAAACTGTCCATTTCGACGAAAAGAGTAATAACCCCAGTGATAAACCGGATAAAATGGTTCGTATATCCATTGTTGGAAAAACCAGTCCAGATCCATCCCACTCAATTTTTCGCAAAAATCGCAAAAATCTTCCGTAGTAACATTTTTATGAAAAAATTGAGGATCATTAGGATATTTACGGAGAATTTCGAAGAAGATCTCATCACCGACCAGATGTCTTAACATATGTAAAACCCACATTCCCTTTGTATATACGGTTGGGTGAAAAATAAAATCAGGATTATCTATTTCATAGCGGTAGATAGGTTGTTTAGCCCAACTACTCATGAAGTTCAAATAATAATTGATATATTCAGTATAAGCATTTTTACCATATGCTTTCTCCAACCAAATTGCTTCGCTAAAAGTGGCAAAACCTTCGTTCATCCAGATATTTTGCCAATTTCTGCAGGTTACAAGATTGCCAAACCATTGGTGTGCAAGTTCGTGTGCATAAATTGTTTCCCATGACGCTGAAACCTTCCCGATGCTGGTACATGTTTGATGTTCCATGGCTCCGCCCCATTCGAATTCAGCATGGCCATATTTTTCTTCGGCAAAAGGGTATAAACCAAACAATTGGCTGTACACTTCTAACATGTCGGGTATGCGTTTGAATGCTGACTGGGCAGCAGAAAGATGTTCAGGATAAACAAAATAATCAATAGGCATTACTTTACCCGGGGCATAGATAAATGAGTCGCTAAATGTGGCGTAATTAGCAATGGCTAATGAAACCAGATAAGTTGTGATTGGATATTTTTCATTCCACGAGAATGTGGTGGTACTATCTGGATTATTATAAACTTTCTCCAAAATTCCGTTAGATGCAACAATAAATCCATTGGGCACAGTAACAGTAATTCTTACAGAATCCAGCTTATCAGCGGGATCATCTTTACAAGGCCACCAGGTTTGCGCGCCATAAGGTTCGCTGAGTGTAGAAATGACTAAATTTCCATATTCATTCCGGTCAAATTCAAATCCCTTAAAACCTTTTTCTCCTGGTAGTCCCGAGTATTTTATGGTTATGGAAAATGTTTCTCCTGTATTATACGGACGATCAAGCGTTAATCGAAGCACATCATTACTGTGTTGATAACGGGAAACATTCCCTGAAATTGAGAAATTGTCCCAGTAAGGTAAACTTTCTCGGGAGTCAAAATTAAGTTTTATTTGACTAAGCCCATTGACTTTACTGCGAAAAATTCCTGTTACTGTAGCCGATAAATTTTGAGGAGTGGTAGTAATGGTAAAATTTAAATCGTAGTAAAGTTGATCGTAATCGGAAGAATCGGGTTTGAGTACTTTCTGTAGTGTCATAAAATTTTTGCTAAAAGCCTGAGCTTCTAATTTTTGTGCTTCCCAGCTAGACTCTGCAAGTTGTCGGATTCTTTCTTTTGTTATAGGTTGGGAAAAAAGCAATGAAGCCACAACAAGAAGAGTTACGATCGAAATTCTTTGCATACCTATCTCCAGGTATTCAAATGGATTGAATTGGAATCTTTAATAATAAAAAGCTCATCTGACTTTTTTATGATTATTATTACTTTAATTTACAATAAAAAATCTTTCAATCAATATTCAAATCATCAATTATTGCTGTTTCCCATTTTTCAAAGTCTCGGAGAAAAGTATGCACGCTGATCTGATGAGATTGAAGGTGTGCAAGATCTTGGGAAATGTACATGAGTTGTTTTTTTATTTCTTCCAAGGAGATTCCTACCTGGATGAGTTTTAAACCTTTCCATATTAATTTTTGTAAATAAGATTGTTCTTTTTCAATTCGTTGAATGATCTCTTCTTGAGAAAAGGCCAATTTCCCATGACCAGGTATCAAACATTGCAGGTCATAATGATAAGTCAGATTTTTTAAGTATTTTAAACTGTACCAATATTCGCGGGTACTATGCAAAATAAAGGGCACCAGACTTTGAATTAGCATATCTCCAGAAAAAATGATTTTCTCCTCAGGACTGATAATGGCATTCATATCTATTGAATGTCACGGGATATGGTAAAAAACAAAAGAATATGGTTTATCGTCTACAAAGTGTTCATTTCCCCCCAATTGGATTTTGTCTGGAAACATTAAAGATTCATCAAGTTGGACATTATGTTTACGATAAATTCCGTTCAAATAACGTAAATCATTAGCTTTAACTCGCTGTGATTTTTTTTCAATAGATTGGTGTCCACAGGTAGTATATTCCCTGAAATTCTGTCAGCCGGAGATATGGTCGCCATGGGTATGAGTTAATAATATTTTTACCTGTTTTATTTCTTTTTCTTTTAGAAATCGACGTATTTTTTTATTTCGTGTGGAAATACACCAGGATCGATGATAAGAGCTGCCCGGTTGTGGTAAACCATTGTAAGATTCGTTCTCAGAAATTGACTAATGAATCTCCTTATCATAAACTACCATTTCTTAAAATAAATATTAAATTTTTAAAAAAAATCTTCAGATTAATTTCAGACAATTTTTCTTTTCTCATTTTTATCTTCCCAAATATATAACTTAAGTGGCTATGAAATAAAAGTAACATTGCTATCTGTTATCTTTTTGATTAATATTGCGCAGGTTTTATTAAGGTGGGATATATGTTTTCAGATTTATTTGGGCAGATTCATTTTGCATATATATTTGTATCTTCTTTATTTTTTATTGCTGGGATTTATCTGGCACCCTCTGTTGTAGACCGTAATATTAAGTGGTTATTAATTTATCCCAGGTGGGTTGCTAAACTGATGGAAAAATATTTTTCGAAAAGGTGGGGATTTTTACCCATTTTTTTCACAATATTAATATTAAATAATATATCACTATTTACCGGGTTTTTATCGGGATTTTTAATAATATTTCCCTTGATTCTGGCATTCCTGACCGGTTTTAATGTGGCAGTAATCGGGTATGATTTGATGGGATGGCAAGGAATCTGGCATTTACTAGTTAATCCAGTGGCCTGGTTAGAATTCCCGGCATCCTGGATCAGTTTTGGAATGGGGCTTCGCCTCGCAGTTGTGAGCCTCCAGTATAGAAGCTATGCTGTAACTAAACAAATTTTTTCTAATATTTTACCTTTATATTTTAAGTATGTATTTACTTTATTAGTTATTGCGGCTATCATCGAGTCGCTATTAATAGTTATTGCGGAACGTAATAAAGATAAGTTCCAATAAAACTTCAATGCTTAAATTCATTAAAATGTAAAAGACATCAATTTAAGAGTTATCAGAAATTTACATTAAAATGGTAAGGGCCTAACTAAAATAAAAGCTTAAAAATTATCTACCTATCAGGCGGAACTTGATAGACTGAAGTCCTTCCTTATACAAAATAATTATTACTAAGTTTGTCCAGATAACGAGGGCTATCTGGCGAGTTGTAATGTTGCTGATCAATTGTTAATAAATGAAAAAAATTTTAATCGAATTAACCGACTTTTTTTTTTAGATAGCCGATTGTATGAAGCTATACGGTCTTGCTCAAATTATAGAACCTTTCAAGAGGAATTTATTTTGGTATCCTTGAAATCAGTTTTTTATAGTCTCTTTTAGTTCCCCACCAAAAATAGATATAATGCTTTGTTTAGAGTGCTTGTAACCCGATAAAGATCTCCATTGCTCTAATTCTTTAAGATAAGAATAAGATGGTTTGATGAAATTAATATAAAGTAACTCATTTTTTGTTAAATAGTCAAAGACAGACTGAGCAAATTTGTTTTCTGATTGTTAAAGGATGGTTTTAAAAGGTTATATTCTTTTTGCTCATTTTGTAAAGCGATTTGAAGTACCTCGGATTCTTTACAATTTTAAACCATGATTATTTCATGATTTGTACTTATTTTCAATGTGTATCCAAAAAAGTTAATTCCATCTTATTAATTTACTCAATTGAAAAGCAGTTTGAATGCGATAAATTTAAATATATCACTTTAGAGAATAAATCAAAGTTTTGTTGAAATACTTGTATATAATGATTATAAGGAATAATTTGGAGAGAATTTATGTTTGCAAAAAATAACGGATTATTTTATATACTTTATACTATTAAATAATGTATTGTGTTATTCTGATTTACAAATGTAAATTATTATTTTAATTACTAAAACTTTTTTAATGCTCTTTAAATTTTGTATTTAAAAAATCTTATTTTCATTATCTAATTTTTTTTAAATTTTTTACAAAAAATGCAAAAGTTTTGGGAAAGTGTGTCGATAATGTCTATATTGTCGGAAATTTAGACAGTTGAACTAAGGGATCTATGTGTTTGTCTTTTACCAACATTGAGAAAAACTTTAGAAATAAAAGTATTTTTTTAGAATTATCGAATAAGATTCTTAAAATTTTAAATTGGGACTGCCTGACAGATAAAAAGGAAAATGATGAGTGATAAGGTTATTACACGGTTTGCACCAAGTCCAACAGGATATCTTCATGTAGGGGGTGCACGAACGGCTTTATTTAATTATTTATTTGCCAGGAAGTACGGGGGAGTATTTCGTTTACGAATTGAAGATACTGATCGAATGCGTTCCAGTCCAGAAATGACTCAGAAAATTTTAGATGGATTGAGCTGGTTGGGATTAGATTATGATGGTGAGTTGGTTTTTCAGGGTGCCAGGGCAAATATTCATCGTAAGATAGCCTACAGACTTTTGGAATCGAAATCGGCATACAGATGTTTTTGTTCCAAAGAAGTGTTAGATAATAAAAGGAAAGAAGTAGAAAGCAAAGGTGAGACGTATCGTTATGATCAAACCTGCCGTTACCTCTCGCAAGAACAGATTGAAGCAAATTTAGCACAAAAGAAACCGTTTGCTATTCGTTTTCGGGTACCTGAAGGAGAGACTAGTTGGGTTGATGGCGTTCGTGGAAGAATCATTGTGAGGAATCAGGAATTAGATGATTTTGTTATTTTACGCTCTGATGGAAGCCCGGTTTATCAATTGGCTGTGGTGGTGGATGATCATGATATGGGCATTACCCATGTGATTCGTGGTGATGATCACCTTTCTAACACACCGAAACAGATTTTGATTTATCGTGCTTTAGGTTGGGAAATTCCACATTTTTCGCATTTGCCATTGATCTTAGGGCAGGATAAAAAGCGTTTAAGTAAACGTCATGGTGCTTCTTCGGTGGAAGAATATCGAGATATGGGTATTTTACCAGAGGCACTTTTTAATTTTTTAAGTCTTCTCGGTTGGAATCCTGGTAATGATACGGAGATCATGAGTCGAGAAGAAATTATTCAACAGTTTTCCCTGGAAGGCATTAACAAGAAGAGTGCTATTTTTGATCCTGCAAAATTACGCTGGATGAATCGCCAGTATATTTCACGCAAAAGCGATGATGAACTTTGGTCTCAGGTGGTTGAAAAGTGGGTCAAAGCAGGATATTTAACAAAGGAAGAAGCTGAGAGTGAGCGTCACCGGTTACTTTGGATCATCTCTTTACTCAAATATCGGGTCGATAATATGAACGATTTCGTGGAGAGTGCCCAATATTTTTTCCAGGATCCCGAATTCTATGACGAGAAGGGTATACGCAAACATTTAAAGAATCCCGAAGTCTGGAATTGGTTGGAAGTAGTAGTTGTAAGGCTACGGGAATTAGGCAAGTTTAAAACTGATACTATTGAGCGTGTTATCAGGTCAGAGGCAGAAAAATTTGGTGTGGCAGCAGCTAAATTAATTCATCCCATCCGGCTGGCTCTCACTGGTTCAACAGCCAGTCCTGGACTTTTCGAAGTGATGGAAATTTTGGGTAAAGATGTTGTATTGCGTCGATTGAATAATTTGATCAGTAAAAAGAAGCAACTATTGATGAAAATTGAGGGATCTTTGGAGTAAAATATGTCTCGCTGGAAAGTATTGGTTGTGGATGATCAAAAAGACATAACTAAAAATTTGCAAGATCAGTTGTTACACCAGGGGTACGAGGTCAGAATAGCAAATAGCTTTACCGAAGCCTTATTTATTATGGAACGATTTGATTGCGATATTGCTATTCTAGACATATTGTTACCTGATGGAAATGGAATTGATTTATTCCGTAAATTACGAGAAAAAAACAAAGATATATACACCATAATGATTACAGGTAATGCTACTATAGAAAATACCATCACAGCTTTGAATGAAGGAGTGAATGCATATCTTGTTAAACCATTTCCAAATGCTCAATTAAAGGCAGCTTTAATTCAAGCAGAAAAAAGTTTTCAGCTTAAAGCAGAAAATCGCGCCCTTTTTCAACAAATAGTCAGTAATAAGCAATTTTACGAAGACTTGTTGAATTCTACAAGTGATGCAATTCTGGTGGTTGATCTTGATTTTAGAATACAATTTTGTAATAGAGCAGCCCAAAAAGTCCTGCAGTTTAATGAAGATCAACTGAAAAATGAATTACTATATAATTATATTGAAGATGGATATAAAATTTTGTCGCATATTTATCAGCAGTTAGTTTTAGGTAAAACTGTAGCTGGTTATCGGGTTGGGATCAAATTGAATAATCAAAAAAGTTTTGATGCTCATCTCAGCGCAAACTTTTTATATGCTAGGGATGACCACATCGAAGGTATAATTGTGAATCTTTCCAACACACTCATTCATGACGAGTTGTTTCATCGAGTTTTACGCAAAGAAAAACTTTCTACCATTGTTAATCTGGCTAATGCCTTAGGCCACGAGATACGTAATCCTATAAATATTTTATTTGGGAGGTTGCAACTTTTGGCTGAAGAAATTAAAGATGAAAAATTTATTTACGCTTATGAAAGTATCAAGAGGCAAATCGATAGGTTATTAAAGATTAATGGTTTATTAGCTAAATTTAATCTCAGTAAAGAAGATACAATACCTGAGCATTTTTACATTAAAGAAATTTTAAAGGAAACTCTTGCCAGACGAGAAAATCAAATTAGAGATAAACAATTGAAAATCCTAACTCATTTTGAATCTAAGCAACATTTAATAGAAGGTAATTATGGGCAATTTGCCGATGCCTTTAAATATTTATTGGATGCAATTATTGAGATAGTTCCGTCGGGAAAACAAATCGAAATTCGCGAAAAAATTGTTAGTTCTTTATTACCTTCGCAAATGGTGGAAATATTAATCACTATTTTCAATCATGTCATAAATCCAGAGGAAATTTATGATCCTTATCGTTCCAGTGATATAAGGACGAATAGTCTTATCGGACTAGGTCTGACCATAATGCATACAGTATTTACTAATTATGGGGTTAAAATTGACATAATGATTCAAAATGATGTTCATTCGCTTATACGCATTCGTTTACCTTTAAAGAATGAAAAATCTTTTTCTTTAGAAGCTAAAGAAGATTTGGATTCGCTCCTAAGAATAAAAACTCAAGAGGAGGATTTGTAAGTTGAAAACTAGCATCTTAATTGTGGATGATGAAGTTGATGCCCTTGATCTTATGGAGGAGCTTTTTCTAAAACATGGATATGAAACTTACACAGCCAGAAATGGAGTAGAAGCATTGGAAATTATTCAGGAGCGTGAGCCGGATATTGTTATTTCTGATATGGTCATGCCAGGTATGGATGGAATAAAATTGCTTGATGAAGTGAAAAAAAAATATCCGGATATAGCCGTTATTATGATCACGGCTCACGGGACTATCGAAACAGCGGTAGAAGCAATGAAAAAAGGCGCAAAAGATTACATTCTTAAACCGTTACGGTTGGACGAAATTTTATCCAAAATTGAAACTATTTCACAGTTGAAATCTCTGATTAAAGAAAACCAGTATCTTCGTGAGAAACTGTCACAAAAATATAACTTTAATAACATTATTGGTAAGAATCGTAAAATGTTAGAGTTATTCGATTTAATTAGAGATATTGCTAAAACAAATTCAACTGTATTGATTCGTGGAGAAAGTGGAGTAGGGAAAGAGCTTATTGCTAATGCTATTCATTATAATAGCGATAGAGTAAAAAAGCCTTTTGTGAAGGTTAATTGTGCTGTCTTGGCTGAAAATCTTTTAGAGAGTGAACTTTTTGGTCATGTAAAGGGAGCATTTACTGGGGCTATTCGGGATAAAATGGGCCGTTTTGAGCTGGCAAATGGTGGAACCATTTTTTTAGATGAGATTGGTGATATTTCTCCCAATATGCAGTTGAAATTATTGAGAGTTTTACAAGAAGGTGAATTTGAGAGAGTTGGTGGAACAGAAACAATAAAAGTGGACGTTCGGATTATCGCTGCTACCAATCGTAACCTGGAAGAAATGATGAAAAATGGAAAATTTCGGCATGATTTGTATTATAGGTTGAATGTAATTCCTCTGGAAGTACCTCCACTTCGGGAAAGAAAGGATGATATCCCATTACTAATAACCCACTTTTTAACTAAATTTAATCAGCAATTCAATAAAAATATTGAAATTATCGAAGATGATGCATTGCAGGCCTTACAAAATTACTCCTGGCCTGGAAACATTAGGGAGCTTGAAAATTTAATTGAGCGTGCAGTAGTTTTGAATAAAACAGGACGTTTAACACTTAAGGATTTTCCACCTTATATTGTTCAGCAAGAATCACAATTTGAAATTGAATTAGATCCAAATCGTTCTTTAACTGAAATTGTCGACATGTATGAAAAGCAGATTATCTTGAAAGCTTTAAGAGAAAATAACTTTAATAAACTTCGGACTGCTGAAAAATTAGGTATTCACCGAAGTACTTTTATGTCGAAGTTGAAAAAATACAATATAAATTAAATATAGAGATCTTATTTTTGGTAAAAAAAACGAATAAAAGATAAAGGTCAACCGATTGAATTAAATCTTTTTTAGATAAGCATTATTTAAATCAAGTTTTTCACTTACAAAGTTTGAACATTGAAATTTATGAATATTTAAACATCTGTTAGTTAGATTAATCTCTATAGTATTTTTAGCAAGAAGATTACATTTTTTAATCCATATTAAGAAGAATTGATTTATTTTTGATTAAGATAATCCTTTTTTTGCGTCAATTTTGTCTGTTACCCAACGAAAAATTAGAATAAGAATAAGAGCGCCAAAGCCAATAGCGGCAAAATAGTACCAGATATAATGTGCATTACCATAATATTGGGCAAATTGCTCAGGAGTTAGAAGAGTTTTAGGATCTATTCCGTTTTGTTCTATCTTTAAAATCATATCACTATTGAGAATTTTCTTTGGGTCCGGACAGTATTTATCCAGCAAATAACCACTTATGATAAATCCTAATAGCCAGGCAAAAAAAGTATGTAAATGAGCGTAACCAAGGTAAAGCCCCTCTTCTCCTTTCGGTGCCTGTTTCGAAGCAAACTCGTAATATCTGGGAGAGAGGAAACATTCTGCTAAACCTTGTAAAGCTATCCCTATAATCATCATAACAGTTATGGGATGAAGACTAAAGAATCCAAAGAAGTTGACCGATTGTCCTGTGAATTGTTCCAGGATGGGGCTCAGTGAGATGGACAGAGCAGAAAGCGGAATGATGCCCAGAGCAATCCCGATGGAACTCACCGGACGTATTTTTCGAACTAAATGAGTTATGGGAACTACAAATAAAACTACAACCAATGGATTAACATTGGCATACCATTCCGGTGCTGCATGCGCTCCTACCATTCTTAGTGTATATTTCGGCATTGTCGCATAAAGTTGTCCCTGAATTAACCAGAATCCTGCAACAATTAGAATGAGCATCATGAACCGAACATTGCTTAAAACCCGTTTAAATCCGTCCAGAACTTCTTTCATGCTTTTCCCTTCGCCAGTCGTATCGATATTCTTGTAAAAAAGGAATACAACAATGAGCGCGATAAAGGCAACTATGGCTGCGTAAAAGTTGATGTACTCTAAACCTAATTCTGTTCGTAATGGTTTGGCAATGGTTTTGCCGCCAAATGCGCCGATATTGACCATTTGATAAAAAAGTGAATATCCCCTGGCGCGATTGACCTCGTCAGTTGTTTTTGCCACCGTTCCAGTAATAACGGGTTTGACAATAGACCCTCCGAATACGATAAAAGCAAGAGAAATAATTGCGAAAATTTTTATTGGGAAAGCACCTAAAAGGGTATATCCTGTGGTCAAGGAGGTAAATGCCAATAACAAAGCATGCCGAAAACCGATTTTATCTGCAAGGGCACCAGTAAATAATGGTGCTAAATAGAGAAACGCTGCAAAAAGTCCTCCAATCCAACCTGCTTCTATATCTGAAAATCCAACAATATCTGTTAAATAAACCACCAAAGCGATAAACATACCGTAATAGGCTGCTCTTTCGAAGAGTTCAATAATATTCGCTGTCCAAAAAGCTCTTGGAAATTTCCAAGTGAGCTGGTTTTCAGTCATAGATTCTACCTCCATTTTTTAACGATAAAGAGCAAAAGTAAGAAATTTGAAATAATAAACGAAAGTAAAATTATTTCTTTTGTAAAATATGTGTCGGGAATATCTGCCTTGAATTTAGCCCAAATTTTTTTCTCTCGCAAAGTTCGCGGAGAACGCAAAGATAAAATAATATCAATTCATTAAGACGATATTTGATGATACTCAGGTCTGGATTATTTCAAATTATTTTGTATCATTATATTTTAAATTAAAATAAAAAAAACAATTCTGCGCCCTCGGTGCCTCTGCAGTTTGTCCCAAGAAGGAATCACTATGTAGTAAATAAATTGGGATTAGAAATAATTCGCATATTTTGCGATCAATTCCAAAATCTGTAATAAATCAAAAAAGTCTTCTTTAAATGGAAAAACCCCGTAGGATTTTCGGGGTCTTTAAAACATGAAATTTTTTATTTTGACTTTAAAAAATTAATTAACACTCTCTAATTGCTTTTTTAAATATTCAATAGCCTGGTTTAATTTACTTTTATCTCTTCCTCCTGCAGTAGCCAGATGAGGCCGTCCACCGCCACCGCCACCGGTTATTTTGGCCACTTCCTTGATTAAATTTCCTGCTTTAAGATTTTTTTTCTGAATAAGATCATCGGTTACCGCACAGACAAAATTCAGTTTTTCCCCCATTTCATTAATGAAAAGTGCAACACCTTGCCTGGTTTTTTGTCGAAAATAGTCCGCTGCTTTTTTCAAAAGGTCAATATCCTGGTCCTTGAAAGAATGAACCAACAGCTTGATCTCGCCGATTTGTTCAGCTTGCTGAATCAATTGATCCATGCGACTAACAATCTGTTCTGTTTGAATCTTTTGCAAACGTTTTTCAAGCTCCTTAATTTGTTCGTTTAAAGTCTTAACTCGATAAGTAATTTCTTTTCCTGACACATTTAAAATAGAAGAAAGTTCATGCAAGATATCACGAGCTTCTTGAGTGAATTCCACAGCCCTGGGACCGGTTAATGCTTCAATCCGTCTTACACCACTGGCAATACTAGTTTCTTCAACGATAATAAAAGCACCAATTTCACCTGTTCTGTGAACATGCGTGCCGCCACATAACTCTATACTAAAGTTATTGATCTTTACTACACGAACAATATCTTCATATTTTTCACCAAATAACGCCATTGCTCCTATTTCTTTGGCTTCTGCGAATTGCATATACGATATTTCGACCGGAATATCTTTGCGAATTTGCTCATTAACAATCCGTTCGATTTCTTCAATTTCTTTTAAAGTCGGTCTCTTGAAATGAGTGTAATCAAATCGCAAACGATCTGGTGCCACAAGTGAACCTGCTTGTTGCACATGATCACCTAATACCTGTCGTAGAGCTGCGTGCAAAAGATGCGTTGCTGTATGGTTGTACATTGTGGGAAGCCTGTATTCTGGATTTACTTTGGCATAAACCTCTGGGTAGACAATATTCAATTTATCTGGTCCCTCGCAAATATGAATAATTTCGCCACTTTCCTTATGAACATCCACAACTTTGAGTTCAGTGTTTTCCAACCGAATGCTACCCCGGTCAGCCACCTGTCCGCCACTCTCGGCATAAAATGGTGTTTCGGTAAGAACAATATGGTATTTCCCATCCTTCTTGGCAAATTTACATATCCTGGTTTCGATTTCCAATTGTTCGTATCCAACAAATTTAGAATTCTTTGGACAATGTAAAAGGATATTCCAATCATCAATGTGGTCGAATTGCAACACAAATTTGCCTGAACTTCGCGCACGCTCTCTTTGAATTTCCATTTCCCGGTCGAAAGATTTTTCGTCAATCGTCAGATTATGTTCCCGGGCCATTATACGAGTAAGATCTAAGGGGAAACCATAGGTATCATAAAGCCTGAATGCCTCCTTACCAGGAATTACGGTTTCGTTTTTAGCTTTGAGTTTTTTTACAAGGTCTTCAAATAATTCAATTCCACGGTCTAGTGTTCTATTAAAATTTTCTTCTTCCGATTTAATTATCTCGCTCACATGTTTTTCCCGATCTTTTAATTCAGGAAATGCATCACCCATGATGTTAATGACAGTTGGGACTAATTTGTAAATAAATGGCTTATTTAAATCAATTTTTCGACCATAGCGAGCTGCTCTCCTGAGTATACGTCTTAATACATATCCGCGCCCTTCATTGGATGGTAAAGCGCCATCAGTAATAGAAAAAGTTAACATTCTGATATGGTCTGCGATTACTCGCAAGGCTACTTTTTGTTCTTCAGTCGCTTCATCGTAATCAATATTTGCAAATTCGCCTATTTTTTGAATAATGGGACGAAATAGGTCTGTATCGTAATTTGAGTAAACCCCTTGTAAAACGGCTACAATTCGTTCGAAACCCATTCCGGTATCTATGTGTTTCTCAGGTAGCATGTGTAATTGACCTTTATCATCACGATTGTATTGAATGAATACAAGATTCCAGAGCTCGATATATCTTCCACAATCACCATTAACCTTACACACGTGTCCTTCGATATCCTTTTTGTCACAATATTCAGGTCCCAAATCGAAATGAATTTCGGAACATGGACCGCAAGGACCAATTTCTCCCATTTCCCAAAAATTATGTTTGGCTCCGAAACGTAAAATTCTTTCTTTTGGCAGATGAGTAATTTTTGCCCATAATTCGCCCGCTTCATCATCATCTTTAAACACCGTTGCCCAGAGTCGATCTTTTGGTAAGTTCCAAACCTCTGTAAATAATTCCCAGGCCCATGCAATGGCTTCTTTTTTATAATAATCACCAAATGACCAGTTTCCTAACATTTCAAAAAATGTGTGATGATAAGTATCATAGCCTACTTCTTCTAAATCGTTGTGTTTCCCGCTGACGCGGATACATTTTTGAGAATTTACGGCTCTTTTATAAGGTCGTTTTCCCAATCCTAAGAAAACATCTTTAAATTGATTCATCCCTGCATTGGTGAATAATAATGTGGGATCATCTGCTGGAACTACAGAAGAGCTTGGCACAAAAATATGCCCTCGGTCCTGAAAAAATCGAATAAATTCAGCCCTGATTTCGTTAGATGTTTTCATAATATTTCCCATTTAATTTATTCAATTTTGTTAAAATACTTGAAAAATAAATTAAATTTGTAATTTTAAAAAGTTTGAAAATTTAGATAGGTAATAAAAATAAGACAAGTAAATAATCTAAAACAAGTAGGATTAATTTTTAATGGTGGTTTCTTTTTTATTCAAAACCTTTCGCACTTTGAGAGCCAGTTCTCTCATCCTGTATGGTTTTGGAAGTTTGTCATCAATTTTTAAGTCTGAAGGAATGGCCTGGTCACGTTCCAGATGTCCACTGGAAAGAATAATTTTGATTGAATTATCAATTTTTTGAAGAATCCGAATTGTGTCAACTCCATTCAGCTTTGGCATAGACATATCCACAATTGCTAGCTGAAATTTCTTAACTGACTGCTTTACCAGTCGAATGGCTTCGTAGCCGCTAGCTGCAGTAAAGACATTATAACCGAACGATTGAAGAATTTCCTGAACAGAATTTCTTATCATTTTTTCATCATCAACTATCAAAATCGTTTCGGTGCCATGAGGAATGGGGCCTCTTGTTTCTACCACAATTTTTTGAACTTTTTTCTTACTTGGTGGGAAATATAAATAGAAGGTTGTTCCTACTCCTACTTTACTTTCAACATCTATATAACCTTTATGACTTTGCATCAATCCATATACTACTGAAAGGCCTAGGCCGGTACCTTTTCCAACGCTTTTAGTAGTAAAAAAAGGATCAAAAATTTTGTCCAAGGCGTCCTCTTGAATACCGCATCCAGTATCGGTCATACTGATACAGACATATTCTTCTTCGGGAAGGTCTGCTTTGGTTGAACGTGGTTTATATTTCTTCATTCTGGTCCGAATTAATATTTGGCCGCCATTAGGCATGGCATCACGTGCATTAACAGCTAAATTAATTAATATTTGAGTTAGACGATTCTCATCCGCTTCAATATCCGAGACTTTCGGATCGAGATCCAGAAGAATCTCATATTCTTTGCCAAGAGTGCGTTTAAACATACCTGCCAGATGGGTGATGAATTCGTTCGGAGATAGTACTTTTACGTGAATGTCTTGATTTCGGGAGAACATGAGTAACTGGCGGGTCAAGTCGGCTGCACGCTGAGCCGCTTCAGCAATAATGTTTATTCGCCGCAGCATTTTAGCAGATCCGTTTACATCGTTTCGGAGTAAATCCGTATTTGGAATGATAATTCCAAGTATATTGTTAAAGTCGTGAGCGATGCCTCCAACTAGTGTTCCAAGACTTTCCATCTTTTGAAGTTGTATGACCTGTTGTTGAGATTTTTGAAGATCACTATAGGCTTTTTCCAAACTTGCGGCTTTTTCTTTAATTGCCTGTACTAAATGCATGTTATCTAATAAAATTGCAGCCTGGTTCGCTAAGGTACTTAATAAATGAACATCTTCAACTCTAAAAGCTTTCTTCCCATATTTAATAAACAGAATGATACCAAATCGATAATCTTTTTCACTAATTGGAACCGAAACAAGAGTAAAAAGTTTGCCCTCAGGCAATCCCAGTATGTGATAGTCTGTAATGATTAATTCATCAGAATTTCTGACAAAAGATTCATTTTTTTTGTATGTTTCCCATAAAAAATTTTTCTCTTCGCCTGTTGCAGGAATTAACCGATTAAGCATCTGTTCGGGAGATGTCATAGAAGGGATTAACTTTTTTGTTTTCGAATCCCAAAAATAAATGGCACACTCGTCTGCTTCTAATAAATCCATCCCATTTATTATCATCTCTTTCATAATTTCTTTAGGTTGATTAGCCCGCATCATTTGCTGACTGCTATGTATTAGCCGTGAAAGATTGTACGCATTTCTTTTATTCCAGGCGCTTAATCGTTGAGCTTCCTTTGTCTTTTGGCCCAATTCTGCATTAATTCTTTGCAATTTACTTTGATTTATGAGTATTTCTCTTTGTATTTGAATTTTCTCGGTAATATCTATTATTGCAATAATAATGTTTTTAATATAGTCATATTCATCCTGATGACTTGAAATATTCAATTCAACAACTTTTTTCGTACCATCAATCATTTTTATTGTTGTAACATATCCACGTATTTCCTGGGAATCTTGTATGATTCTGTTGTAAATGGCATTTAAATCATCTTGCTGAAAAAAGCGGTCAAGATTCATTTTTTTTAGGACTTCAACT
Organism: uncultured Calditrichaceae bacterium; assembly: GCA_964387645.1. GTDB lineage: Bacteria > Calditrichota > Calditrichia > RBG-13-44-9 > RBG-13-44-9 > CAYLYM01. Next base: position 29,671 of record CAYLYM010000010.1, on the reverse strand, counting down.
TCAATTTCGAAGAAATGAGAAGCACTTTCATTAGCGCCTTCGATTTGTCCCATAGTGTCGGCAATGACAATCGGAATAGGACCGAGTTGGAAAAGAGTTTCCAGATACTTTTTTGAGTTGTTTAATTCTTTGATATTTTTTTCTAAACTCTCTGCTAATTGGTTGAGAGATTGAGCTAATTGCGAAAACTCGTCTTTTCCTTTTACCGGAAGCCTTAATTTTAAAATATCTGTTTTCTCTGAATATTTATTAATCGTCTCTGCAGCATCTTTGAATGGTTTGGAAATGGCTCTGGCTAATATATAAGAAATTATAATGAGTAGTATAGTTAACGAAAGGCTAATAAATAGTAAATGCCGTGTTTGATCCGAAATATTCTTTTTTACCCAATTTAAACTAAAACCAACAACAATATTACCCTGGTATTCATCATGATAAAAAATGCTCTGTTTAAATATGAAAAAGTCTGGAGAATAAATATTGATCGAGTTTGAATTTAATATCGATAGAATAAGTTTCATATTGGAGTGATGTCGATAGCCATATCGTATAGAATCATTTTTATCAGCCACATAAATAAAAGATACATCTGGATCATTTTCTAATCCAGAGAGAATATTACGGAGAAATTGATTATCATTATAAAACAAACCCGAACCGAGATTTGCTGCCACCGTTTGAACCAGGGACATAGCTTTATTTTCAAAACCTTCAATAAATTGATCTTTGATCTTTGAAGTGAAATAAAAATAAAATCCTGAAGATATGAGAAGAATAATGAACGTGGTTAATACCCAGAGTTTCTGATATATTTTTAGATTTCTTAACAATGCTTTAACCAAATATTTTTATTTTATTCTGATTTATATTAAACTTAAAGCTGGATTTTTTGAAAAATGTGTTCATTTGGTTTTTCCAAATATTCATGAAAATGTTAAAAAATAATCATACTATTTTTAATTTTATAATAAAGTATTACAAATCTTAAATAGAGGGCAAAAATTTACAATACATTTAAATTATCTACCCCCTTTAGATGTTACTTGGCTAAAATTTCCCCCAATGATTTAGAAACCTGGTTAATACTGTAAGGTTTCTTTAAAAATCCTTTTACCCCTTTCATATCTTCTTCAGATATCGGGCTATCATCAAAACCGCTTGTGTATATGAGTTTTACATTCGGATCAATTTTTCGCAAAACTGCTGAAGTGACTCTTCCATCCATTTTAGGCATTTTTAAGTCTACGATAACATAATCAATTTCCGAATGATATTTTTTAAAAAATGCAACTGCTTCTCTTCCAGAGCCAACCTTTGTAACTTTATATCCAAGGAATTCCAATATATCTCCAAGAATATTTAGCACGTAATCTTCGTCATCAACTATTAATAAGTGTAAATTATTTGGAGTAATTTCTGCATCCTTTTTATCTTCAAAAGTTTTTTGAGGTTTAACATCTGCTGGTATATAGATTTCAAATTGTGTGCCCTGATTTAACTTACTCGATACATCGATGTGACCCTTTAAAGATTTTACTATACCATAAACCATAGATAAACCAAGCCCTGTGCCTTTTCCAATTTCTTTGGTGGTAAAAAATGGATCAAATATTTTCGGTAATATCTCCATTGGAATCCCGACCCCAGAATCTTTTATGGTAAGTTTAACGTAATTTCCAGGGTCTAAGGAGCCAATTTGATAAATGTTCTCGATTTTAAAATTTTCTGTTTTTACAAGAATAGTTCCGCCATTGGGCATTGCATCACATGCATTTATTATCAAGTTCATAATGATTTGTTGTATCTGTGTATCATCCCCTCTGATCTGAAATAGATGAGGATCAAGTTGACTATGAATTTTAATATTGTCGGGAATGCTATGTTCTAGCAATTCCAGACTATCGATAACAATTTGATTTAAATTTAAAAGTGATTCAAATTTTTGTTCTTTATGTCGCGTAAAAGTTAAAAGCCTACTTGCGATATCTGAAGCCCTTTGAGCAGATTTTTCAATAATTTCAGCCCGTTTGTAATTTTCATCGGATTTATCTAATGAATATTTAATCAATTCTGCATTTGGGATAATTGCCGCAAGTATATTATTAAAGTCGTGGGCTATCCCAGAAGCCATTAAACCAATACTTTCTAACTTCTGGCTCTGTAAAAGTTGGTGCTGAATTTTTTTTAATTCGGTTACATCTTTTAATAAAAATAATAAACCTATGGTTTGCTGTCGAAAGTCGCCAATAATGTTTAGCGTCAGAATCACATCGACTATTCCATCACCAATTCTCTGAAGCTCTAATTCGTAATTTCTAACAAGACCTTTTTGATATATTTGTTGTTTTAAATAAGAGACCTGTTCACTCTCACTAATGAAAGTCTTAAAAAAATTAATAGTAGATAAGTCGGCAGATCTTTCCACGCCTAACATTGAATAGGCAGCCTTGTTTAAATAGATAAGTTCTCCGTTTAAGTTCGTAATGCAAATCCCATCTTGGAGGATATCGATTAGATTACTAAGCTGAAAAGATTGCTGCTTTTTATTTTCTTTAGTTTTAAATATTTTTAAAATGCTCATATCTTTTTGCTGTTTTTAAATAGAAAACCGAATTGATTATGCCAGTCTCTTTTAATACTACTAAAGCTAAAAAATAATGCTAAAATTACGGCAATGAGAACAAATATTGTGTTCAGTAAAAGGTAGAAAGTTATTTTGTTAATCAAATAAAGTCCTAAGATTAAAATGATAATGGTAAATATGGCTCCAAAAATTAAATGTGAAGAAATAGATAATATGGATTGGGTAAGAATGCTTTGCTTTGGTTTGGAAACGAGGCCATTTAAATACTGGAAATTAATCAAATATCTTTCATTTTCGATTGATATTTCCGATTGAAGATATTTAAGACGACCAAACCAGATAGCCAACATTAAAGAATTTAAAAGAAAATTAAACTTTTGGCTATCTATAAAAATAGAAAAACCATTTTGAAAAGCAATAAAATAAAGGGCTTCACTAATATTTGATAAAGTGAACAGAAATACAATCAGATTAAGATATTCAGTAAGTATAATTTGCTTTTTATAATAGCGAATCCAAAATATAAGTAAAGCAATTATGGAAATAACCATAGAAACGTAGTTACTGACTGCCCAATTTACTCCGTTGAAAGATAACGGAGAAATGATGAATTGAAAATAGTTGAGACCTATAGCCAGACTACCAAGAAAAAGAGAGAAAAGTAGTTTGTGATTTTGATTTTTCATGAAAAATCTGAATGAAGAAAGTGCTATATAAATAGAAATAACTAGAATGATATATTTTAGAATTATTTCGTAGTATAACCAACTGAAAAATCCTATTGGACGGATATCTCGTAATAAAATAGTAAAAGAAGTAAAAATAGTTAAATAACCATAAAGAACGTAAAATAAAATAATAATATCTTTATTCAGTTTTGTTTTACCTAGTGTTTCATGAAATACAATAAATAGTAAAAAATAGATGTAAAGATTTATATAGGTTAGAATAGAACTTTCGTTAAGTTTAAGTAGGTATAGAAAGTAGTCAAAAGTAAGGAAGGTTACAATAAACAGCCAGTATTTCCGAAAAAATTTAAAAATCATTAGTTTTCTTTTTTAAAAATATTATATAGTCAAAATAATCGTCAAAAATTAATAATTATTTAGGTGAAAAAAAAGAGTGTTAACTAAGAAATAGTCAACACTCTTTTTTAATATTTAATGTATCTTACAGAAACACTGAAAATAATCTTTTTCTTTATCTTGGAACAGGGGGCGGTACCACGGGGCTCCAAGTTGCTAATTTAGGGATTGGAGGCGGTACTACAGGGCTCCAGGTTGCTAATCTTGGAACGAGCGGTGGTACCACAGGACTCCAGGTGGATAGTTTTGGAACGGGTGGTGGTACCACAGGACTCCAGGTGGATAGTCTTGGAACAGGAGGTGGTACCACAGGGCTCCAGGTTGTTAGTCTTGGAATGGGTGGTGGTACTACAGGACTCCAGGTGGTATATTTCGGAACAGGCGGTGGAACTACTGGACTCCATGTCGAAAGTTTTTGAATATCTTTAGAAACTAAATTTAATTGACTGGAAACATCCACTGCATTTGCCAATAAGTTAATACTTAAAAATAATCCGATGATAATAAAGGCTACTATAGTTATTTTAAAATAATGTTGCATGGTAATCCTCCAGGAGTTTTTAGATCAGTATCAAATTTTTAGTACGATTAAACGTACATTTTTTTATTGGAAAAATTGATTATTAGAAATACTATTACGTAGTGTCTATGGATGTATATTTGCTACGGAGTTTCTCAAAAAATTCGGTATTGTTTCTTTCCAAAGCCCAACGTAATAAATCGGAGACAAAAAAATAAATTCCTTTTTGTTGGTGTCTACGATAGGGAATGTTTTCCTTATGGATTTTCCGATACAAGCTTGTCCGACATTTTAGATTGAATAGCTGTGAAAGCTCCTGTGCGGTTAAAATAGGACTATATTTTGGATCTTTTTTGATGTACCAAAAATAATTGTTTTTTTTGAAAGCGCCCAATATATTTCCTTTCGCGATGTGGCGACGTAGTGAATTACCCGGGCTTGTCCGTGAGTCTTTGAGGATGTTAGCCTCATCTAACCATTTAGCAGCTTTGGTTAGCGAAATTTCATCGAGATGTTCAAGGCGCATTCTTTTCTGGATATAATTATTTATTTTTCCAATCATTTTAGTTCAAAATTATTAAGAGGTTAAAGATAAAATCAAATTATTAAAATATATACTACAATCTGTAGCATATTGTAAATATTGCAAACAATAAGTGACCAATTTAAAGGGGAGAAATCTATGGAGATTGCCGGAAAAGTAATATTAATTACAGGAAGCGCTCATCGGGTTGGGCGAACTATTGCATTGACCTTAGCCGAAAAGAAAGCTCGCATTGTAATCCATTATAATACCAGAGAAAATGAAGCAAAAGAAACTCTACAGACTATTTTGAATAATGGAGGAGAAGCTATTATAGTACACGGCAATGTTAGTAAAAAACAAGATTGGATAAAATGGAAAAGTTACATTTTAAAAAAATGGGGTACTATTGATGTCTTGGTGAATAATGCAGCAATTTTTTATAAAACACCTGTTTTTGATATTTCGGAAGATGATTGGGATAAATTTCTGGACATAAATTTAAAAGGAGTTTTCTGGGGTTGTCAAATAATGGGCCAGGAGATGTTTCGAAAAGGGAGTGGAAAAATTATTAATATTACAGATGTTTCTGCTGATACAATCTGGCCAAGTTATATACCTTACTGTGTAAGTAAAGCTGGAGTTGTTGCTTTAACTAAAGGGTTAGCTAAAGCCTTGGCTCCGCATGTTATGGTAAATGCTGTAGCACCGGGGACCGTGTTATTAGCTGAAGAACATGATGAAGAAGAAGAAAATGCTTTAATTAAGCGTACTCCTTTAAAATGTATCGGATCTGCAGAGGATATTGCTAGTGCAGTGAGTTTTCTCATAGAAGGAAGTGATTACATTACCGGAACAACAATTAAGGTTGATGGTGGCCGATCTTTGACCTAATTTTTTTTAAAACAATCACACCTGGGGTAAAATGAAAATTTCTAAAAATTAGATATGGTATTTAAAAAAAGCCCCGAATTAACTTCGGGGCTTTTTCGAGATGTGTTTACTCCGCTGCTTTATGCACATTAGTTGCTTGCAAACCTTTTGGACTTTCTTCAATTTCAAATTCTACCGTATCACCTTGATTCAACGTGCGAAACCCTCCACCGACGATGGATGTAAAGTGTACGAACACATCCCCTCCGGATTCCTGTTCGATGAAACCGTAACCTTTTTTTTCATCAAACCATTTGACCTTACCTCTAACCATGAAAACACCTCTTAAATATTAATTAAACTAAAAGCGCTGCAGATGAGCTTCTTTTTTGAATTCAATCTTAAAAGAAGGGCTAATAAAACAGAATGCCAGACCTCCGCAGCGAATTACTTAATTGCCTTAATAACATAAGCACATAAGGTGATTAAAACAAAATATTTTTTAAAATTTTATAGTTTGAATTTGTAATACATTTTTCAATTAAATAATTTTCTGCGATGTAAATTATAAATTAAATAAGAAATGATATTTTAATAATATAAGTTACCTTTTGTTAAAATGATTTTTACTAAAACTTACGAATTCTGTTTCCTTAAAAATATTATTATTTTCTGGATTGTTTTAAACATTTATAATTAATTTCGCCAATCAAATAAAGAAACTTAATAGGTACCTCTAATCTAAAAAATAGGAAGGTATACATAAAATGGACAAATCAAGATTGGTGGAGAGTATGGATCTTTCTAAAAGAAATCGAATCATACTTTATTTTTATTTGTTTTTTATCAGTTTGTTTTTGCTTACAGATATTGTACCAGCTAAAAATGTATTAACTGCTGAAGATTTATTAACTCTAAAATATGTAACCAGTTGTCAAATAAGTCCGGATGGAAAATGGATCGCATATACCTTAAGTGTTCCGCGAGAAGCTTCGGATAAACCAGGTGGTTCCTATAGTGAACTCTATCTCGTTTCAGTTGAAACTGGCGAAGTGCGGCCCCTCATCACTGGTAAGGTTAATGTATATTCAATTGCCTGGCGTCCTGATGGAAAAGCTATCTCATTCTTGAGTCGGAGAGGAGAAAACAAGTCTACCCAAATTTGGTTAATACCTGTAGATGGTGGAGAATCCCGACAAATATCAAATTCCGAAACCAGTATTTTGGCGTATCGTTGGCATCCTTCCGGGAAAAAAATTGCTTATGTGGCGACAACTCCTAAAACAAAACGAGAAAAAGCGTTAGAAGAGAAAGGCTATGGATTTGTCTTTTTTGAAGAGAATTTAAAACATCGTAATTTGTATCTTCTGAATGTGGATGAAACTGATCCCGAAAAGAAGGTAGAGCAAATTACCCATGATATTACCGTATGGAATTGATTATCTGATAGAAAAGGGTATTGCTGATAAAAATCGCGTTGGGCTGATGGGGGGATCTTACGGTGAATTCGCAGCCGTCTGGTTTGGTACTTATTATACTAAAAAGGTAAAAGCTGTGTGTATGTTTGTAGGTATCAGTGATCTCATTAGTAAACGCGGCACTACTGATATTCCCTATGAAGAGCTGTATGTACACTCGGGCAAGCCCCTAGAAGAAATGTGGGATTTCAGTTTAAAGCGGAGTCCTATATATTATGCCCATCAGAGCAAGAAAGCATTTTTAATTTATGGTGGCAAAGATGATACGCGTGTGCATCCTTCGCAAAGCCTGGAACTTTACCGGCGTTTGAAAATGAACAATCATCCTGCGGTGCGTCTGGTGCAATATCCAGGAGAAGGACATGGCAACAGGATGCAGCCGGGGAAAATTGACGTATTATACCGAACAATTGATTGGTTCGATTGGTATGTGAAGGAAGCAAAACCATTAGATGGTCCTATGCCACCGCTAGATATTAGTGACAAATATGGTCTGGATTTACCGGAGTAAATTACGAGTATTTCAGGAATAAATTCATTT
>CAYLYM010000010.1:0-21967 GCA_964387645.1 uncultured Calditrichaceae bacterium | reverse complement strand
TTTTAGGGAATGCCAAATGGATGGCATTCCCTTTGTAATTTTCCAGTTGACCGAAAATAGACTTGTCAATTAATCGAAAAGAGAAGGAAGATCAACTAATCGATTTCCTCTCTGATCGTACACCCACATCTTTTTTCCTTTTCGTATGGAAGCGCCGCCGAATTCACCTTCTTTGTTTACCGCGTAGAAAGTGACATTAAAATTGGGATTGTGTTGTTCATCCAGTAGGTAGGGTAAACGGGTATGTTCGGCGATGCGCTGGCAAACCGCCATACAGGCTTCAGTGGGAGATTTTCCTTGCCGCATGTATTCTACTATCAAAAAACAGGATAGATTTTTCAAGTTAGCTTCGCCGCGACCGGTAGAACCTGCGGCCCCAACTTCGTTATCTACATAAAGTCCTGCGCCAATTATTGGGGAGTCTCCTACACGTCCTGGTATTTTGAAAGCAAGACCACTGGTGGTAGTAACGCCCGCTAGGTCGCCATTTGCGTCCACTGCACAACAATTAATGGTACCTGTTAATCTGAAATATTTTTTGATTTCTTCGCCGATTTCATCGTCAGCCGGAGGGAACCAATCATCTTTTTTATTCAATGTTTCTTTCCAATACAGCCAAATTTTACGTGATTTTTCGGTAAGTAAATTTTCCACTTGAAATCCATGGGCTCGAGCAAAATCCTGGGCACCTTTCCCTACCAGCAGCACGTGGTCGGTTCGTTCCATCACTAGTTTGGCTACTTTGGATGGATTACGAATCCCTTCCAGTGCGGCCACCGCCCCAGCGTTATGGGTGGGGCCATGCATAACGGATGCATCCAACTGAACCACACCATCTTCATTAGGAAGACCGCCATATCCAACTGTGATATCATCAGGGTCATCCTCCACAATATTCACACCGGCAATCACGGCATCTAAAGGATCTGCCCCGGATTTTAAAAGTTCCATGGCTTTGGCTGTGGCTCTTTCCCCGTTAGCACTAGCTATGACAACTGGATGAGGAGGTTTAACCGAACTTTTCAGGGAAGTAGCATTGCCATGTTTTAATAACCCAGCTCCTAAGCCAATACTTGCACTTAACTTGAATGTTTTCCCTAAAAAATCTCTGCGATTAAGTTTTTCCATTATGCCTCCTGTGGTAAACGACTTATGGTTTGTAACATCTCTTCTATCTTTTTATGTATCTCCGGTTGATTTAAGGAGTCCACGAATGTTGGGTAATCTTTTGGATGAGATATAAATAATGTGAGCATGATTCCAGGATTTTCTAAAGATTTATCCCATGAGATTTGGATGGGACCTGGAATTTGTTTTTTAACATTTTGTGATATATTCTGTAATCGCTTCTCAATGTGGTGATATACGGGCATACGAAATGATTTTACAATATTTTTTACTTTTTGTGATTTTTGTTGTGGGGTGAATGGACTTTTTAAAAGTTGATCCATTTCCAGTTTAATGAACAGGTCTTTTGCGGAAATTTGGTCTCTTAAGCCAATATCCCGTACTTGCTCAAGAAGTGTCATAAGTTCAGGTCCTTTGAAATGAAGGTTGGTGGCAAGATGAAACCATGGCTGATACTCATCAAAAGAATATTTTAAGAGCCGAGAAAGCATCCGTAAAGAGACCTCGATCCCATGAAAATAAGTTATCATCCAATCAGGCAGTTGATGAATAGTTTTAGCAAGGAATTCAACTCCAGGAATGTGATTAAATCCCAGCAGATTTTTTACTTCTTCCAAAGCGTTCTCAGTAAAGGAGTCTAAAGCAATTTTTAGAGCTTTTAGTTTTTCAACAATGCTCAAGCCTTGTGTAGTTAAATGCGTATGAAGCGCTTTTAAAAAAATTTCCTCTAATTCAACAGGTTCGAATGAAAATATGGGGAGTTGTTTTAAACAGGCTTGTTTTGCAGCGATGTATCGCCGATGTCCATCGATAATTAAAAATTTTTTACCAGGTATGCACCAGAGTGGTTGTACGATTCCAACCGACTTTACTGATTGAATAAGAACGGGAACATCAAGATCGACATGGTAGCTATATTTTTTGTTTACAATGATTTCTTTTATATCTATCTGAATATATTTCATAATGGAATCCCACATAATTTTTATCAATAATAGTAACTTTAAAATAAGATAGTAATTTCAAAAATGGCAATGAAATTTTGCGTTTTACTCTGGTATTTGTCAAATTACTCTAGTAGGAATTTTTATGTATGGGGATAATATTGGAGGCAATTTTAACGACTTTCCTTTAAAATGATTTTTATTTCATTTGAAAAAGTTGCGATAAATATATATATTTAAAGTATTAAAAATGTTTCCATCTTTTAAACTGGCAATCATTTATCCAGCAGGATTTGTTTGTATATTAACCTATTTTTTTTCTATAATATACATACCTGTATTGGAATTTTACGTATGAAAAATAATCTCATTTGTTTTCATTATTGTCGATGTAGAATCCCTTTGATTGCTTTAAATTTTTTTAGAGAGTATCTAAAGATGAGTTATTTGACGAATTATTTTTTTTTTGATATTTTTTTGAAAATGCCTTCCTAAAGGCTTCTTTTATTGGCTACAAAAATGTGTGCTTAGTTAATTTAAATAAATCATTTCAATTTGAACATATTTTAAAATGGAAAACTTTAAAATCGATATAGCAGTAATTATATTTTAGAAGACAAGATTTTTGAAGAGTACTTAAGATCTAAGTTTTTCGGAGCAAAAGACATAAATAAAAAATAACGGAGGTAATAATGAAAAAAATAACACTTCTAATATGGATTTTAATTTTGATGTTGATCAATTTTCTCTGGGCTGAAAAAGGTGTTCGGTTTGAGCAAGTTTCTCCTGATCAAATAGCGGTTTATGTGAATGGCACGCATTTCACTACCTGGAATTTCGGAGAAGAATTAAACGGAGTTTATTTAAATAAGCCTGTTCTCTGGCCTGTTTTAACGAGTAAAGGCACACCCATCACCCGAGACTATCCTTTTCGTACAGACCGCATTAAAGAAAGGCATGATCATCCCCACCATCAGGGTATATTTTTTACCTATGGTCTCTTAAAGTATGGAGAAGAAGATAGCATCAATGTTTGGGGTATTTCCAAACCTGGAGAGCTACCCGGTGGATTTGGAAAATCGGCTGGTCGGATTATTTGTCGAGAAAATGTAGAAATTCAAGATGGAATAGAAAGTGGGGTTATTCATGCTTTATGTGATTGGTTTTCACACGCAGCAAACAAGACCTTCTTAAAAGAGGATCGAACAATGATTTTTGGTACCGGGAGGAATTATCGTTATATCGACTTTATTTTAAGATTTAAAACTTTAGATCAACCAGTGACCTGGATTGATACCAAAGAAGGAATGTTTGCTATACGAGTAACTCCCGCTTTGCAGGAAAAAAGAGGCAAGAATCTAGCAAGCCAGAATTCACGTATCTCTCCAGGTAATGCCAGATATTTAAATGCGAATGGTGAGGAATTGGAACAAGGAGTATGGGGAAAACGATCACCCTGGGTAGCATTGCGAGGTATTTTACAAACAGGTGAACCGCTGACCATTGTTATTATGGATCATGTAGATAATATTAATCATCCCACTTTCTGGCACGCCAGAGGATATGGGTTGTTTTCTGTCAATCCTTTCGGAATGTGGGATTTTACCAGAAAAAAACATCGATTCGATTTTACTTTACCAGTAGGCGGTATGCTTACGTTGAAATATCGAATGCTATTTTATGAGGGTGAATTGCAAAAAAATGTAATTGAAAATCTGTATCAGGATTATGTTCAGTAAATATTTTTATTTTAAGAAATAGTGAACTTTTAATTCTCTTTTAGAATGGGGTGAATAATATTTTGGGTAATCTTTAATTTCGCTTAGAATAATAAAAAATTGTATTATTTAACAGATTCGAAAAGAATTTTTAACGTTTTCCTTTAATTTATTCTTCAGAGTTTGGTTGAATATGTAGATCTGATTATATTTTCGGTATTGTGGATAGAAAGTAAGATTTTTAAAGATCAATTTTTAAATTAGGGAACTTTTATGTAAATATTTCAAATAATTTGATGTTAATAAAATAATTGTGGTTTTTTGTATGAGATTATTGATTACTGGTGCATCTGGTTTGCTTGGAAGGGCTTTGTGGAAAGAGTTTTTTAATAATTCTTTTTTCAAAGTAACTGGCATTGCATATAGCAGATCACGTTCTCCTCTTGTTCGTCTTGATTTAACCGATTGCGCAAAAGTAGGTGAGTTTTTGAGGAACCTAAACCCACGTTTTATAATACATGCAGCAGCCGAAAGGCGTCCAGATGTTAGCGAGAAGAATCCGCAAGCTACTGATGCCTTGAATGTCTGTGCCACTGAGAATCTGGCTAAAATTGCTAATGAATTGGGTGCATGGATGATTTTTATTTCCACCGATTATGTTTTTGATGGTACTCAACCACCATATCGTCCTGATTCACCACCTAATCCGATAAATTATTACGGTAAGAGCAAATTAGCCGGAGAAAAGGCCGTGTGGAGGACAATGCAAGACGCATGTGTCCTCCGGCTTCCGTTACTTTATGGAGATGTGGAGTTTATAGAAGAATCTGCAGTGACCATACTGGCTAAATTCCTGAAAATGAAAAGACCAGTGCATATAGACCATAAAGCCATTCGTTATCCCACATTGGTGGACGATGTTGCTACCGTGATTCGCCAGATCATTGAGTACAAGTTAAACCATCCAGAGTTTTCTGGCACTTTTCACTGGTCGGGCGATGAATCATTTACCAAGTACGAAATGGTCAAACTGATGGCCAATATTGTAGGAGTTCGTTCCGATCATCTTATTGCCGATATTAATCCTTCATGCGAAGCACCACGTCCACAAAATTGTCACCTCGATTCTTCGGAACTGGAGAAAAGGGGTATTGGCAAAAGAACTCCATTCTCAAAGGGTATAAAAAAAGTGCTCGATAAGTATTTCCAAACTTAAAAATGTTATTCAAACAAAATAGGTTTAATTTTTTGATTCATCATGGAAATTTTCATGTTTGAAAAAAGTTTAAACTTAAGATATATTGGTAATTTGAAAATAGGTAATGGAGGATATATTCGTGATGCCCGCAAACAGAACTACTTTTCGGATTTTGGTATTCCTGTTTAGCTTAATTTTTAAAATACTTTTAGCTAGCGATTCAGCTACTCCCTGGTGGAAGCCATTGTATGATCAGGGAATGGATTACTTGCAAAATGATAGACTTGATGAGGCCGAAAAACAATTTAGAGATATATTAGACAGGGATGAAAAAATTGTTCAAGCTTATTATGGTCTGGGTATGGTGTACAACCAGAAAGAACCAGGTAGTCGGGAAGCAAAGAAACAATTTGAGAAAGCCATAGAGATTGATCCTGATTTTGGTGCGGCTTATTATGGTGTGGGAATGGTTCTTCTCAACCGAAAAGATGAATTAAGAAATGCCAGAGAATATTTTCTAAAAGCTGTCACGAAAGATTCTTCTCTTGCAGAAGCTTGGTATCAGTTAGGCAAAACTGAAGAAGAATTGCATCAAATTGGACCTGCAATGGAAGCTTTCGCTGAGTTAGTAAAGTTGGAACCTGAAAATGAAGAATATTATTCAGCTTTTTTCGAAACTACTTTACTGCATTCAAATCCAGGCAAGGTTTTGGAAGTACTCAAAGATTTGAAAAAACATTTTCCTGAGAACCCTGAATATGATCTGGCTATTGCGAACACTTATTTTAGATTACGAGATTATTCCATGTGTTTGGCCACGTTAGAGGCGATTAAAAATAAATATCCAGATTTTTCGCGATCAAGAATTTATTTACTTCAGGCAAAGGTTTATTTCGAATATGATGAAATAAACGAGGCGCTGGATTATTATTGGTCTGCGGTAAATACTATAAAAGATGAGAAAGATGCTAAGGCAATTTTTGATGATGTATGTTACATTATGAATGATGATGAATATGATGAACTTCAGGCTACACCTATTGATCAGGTGTGGAATTTCTATTATAGATTCTGGCGTTCACGCGATCCAAACCTGGCGACCAAAAAGAATGAAAGACTTGTAGAGCATTACAAGCGACTTTTATATGCGTTAAAACATTATCGGCGATATGAGCCTAAATCAGCCGCAATGCGCTTTGTGTATGCCACACAGCATCCTTTTTATCAATATAATGTAATGGGCGATGAATTCTGGGCTCAAAGCTACTGGCCTAAAGCTCTGCCCAAGAATCGTATTATAGATGATCTGGGTTTAATCTACATCCGTCATGGTGAACCGGATCTGAAAGTAACCTCTTTGCATGGATTTTCTATTTTTGAAGACCCTGATGGTCAACCTCACTGGGAAGAACGCGGTGATCTTGATCTACCGGGTACCGATATTCCTCCAATGATAAAGGAGACCTCTCGAGTGCCTCAACCGACCAAAGGTGAGCGTTTAACGGGAGAATCTTTAAGAAATCAGATTCCAATGAATGTCTCCTGGAAGTATTATAAGAAGGGTAATCGGCCCGAAATGATTTTTCATTTTGAAAAGCATGGCGGGACACTGGGTTGGATTATTGAAGCCATTCCTTTTGTGATAGCCGACAGGCATGAATTAGATCCGGAATTACAGCAACTTGAACAAGCATCCTATAGTCCGCTTATCTCGCCACGAGCTCGAAGCTCAGAAACTACTCGTGTATCGAATATTGTCAAGGCTGAAAATAAAAGATACGCAAAAATTGGTTTAACCACCGAAACAACGAATTATGAATACATTGAAGCACCTTTAAACTTCCCTTATCAATTTGTTAGCTTTAAGGCACCGGATGGCAAAACCCTTGTGGAAGTCTATTACATGGTAGAAGGATATCAAACAGAGTTAAAAAAGGCTTCAACTGGAGGAATTCTGGATTTGACTAAATTTATTGGTTTTTATGATAAGAAATGGAATGAATATGGCTCAATAAATCGAACAGATAATATTAAACTCAATATCAGCCCGCTGGAATGGAAAGGAATGTCTATTGTAGATGTGGAAAGGTTTACCATTCCGCCGGGTGTTTATAACATGGAAATACAAATAAAGGATAATACTTCTAATAAAAGAGGAGTTTACAAAGGAAAATATCAAGCAGTAGATTACCATGTTGATCATCTCATGTTAAGTGATATTATTGTTTCTGATCCCATCAAGCCGAAAACTAAGGAATCTAAATTCTCAAAAATAAATATTGTTTATAATCCTCATATGTTTTCTGCGTTTGAACGTGGTTCAACAGTTGGTGTATATTTTGAGATTTACAATTTAGCTGGAGATGATCAAATGCAAACCCATTTCCGGGTGAGTTGTACCTTAGAACCATTTGGTGCTCTTAGTGCGGGAAAGAAAGTCACTGGTTTTTTTAAGAACCTGTTAGGACATGATAAAGGGACAATTGGTACATCTTATGATTACACAGGAAAAACCCGGGATGAAAAAATGTATCTGAATTTTCAATTAGATCCCAGTTATGCTGGTCGATATAAATTAGCAATCGAAGTAGTAGATCTCAATGCTCAAACACGTGTGACCAAGAGTGTGCCAATTACTATTCAATGATTTATAATTCTGGTTTGATTGTAGCATATGTTAAAATAAAAATAAGACTGGCCAGGCGACGATTTGTCGGAAAATAAGCCTCTCCGCTGACAGAGAGAATACTTGTTCAGTGTTTGTTAAAAATTTCCTGATCTAAACCCGCCATATAATTTTTAGCTTAAGAATAATATTTTTATACATAATAATTTCTTTTTTATACATATTAATCAAAGAAAATGATAAAATATCCGTTGTGTTGGATATTTGGATTTTCTAAAAGAGGCAACGAGTTGAAATCCTTACAAGTTTGCGCTAATAAAGAAAGGCTAAATAATATTAAAGTAATTAATCTTGAAGGTAATATTAAGGCCAGGTGTAAAAACAAAGTTATAATCTGGAAATATTAATATACCGAATCCAAATTAATAAAGTAAATCTTTAATAGTTTTAATCAAATGTATTTATATAAAAACAAGGGGCACCCGCGTGCCCCTTGCGGAGTTGGGAGGGAGGTTTTTGACCTTTGCAGGTCAACCAAATTTTAATAAATTTGCCTTTAATTGTCAAGGCAAATTTCAAATTTGTCAATCCCACAGAACCGTGTAAATAAGTCCAGTTAAGAACGCATAAGAAATTGCCAGTGAAATATCTGAGTATCGATCATACCTTTGTGTGTTGTCCCAGTATTTACTAATCAAGGTCGGATCAGCTGTTTTTTGATATTTTTTGAAATTTTTATCTGCTAAATTTTTAAAATAAAAAGCCATCCAATGACTCACTACTGTTCCAGTTAAAAGAAGGAACTTTGTTTTTATTTGTTTGTGGAATAAAGTATACACAAAAGGACCATCGTCTGTTTTTTTTGTATTTATTTCTAAAGGTTCAAGGGTTATTAAGTAAGGTTCAGATTTATTTAAAATAAACTGGAAATTTCGATATCCTTTTTTCTCGAGGAGGAATTCCTTGCCCCGATTTTCTTCAAAGGGCAAAGTTAGTGGCGTAAAACCTATGAAACGGTTTTTATGAAGTAATCTGGCGTGAAAAGGGATACTATTGATTTTCACTGGATGAGAGAAACGAATTTTTATTACAGTATCTTCACCCACCTTAATTAAAAATTTTTTAACAATGTTTGCAATATTCCACAAACCATCGAAGGGGGAAAGGGCTTCCAGACGATGTTCTCCGGGTGGAATTTCTATATGAATAAGTGGCGTTTTTCCAATGATAACAGAATCCAAGCGTATTTGGACATGATCTGGTGAAGAGTAAATAGAAATCCGGGCTGTTTCCTGTTGACTCCAGCCATAAGAGAAGAGACAAAATAAAATATATAGGAAAATCTTTTTCATTTTTTTTGTCCTTCTTTTAACGCAAATTGTTCGTTGGTCATGCAGTAAAGTCTCTCGTTGGCAGCGTGGATGAAAATCCGGTTCCGATAGATAATTGGAGAACTTTTGATGGGTCGCGGGAATTCTTGCTTATGAATTAACTCTCCAGTTTTGTTATTTAGTACATAAAAATTTTTATCCCAGGAGCCAAAATAAAGGAGTTCTGGTCCTACAAGTGGTGTACTATTGTTAATTCCTTCCGTTTGAAATTCCCAGATTATTTTGCCATTGTATATATCCAATGCTAACATTTTATGTGCATTGTTACCGCAATAGATAATTCCCTCGCGATAAGCAGCATTGCTGTAAATGGATCCGCGTGTATTTAATTGCCATTCGATAGTGCCATTCTCAACTGTTATGGCATAAAGAATTCCAGATGTACTACCAATGATAATTTTATCTTCGGCGACCAACGGCCCTGCATAAATATTTTCACTTAATTTTTTTTTCCAGATTTTTGTTCCATTCTTGGCATCCAGGCAAAAAAGTATTCCTTTAACATTAGTAAGAAACACGTGGTCTTGATAAACGGATGGATTTCCGAAGATTGGCGCCTTAGTATCGAATTCCCAAAGAATTTTACCGGATACCACATCCAGTGCATAGAATTTTCCATTGTTGGCGCCGGCAAAGAGTATATCATTCCATAAAGTGGGTGTGGTGTTTAAATGCGGTAATTTCTTTTTCCAAATATGTTTGAGGGTAGTAATATCCAGAGCGCCAATGGTTTCTTCGCCTAAACTTGCAGAGTAGTAAAGAATGTTTTTGTGGAGTAAAGCTGAGTGTAACATTCCTGGAACTAAATGCCCATCACCCAACAATTTACCCTGTTCAATATCTATTAATGCTAGCATTCCGCTCTGTACTGTAAAAATAAGGAATTTATCAACAGCCAGAGGATTGTCAGTAATAACAGATTTATATTTTTTTTTCCATAAAATCCGGTATGGAGGGAATACATCAGAATTGACTGAATTGTGTCGCAAAATATTTTTCTGAGGTTGTAACCATAGCGCATTGGCATTTTGGTATGCCTCCAGTGGTATATCTAGTGTTACCAGTCCACCACACTGAAAGTGAAATAGACATAAGAATATTAATGAAAAAATTTTTAGATATATTTTTTTAAAGGAAGTTTTTGTTAGCATTATTAAAAATCCCATCCAAAGAAAAATTGTGTAAACCAATTGGAGTTAAAGCGTTTAAAATCAGTTGTTTTTCCTATGTCCAAGCGCAATACCAGGAATCCGAATATATTCATTCTAAAACCAAAGCCCATGCTTCCTATTAAACCCTGGAATTTTTTATTCCAGGCATTTCCAGCGTCAAGGAAGAGAGCGCCGCGGATAGCCCGAAATCCCAGTACGCCAATAGGAAACTTGATATTTAGATAATCGATAAATGGGAAACGTAGTTCTTGAGAAATCAGTCCAATTTTTTCGCCGCGGATAGACCATCTACGATAGCCCCTTAAATCCCAGCTCCCGCCGAGATAAAACCACCGGGTTTCTTTGCCGGCATTGTAAAGAGTAAGGATGCGAAAAGCGTATGTTACCGTTCCTTTCAGTCGAAAATACTGGCGCCAGTCAATCAGAAAAGTATAATAATTAACATTAGACCATCGCAGGTCGTAAGTATTTCCAATGGTGATGTTAAAACGATGACCATCTATAGGTCCCGTATACCACCATATAGAATTGTCGGAAACATACGAGAGCCAATTAGAAGTAAGGACTGCGAAACGCCTATACCCACCAAAAACTTCTTTATCGGAATAGGCTAGGTTCGAGGTAAATTCCAAGCGCTTGAATTGAGAGAAAGGATAACTTAAACTAAAAAAACCACCCCATCGATCTTCGTAGAAAAAACCATCTTTAAAATTGAAATATCGTCCAGAAAATCTAAATAAACCGTATGAATAGTTAAATCTTTTTTCCAAAGAAACTTTGGTTACCGCCAGGTTGAAGCTTTTCAAAAAATCGCTTCGTGTTTCTGAGTTGTTGTAAACAAGGAGATAATATTGGTCATTGCCTAACATATCAGTGAAAGCAAAAACCGCTCCACCCGTAGTACCCCAAAATGGATCCTGGCTAACTTGGGACTGAGCAAAATCTAAATTGTATTTCTTTTTGTATGCTAATTTGGAGTATATTTTACTTCCTGTTAGTCGTTTAAAATTCCATTGCCGGTGACCAATGAGAGGGAAATTTGCCAGATAATGTGTTGTATTATTTATTTTATCAACCACATTTTCCATCAAGCGGATTTGAAACCTGTTGTTTTCATAAACAGCAAAAAGTAAACGATTCTCGTCTACCCATTCTGGATCAAATGAAGCATTGATGAATTTGGAAATCTGTTTAAGACGAATCTTTTTATAACTGTCATGTGTCCATTCTTCAATTTCTGATAAATCTGCAATCCACAAATTTAGCGTGGAATCTCTGTCGGAAGTGAATGCAATATATTTACCGTCTGGTGACCAGACGGGTGTGTTGTCCTGATATTCTCCAGAAGTTAAATAATAGATCAGGTCAGTTTCCAGATCATAAATAAATAAATTGTAATACCAATTTTCACCAAATTGTGTCCGGTCGGAGGAAAAAACTAATTTCTTACCATCGGGCGAGAAAGTGGGCGCCTTATCTTCATAGTAATCATCGGTTAGTCGGATAAGTTGATTTGAATTCCAATGAAGAATAAAGAGATCCTTTTTGCCGCTAATGTCCAGGGCGCTAAATGCGATGGTTTTACCATCAGGTGAAAAGGATGGAGAAGAAATGCCCACAATATTATTCCATTGAAGTTTCTGAATTACTCGGTTTTCTGGAATGTTGAATATATAAAGGGCATCTGTTTCGCCACTTTTTGCCGAAAAAGCCAGGTTCCCTTCTTTACTTACATCTATTTTGCTCGAAAAAAGATGGAAGGATTCAAAGTCGGAAGTTCTTTCTCCTTTGATTAGTGTTTTTAATTTTTCTTTTTCTTGCAATCCTAACGGCTTTAAGTCAGTCATGTAAATATTGGAATAGCCTGTTCTGTTACCTACAAATACAACCTTCTCATTGCCAGCAGGATCGCGATAATACGATGGTTTAAAGTTATAACCTTCTTGGACAATCGTTTTTGTTACCATTTTGGACATATCATTCTCTTTCAATAGCGGATAATAGCGCTTTTTCAGGTAATAAAGCCATTCCTCATCAAATTCTTGGTAGGTTTTACCAATTACTTCTTTAAAAACCTGTGAGAATTTACCATATTTCCAAATTTGTTCCATCATCTGGAGAATTTTTTCTTCTCCATATTTTTGAGCAATATATTGAAGAATAGCCTGTCCTTCTTTGTACATCATAAAAGTGCCATTTATTCGCCACATTTCGGAAAGTGGTATGATGTAATTATTCAAAACAGCATCTTTAATTACCATTTCAGCTTGTGCATCCCAACCGCTGGACCAGTATTCAGCCAGACCTTCTGTAAACCACAAAGGCGGATAAGTACCCTCAAAACGAGAATGTTCTTTGTTGACAAAGTAAATTTTACTGTGCATGAAAACGTGAACCAATTCGTGAAAAATAACCTTTCGGAATTGGTTAATGCTCCCATCACCAGGAATAACCACTCTGCCTTTAAAGAACTCGAAAAAGCCCCCAACACCTTCGGGCACAAACGATGGTGTTACATTGGTCTGTTGAAAGTGCAAATGAGAGCTATAAAAAATGAGAGGTATTCGATGAGTTATGGTGAAGTTAAATTTGTTCTCCAGATATTTATAACTTTCTTCTGCAAAATACGCACCATGTTCAGCCAGTTCCTCCATCTCTGGGTAGTAATAGATGTCAAAATGATCAGTTTTGAGAATATGCCAATTAAAATTGGTATATTGAACTTTATTTCGGCCAAAATAAAAACTCTGACTATACGAAAAGTTTATTAAAAGAGAAAAAGATAAAAGTATTGAGTAAATTCGAAGTAGATTTTTCATTACATTTCTAAATTTTATTACTACATCATTTTATATAACCATAAAAAATTTTAATAAATTCATTTTAACGGCCTCCTCCTTGATTTAATATACAATCATGGGAAAATGCAATCCACCAAATTTTTTTACCTTTTTAAAAAATTGTCTTTTGAATTAAGATGTATGTTTTATTTCAATTTTAATAATTTTGTTAATATATTATGTTTAAATATAAATTTTTTATACTTTAATGTTACTTTTAGAAGTTTTAAATATTTTAAGAAATTAATCATTTTTTTTATGATTACGAGTATAAAAGAAACTTTAAAGAAAGTTTTTAATTTTTTTACATTAAAGATGATTATATTAATTTAATGATTTACCGTTTACACTAAAGTTTTCTTGTTCAAAGTTTGGTTTTTTTTATCTTTACTTGTTAAATTATTGAAATTATTAATATTTTGCAATGATTAATCAACACCTAAAAATAAAAGACCTGATTGAGCTGCCTGCCATAAAAACAGTGGTTCAACTTTCAGATTTACAAGATCCCCAAATCAGGGATATGCTTTTAGAAAATTTTATCATTACAGAGGAAGTAGGAAAAAACCTGGCGGTTATTTTTCGAGCCATTGCTGAAAAAAAGGGGCAGGGGATATTCATTGAAGGAAATTTTGGTTCCGGGAAATCTCATTTTCTCACCGTTCTGGCTTCCATTTTTGAGGATCCCTCTTATTGGCAGGTATTGATCAACCAGGAAAAACATTTTCTGGAATACCAGTCTCATTTGTCAAACGAAAGATTTTCGGTATTGAAGATTTCACTTGTAGAACATGCCAGTAACGAGTTACTAGAAACAATTATTTCCAACGAGGCAGTAGAGACTGGATTGTTAGCCCAAAAGGATCTTGCGACTCCACGGAAAGAACGGTTTAGCAAGATGCTTGCGAATACTGCCTTGAAAAATTCCGCGGGCATTATCATTCTAATCGATGAGCTCTCGGAATATCTTCGCTCCAAACCAGATAGCCGCTCTTTTAATGAAGAAATCCGTTTCTTGCAATATATGGGAGAATTCGCTTTTACCCATCCACTGTGGATCATTTCTACATTGCAGGAAAAGATTGAAGATACTGGCGAAATAACTCAGGAAACATTTAATAAGATAAAAGATCGTTATCCGGTTCGTCTCTTTTTGGGCAGTCATCATGTAGAAGAGCTTATCAGCCGGCGTCTGATAAAACACAAACCTGGTCGAGATATTGAAAAAAAAATAGATAATATTTATCGTGAAATAAAAAATTCTTTCCAGAGCTTTCCTATTAGCCGGGAGAAATTTCGGCAAATTTATCCGGTACATCCGGCAACTATCGAGCTTCTGGATGGTTTGAAAGTCCTTTTTTCTCAACATCGCGGTGTAGTAGATTTCATCCATTACCAGATTGGTGGAGATCCACGTCGTGGCATTGCTGGTATTTTGGACCAACCTGCGACACATCTTCTCACACCAGATTATATATTCGACCACTTCCAGGTTCGCATCAAAGACACGCTTGAATTGAATCCTTATTTAGAGATCGTTTATCGTTATTTTGAGAAACTTGTTCCTCAAGTATTTGACGACAAAACCCCACAACAAGTAGCGCTTCGTTTAATTAAAATACTGATTTTAGCGGCTATCTCGCCGCGGCGGACGGTTTTAACCATCCGACATCTGGGTGATATGCTTTTACACAGGATTACCGACCTCGATCCGGAGATCAATTATCAGTTTATTGCAGATTTACTCAGCAAACTCTATCAGCAAGGCGCTTATTTGGCTTATGAAAAAAGTGAAGATTTTATGCAGGATGTTTACCGGATTGACCTGGAAGCCAATGTAAACGCCATTGTCCAACGCAAAATCGAATCCATTTTGGCTGGTCTGGAGGAAGAGGATCACCGTATTTATCAGCGAATTTTAAAAAATTTTTCTGAACCTTTCCTCCCATTGAAAAACTTTATTGAACAACCGGCAGTTCAGGAGGAATACTTATGGCAGCAAACCACACGAAATGGCTGGCGGCTCTTTGGTAATTTGTCGGAAATTCCGAATGAACAACTTCAACAGATCGCTTCGCAAATTCATCAAGCCGAAGTTGATTTTCTTATACTTATTGCCTCACCTGAAAAGGCCTTAACTCAGAAGAAGCATTATGCAGATGAGCTCCGACCATTTTTGGCTGATTTAAATCTGCTGGACTATACAATCACATGGATTCCTTCGAATGTTGAAGATCATAAAACTCTGAGGGAATTTTATGCGCTTCAACTACTTTCAGAGAAATATAAAGACGATCACAGCCCAACCGGACGAAAAGTTTTTGAGTTCCTTCATTTGCGGTTGCAGGAGGAACAACGTTTAGTTAAAGAAATTTTGGCACAAAGTTATCTCAAGGGTGAGCTTTTGGTAGGGGATTATCCAGAAACATTTGACCAACTGGGTCTTTTGCCGTTTACCAAGATGATGGAGCAGATGATTGACCGTTTACTTCACCGTCGATTCCCCAAACACCTGGATATTGCGCCTTATAGTGCTGTTTACAGTCCGGGACGTTTAAATGACGCTATCCAAAAATTCTTCAAACCAGGAAGTGTTTCATTAGAAACGATAGATAGTGGTTTAAGGGCGATATTGGAAAGCTATCTTAAACCTTTGGGTCTTCTGGCCAGGGCAGGTAGTAACATTCAACTCCGGGTGGATTCCCGGCATTCTCCCCTGGTTCAATACTTTATGGATTTTGTCGAAGAACAGCCGGTAGAAGTAAAGTATCTTTACATCCGTTCACATCATAGCCCCTATGGTTTATCCAGGATCCAATTTAATTTTCTTTTCCTTGCTATGATCTTCTCCGGTAATGTGATTCCTTTTGTAAATGGTAAGAAGATTTCTCTGGAAAAAATTACCGCCTACAACCTGCATCAAATTGATCAGGTGGGCAAAGGTGAAGTATTGGATGAAAGAACGATTATCAGGCTGAAGGATGTTCCTTTTATCGATGAAAAATTGAAACAGCAAAAATTTTCATTACAATTACAGGAGAAGATTTACCAGCAGGTTCGAGAAAATGTGGCTCACATATACGAAACCATTTCTTTTCTCGAGCGGCAGATTTCGGAATCGCAAAGCCAACCTCAATTTAAGCAATTACCATTTGAATCATTTAAACATCACCTTGAATTTGTTCGTCAAGTATTAGATAAGATCAAATTAGGTAGAAATTCAAAAGAAAGCTTACAGCAACTGACCGATGTGCTGGAAATGTCCCCGCTCTTTAGTGAATCCTACCACAACCTCCAGCAGATTTCTCGTTTTTTTTATGAATACAAAAATGCTTATGCAAAGATATATGATTATTTAAATCACCCTGACATGATTATTCCGAAGGGAGCTGAATATCTTCAGTTACAGCAGATGCAAGATGAATTACTTCAATTATTGGGTCAGGAAAATCTGGTATTTTCTGAAGAATTCCCCAGACTCATAGATTTGTTTCAGCATTTCCAAAAAGAATATATTTCTCAATACTTATTAGAACATCAACAGCAGAAGGGTTCTGAGGCTTTTCAATGGATCCATCAGGTACGCCATTCGCAGGCATATCAATTGCTTCGTCGTCTATCAACTTTGCGAAGTATTGATGTATCGCCTTCTGCTTTCCAAATTGAAGCAGAATTAAACGAAATCAGCGAAAATATTTGTGAGCGTTTAACTACAGAAATTTTGAAAATACAACCAGTTTGTGCTTGTGAGTTTCATCTGGGCGATAAAACGACACGGCGGCAGGTACTATCCGATTTTATGAAACGCATTCAAGAAGGAATTGAGGCTTATTTCAAAATTCTTCAATCGCCCTCTATTATAAATCGACTGAAAGAGTTTATAGAGACAACTAAAAAATTAAAACAAACGGAAAAACAGCAGGCGATTGAATCTTTTCTTCAATTAAAGAATGCTAATGAATTTTCAGCTTGGGTAAGTGCATCCAATTTGAAGATTTTGAAAGAGGCATTAGAAAATGAAATAGTGGTTCACGAAATCACCCTTGAGGATCTGGCTGGAAAATTTTTGAATAGGACAGTAGAAATCAGTCAGTTTCGTCAGTATCTGTTAAATTATTTAGATAAGATATCCAGGGGGAAGAAAGAAACTTTTGTTCGCTTACTGGAGCGTAAACCTGTTGAGAAAAGTTATCTAAAAAAGAAAATCTCTCAGAATTCACCGTATCTTTTCAACCTTTTCCCGGATTGGAATGAAGATGATTGGCGTCATTTTCTGATCGCTGCTACCTGGATTAGCGAACATAGATTAAGTATTCATAATCTGATAGAATTGCTTAATTTAAATATCGCCCAGGAGGATCTGGAAGATTTTGAGAAGGAAATTGGGGAGTTATTGAAAACCATTCCAGTGCAGGAATTCGGAGAACCAGATGAACAAATTCTTTTGGATTGGTTCGATCAAACTTACGGAAGTTTAGAGTACGAACAACTGGTTGAATTTGTAAACAGAGAACAACATTTTGTTTCAGTTTTGCGATATGCTTTAGAAAAAGCTCTCAAAATTGCCATTTATCATCAACCTACTGCCAAGCAGTTTGATCCCCAACTCATTTTTCGCAAAAGCGAAAATGCTTATAATAAAAGCGCCTCTCATCTTTTGGAATTGATACCACAATTATTTCTTTTGCAAAAGAAGCTTCATCGCTGTAATAGGGGTGATCTTTCCGAAAAAAAAGCTATTTGGTGGAACCAGGAATATCTCAAAGGTATTTATGCCATACCTTACCTATTAGATCAACTGCTAGTTTATTTAAAATTATTCGATTTACGATCTTACCTTTATGAAATTCTCACAGAAGTAGAAACTCAATACCATCAGTTCAGTGAAAATTTTCAATCGGTATTTCCTGTACTTTCTGCAGAAATTATAGAACGGAATCAATCACCCCTCTCTATTACACGTCTCTTACCCACTATAATCCGAGCTCAACCTGATGAAAATCTTTTCTTTGTTCTTATCGATGGTCTGCGGTGGGATATGTTTGAGATTCTAAAGAAGCGATTTTTAGATAATCTTTTCCCGCGTATCAGAATTGTTCAAGAATATGCGGTTTGGTCTGTGTTCCCTTCCAATACGGAAACAGTGATAGAAAAACTAACAACATCCCTAAATGTTTTAAATTTGACGCAGGTGATTAAAGAACCTGTTGAACATTATCGACAGTCGATGAATGAGGAAATTGAAATCGTAAAGGGATTTTCGATATATAAAATTAATACAGTAGATGCAAAGATTCATACTTCCCGGGATGATCTGGTGACATTTGGTAATGAGGTACTTATTCGGTTACAGAATGAATTAGAACGTTATTTCCAGAAATTGAAGAACAGAGCATTTGTGCTCATTTTTAGTGATCATGGTTTCATTAAAAATCCTGAATTTAATTTCCGCAAAAAATACAACCAACCTCGTTATCTGCACGGTGGAGGTTCCCCCTTTGAAATAATTATTCCAGCAATTTTACTTAAGAAAAATTAGCTTTTGTTGTTATCAACTAATATTACTTCTAAAGTTAATTGAATAAATGACGCTTCTTTGAATAAAGAATAATTTTTTACTTATATTTAGAAAAATGGAAAGTCTGGCTTAATATAAAGGCCAATTTATAGATGTTTGCTTTTTTTAAAGAATTTAGTTTTAAAGAGATAGCGAGGTGGCCCAATTAGTAGATAAAATATTTATATAATTTTATTTTTATAATTTTTTATATAAATCACCAATTTTTTTCAAATTATTGAGTATTATAGTATTATATCGGTGGTTTGAATGATTATAGATAATGGCAAGAAATATTGACGGTGTGGAAAAAGCTGGTTTTAAAATGTTAGGAAGTAATTATTGTAGAAATTACTTTGGGTAATTAAAAGGTTTCGATTATAAATAATTTTTTATTTGGGGTGTTATTTAAAATAAGGGGCAGTGGGTTGAAAACGTATTATAAGACAAGGAAGCAACTTTTAAAAGAAATTAAAATATTAAAAGAGCGAATTCAGAAGTTAGAAAAAGAGGAGAGGGATCGATCACATTTTAATAATTTATTCCCTGGCAGTAAAACGAAATACGGCATGATTATCGAAAGACAGGGAGAGGGAATTGCTTTTCTTGACCCTGATGAAAAGATTTTATTTTGCAATTCGGTTGCGGAGGAGATATTTGGTGTTGAGCCGGGGAAATTAACTGGGCGAAACTTGCGTGAATTTACTACTCCGGAATCTTTTCGAAGAATTAGGGAACAAACTTTACTTCGTCGGCAAGGCAAACGAAGTAATTATTATGTGGAAATTATTAGAGCGGATGGGGAACCTCGCCAATTATATGTGATAGCCACTCCCAGCTTTAATGAAAAAGGACATTTCAATGGCACCTTTGGTGTTTTTCGGGATGATTCAGATCGGTTCAGGATTGAAAAAGCTTTAAAGGAAAGCGAAGAACGTTTTCGATTTCTTATAGAACATGCTCCTCTGGGTATTTTTTCCGCAGATACTAATGGAAATTTGAGAATCATTAATCCTGCCTTGTTAAAAATCCTGGGTTCACCCTCTGAAGATGAAACGAAAAAAATTAATTTGCTCACTTATCCTCGCCTTAAAAAAGCAGGCGTTTCTCGAATCATAAAGGAATGTATTGAAAAAGGAAAACATTATAGCGGAGAAATTCCTTATAAATCCCATTGGAATAAAGAGATTTATTGTATGTTACATGTTTATCCGGTTTTTGATACTATGGGAAAGGTAACGGGATTACAAGGTATTGTGGAAGATATTTCTGAGCGAAAAAAAGCAGAACAGGTACTTGTTGAGTCTGAAGAAAAGTTTAGAACCCTTGCAGAACAGTCTCCTAATATGATTTTTATCATTAAAGGCGGTCGGATAGTTTACGTGAATGCCATGTGCGAAAAGATGATGGGATATTCCAGGGAAGAGTTATATTCCAGCGATTTTAATTTTATAACATTGTTCGCACCTGAACATCAGGATTTGGTCAGGGAAAATTTTCAAAAACATTTAAACGGACAGGAAGTACAACCTTATGAATATTCTTTAATCCGAAAAAATGGAGAGCGGATTGAAGCCATCATTACTACAAAATTAATTAACTACCAGGGTAAACAAGCCATTCTGGGTATTGTAACAGATATTACAGCGAGAAAGAAATCAGAAGAAGTATTAAGGTTACGATTAGATTTTGAAAAAATGATTTCCACCATATCTTCCAGATTTGTTGGCGAGTACGATTTAGACGAAGCGATTCAAAGTTCATTGCGCGAAATGGGACAGTTCAGTAAGGCCAGTCGTACATATTTATTTCTTTTTGATGATGATTGTAAAAGAATGGACAATACACATGAATGGTGTGCTCCTGGAGTTACACCTCAGATAGATAATTTAAGAGATTTACCTTGCGATATTTTTCCTTGGTGGATGAAAAAATTAAAAAACGATCAAATTATTTATATTAGAGACATAGCTAATTTACCACCAGAAGCCCAGACCGAAAAAAAAATATTGGAGGCGCAAGATATTCAATCGCTTATTGTCTTACCTTTACAAATTAATGGACAATTAAAAGGATTTATTGGATTTGACAATGTTGAACATCCTGGTGAATGGCGTGATGAGGATATTGCTCTTCTGAAAATATTTTCTGAGATATTAGGAAATGCCCTTCAGCGATATCGCGCTGAGACTGCCTTACGAGAAAGCGAAGAACGTTATCGGACGATTATATCGAATGCGCATGACCTTGTCTGGACTTTAGATCGGAATGGAAATTTTACTTATTTTAACAAGAGAGTCGAAGAGATCAGTGATTATAAAATTCATGAACTATTGGGAAAAAATTTTACTCAATATGTCTATCCAGAAGATTTGCCAAAAGCAAAAGCGGCATTTCAGAATGTATTGCAAGGTAACTCCATGAATTATGAATTGAGAGCATTAAGTAAAAAAGGGGAAATTTTGCATTTCTCTATAAATTCCAATCCCTTATATGATGGTGGTAAAATTGTTGGTACAGTAGGTTTTGGTAGAGATATCACCGAACATAAGCGTGCTGTTGAAGCTCTAAAAAAAAGTGAAGAAAAATTTCGCAATATTGTTGAACAATCTACTGATGGTATTGTTTTGACCGACGAAGAAGGAAAGATTATTGAATGGAATCCAGGATTAGAACGAATTACTGGTTTCAGATGTAAGGATGTATTAGACAAACCAATCTGGGAAATTGGATATCAACTGCTAAGAAATGATAAAAGTAATTATATAACTTTAAAGGAATTAAAATCCAGAGTGATGGACTATTACCATGATACAGAAAATTTATCTGTTCATTTAATTGAAAAAGATATTCAGACAAAAAAAGGTTGGAGGGTAAAGATTGTCTTAAGCACTGGTTCTCGAACTGATAGCAAAGAAGTCAAAGAAAATGGCAAGGTGATATTATACATAACACGTATTTCGGCCTTGAGTTGTCGATCGTGACGGCGATTATAGCAAGACTTATTGCACCGGTTCTTCACCCTCTGGTTCAGCAGGGGCTTGCTCCAGCATGGGCGCTACAGGAATAAATACGTCATAGTGTCCGCCGTACTGGGCCAGGTAATACAAGGAATACGACCTTTTGAATACAAATATCGGCAGAAGTGCTACCGTGCCGATGTAGGGGATTGCGAAGATACACGCCGCACAACAGCATGTTACACACGCTACCGCCATTAGGATTGTACCTATGGCCATTGACATGACGATTTGAAACAGTATGTACAGAGTGAACCTGCCTTTATTACCTCCCAACAGGTGCCAAAACTCTCTCCATGCATCAAGGCAGCGACTCTGGCGAAGGTACATAATCGGCACCACAAAATCCTTTGTGAACTTATTGATGAGTGCA